>CAZRMN010000012.1:0-6329 GCA_964601215.1 uncultured archaeon
TAAGTAAAAAATTAAATGAATTGAATAAAAGATACGTATGCATTTGTGTTAACTCTAAAAAAGTGATAGACTCTAATCTCAAAGTTTCTTAAGAATTAGATTTCGAACTTTCCTAGGTTCAACTTTTACTTTCGCCTTTCTTATAACTTCTGCTATAAGCTTATCCAAAGAACTTCTTATACCAGCTTGAATTTCTAGCAAGGCTTTAGGGTTTTCTGCTATTACTTCATCAACTATTTCTTCTAAACTTTTTTCCTCTTTTTTCATGTTTTTCTTTTAGAAGTAGCAGTATTTAACTTTTTTAAGGAACGCCCCCGGTGGGATTTGAACCCACGACCTACCGGTCTCTACAACTCTAACAGCTTCGCCTTTCCATCGGGCGCTCTACCACTGAGCTACGGGGGCTCTTATAACTTTTTACAATTTTCTTTAATTTAAATTGTTTGAATGTGGAAAGAAAACCTATCTTATTATAAAAGGAGAGGATATCCTCTTTTTTTGTAATCCTTAATTCAAATAATAAATTACCAGATCCTGTTTTATATGGTCCATAAATTTTTGAATTTATTCTTAAAGATTTAAGTAATTTTTCAACAAATTTTAGAAAGTTTTTGTTTTTAGAATATAATTTAATCTGCCTTCTTTGGGGTTTTTTATCCATGTATACAGTACCGTCGTCCTCAAAGATTGCCTGGAGAAATGCAATTTTTTCTTTATTCCTTTGCAATAAATCCCTTCGTGGAATTTTAATTTCATTTTTTTCTTTAAGTAGTACAGACAGACGTTTAGCTATTTTTACATTTCCTATTCCTGATGCGATTACATTCTTGTGAACATATCTCCAACATTTTAATTTAAATTCTTGAAATATAGCTCTTTCCCAATCATTAATTAATTCAACATTTGTATTCCAATACACGATTCCGTCTAATCTTAGCTGTCCGTCGCCACAAAGATGTCCCAGTATTTTTGCTAATGCAACCGACACTAAACACACCTTCCTTAAATTTAAGGATATACTCTATTTATTAATCTTGGGAATGGAATCGCATCTCTTATATGCTCTAACTTCAAAATCCACATTATCATTCTCTCAACTCCTAAACCAAATCCTGAATGCTTAACTGTTCCATATCTTCTCAAGTCAATATACCATTCATAATCTTTTGGGTCTAACTTTTCCTCTTTAATTCTTTTTAGCAAAATTTCTAGGTCTTCTATCCTTTCTCCTGCTCCTATAATTTCACCATAACCTTCTGGAGCAAGCAAGTCAACGCTTAAAGTAAGTTTTGGGTCTTTTGGGTCTGGCTTATGATAAAAAGCCTTTACACCTTTTGGATAATGTGTAACAAAAAATGGTACATCAAAATGCCTAGTTAAAACTCTTTCCTCGTCAGCCCCGAAATCATCTCCCCATTCAATTTTAACTCCCTCCTTCTTCAAAATCTCGATTGCTTCTGAATAAGTTATCCTAGGAAATGGTTTTTTAATTTTTAGCAAATCCTTAGGATCTCTCCCAAATCTTTCTAACTCTCTTTTAGTTTCTTTTGCAAGTTTATGGCATACGTAAGTAATAAAATCTTCTATAGTTTTGATTAAACACTCGAAATCGCAGAAAGGCATCTCTGCCTCTAAATGCCAGTATTCGGTTAAATGTCTTCTTGTTCTTGATTTTTCAGCCCTAAAAGAAGGAGCTATGGTATAAATCTTACCCAAGCTAGCTATTCCTGCTTCAGCATAAAGTTGCCAGGATTGAGTTAAATAAACTTCTCTATCAAAATACTTTACTGGAAAAAGAGTAGCTCCTCCTTCGCAAGCTGCAGCTGTAAATATTGGAGAGTGAAATTCTGTAAAGCCATTGGCTTCAAACCATTCTCTGGCAAATTTTAATAGCTTAGCCCTAAACCTTAGAATAGTTTGTATTTTTTCGCTTCTTATCCATAGATGCCTGTAATTCAAGAGAAAATCGGGCCCATGATATTTTTTAGCTATAGGAAATCCTTCCTCAGCCTTAGAAATTACCTTAACTTCTTTAACCTCAATCTCATAACCACCAGGAGCTCTCTTATCTTTTTTAGCTATACCTTTTATTTCTAATGTTGATTCTACTGGTAGCTTATCGACTTCTTTTAATTTCTTTTCACCAACTTCATCTTCCCTTAAAGTACATTGAATAAAACCAGTTCCATCCCTAACTATTAAAAATAAAATACCCCCAGAGCTACGTTTATGATAAACCCATCCTCTAATCAAAACTTCACCTTTCTTTCCCTTAAGTATTTTCTCAATTTCCGTAAATTTCATACTAGTTCACCATTAAAATTTGAAAGTTTATGAATTAAAATTATCTCTAAACAAAACCTAGGAATAGTTTTAAAGGTTAAAACACTCGCCTTTCACTTTACTCACTTAAAAATAATAATTTTTTAAGGTATTTAAACTTTATAATCAAAAAAAAGCAGTTTTTAAAATGATTACAATAAAATATAGAAAATTTTACAGTAATCGATTTATATACAGTTAAACAAAAGAATTTTACGGGTTTTAATTTCGGGTTGAATTAGGTACGGGTTATACTAAACTTCTAATTCTATGAATAATTTAGTTGAAAACCTCTTAAAAGGTTTTCGATGAAACAAAATATATTTTGTTGAAAATGGGAGGATTTGAGATGGAATCTATAGTTAAAAATGCATTAAAAAGAAGTGTGGGTGAAGATTCACCTTTAACAAGATTTAAGCTAGAATCTACTTCAGGAGCAACTTTTTCTAACGTAGACTACTACAAGCTAGCAGAACAAGAGTTCGGATTTTCAGTAAAGAAAGCAAAGATTATTGTAGTAGGATGCGGTGGAGCTGGCCAAAATGCAGTTACAAGATTAACAGAAATGGGAATCGAAGGTGCTACTACTGTTTCACTCAACTCTGATGCTAAACACTTAGCTGTTGGAAAAGCTGATAAAAAGATTTTGATCGGAAGAGAATTGACAAAAGGCTTGGGATGTGGAGGATTTCCAGAAGTTGGAAGAAAAGCAGCAGAAGAATCCAGGAATGAAATAAAAGAAGCTTTGGAAGGAGCAGATTTAGTTTTTGCTATTGCAGGTCTAGGAAAGGGAACTGGTACAGGAAGTATTCCAGTTGTTTGTGAAATTGCTAAGAGCATGGGTGCAATTGTTATTGCAGTAGTTACTATGCCTTTCAAACTAGAAGGTGCAAGAATTGCAAAGGCAGAGGATGGCCTAGCAAATTTAAGACAGGTTTGTGATACTGCCATAGTTATTGAGAATGACAGGCTATTAAAGTATGCGGGAAACCTTTCAATTCAACAAGCTTTTGCTGTTGCAGACGAACTAATAGCAAGTATGGTAAAGGGAATAACTGAAACGATTACTCTACCAAGTCTAGTAAACCTAGATTATGCAGATGTAAAAGCTGTTATGCACAGCGGAGGAGTAGCAGCTATCGGAGTTGGTGAAAGTAATAGTAGCGATAGAGCAAGGGATGCAATTCAAAAAGCATTGCTCAATCCATTGCTAGAAGTTGACTATACAGGAGCAACAGGTGCTTTAATACACATTACAGGAGGACCGGACCTAAAACTAGAAGAGGTTAACATGATTGGTGAAACTGTAGCTCAGCATTTGGATCCTTCAGCTCAAGTATACTGGGGTGCTAGAATACTACCAGAGTTTGAAGGTAAGGTTCAGGTAATTTCGATAATAACAGGAGTTAAGTCACCTTATATCTTAGGACCAGTAAGCTATGAAAGGCCTGTAGTCAGTGAAGTAAGTGAAGCACTAGGAATCGACATAATAAGATAAGTTGGCTCCCTGCCAACTTTTCATTTTTAATCAGCCACACTTCAAAATGAAATCGAAAAAAAATCGAGTTCTCTTGATGACTCCCAACACTCTGGACATGAAGAAATGTGGCTGATAAAAAGGGGCGATGGAGAATGGACGAAGACCAGTGGGACCCTCTGACAGATGAGGAGGAAGACGAATTTTGGTAATTTCTTCTTTTTTACTTTTTATTTTTTGCTCATTCTTTTGAATAGATATGTAAACGATGAAGAAGTGTAATAGCTGAGTAACAAGGAAAGAAAATAGTTTTAGCCTAATGAACCCAATAAGAATCTTTTTCCTTTGGATTTATCTTTAACACAAGTATAAGAAACTCTTTTTTTGAATGATTTATTACTCCATGTATATCGCGAGGTTTACAAATAAAAAAATCTCCAGGTTTAGCTTTTATTCTTTTATTCTTGAGTAGAAGAGTGGCTTTTCCTTTCAAAATAAAAAATACTTCCTTTGTTTTTTTGTGGTAGTGAGGATTAATTTTTGATTTAGGTTTTACCTTAACTATTTGAAGAAGTAGGTTTGACTTCAAATCTTTTTTGCTCAAGAGAATAAGCTTAGAATAACTTCCTTTATCAATCCACTTTTTTGCTTTCATTCAAACCCATTTAATTAACCCAGAACTCTCAAGTTTTTCAAGAATTCCTGTAATTGCAGCCTTAACTATATCTCTATTACCGTTAACAGAAAAAACATCTACTATCTGCTCTACATTAGTTTTTCCATCACACTGGATCCAAACAAGAAAAGCAATAGGGTCAAGGGTATAAGTTTGCTTGGTTTCTGGGTCAACAAGGATGTATACATTTCCTGCTTTACTCCAGGTTAACTCTTTAACTTTTTGTGGTTTTTTCCCTTTCATTTTCTCAAACTGTTTCTACTCCTTCTGCTGTTTCGCTAATTTCTCCTTCTTCTGACATTGCTGGTGTTACTATATGCTTGATAATCACTATATCTCCAATAGCTTGAACCATCGGATAAGGAACTATTATTCCCTTTTTTCCTCCTACTAGTCTTCCTATCACACTTCCTTTTGCTGTTTCTATCACTAAGGCTCTTATTTTATATCTTGTTAAGTCGAATTCTAAGTCAGCTACTTTACCACAATAGTAACCTTTCCCTGTAAAAACATCCTTGCCGAACATATCAGCAACATCTTTAACTGTTATTGGCATTTTTAACCTCCTTAATTAGAATTGTGTTTTTAATAATATAAAATTTCTAAATATTTAAGCTCTGAGTATAAAAATTTTACTTGAATGTCTGGTCTAACTGCTTTTATTTACCACAAGGATTACTTGAAATATTTTTTTGGTAAAGATCATCCTTTTCAACCAATAAGAGAAAAAATTACTTTAGATTTATTAAGAAGCTTAGGAGTTTTTTTAGACCCAAAAGCAAAAGTTTTTAGACCAAAACTTGCGAAGGAAAAAGACCTTTTGTTAGTGCATACGAAAAGATATGTTGAATTTGTTAAGGAGAGAAGTAGAAAAGGCTTTGGATTTTTGGATTATGGTGATACTCCCGCTACCAGAGGAATTTATAAGGGAGCTTGTATAAGAGTTGGTGGGACTTTACTGGGAGCAGATTTAATAATGAAAGGAAAAGTAAAGCATGCTTTTAATCCGGGTGGAGGATTACATCACGCTTTACCAGATAAAGCAGCAGGATTTTGTGTTTTTAACGATATTGCAATAGCAGTAAGATACTTACAGAGAAATTATAATGTTAAAAAAGTTGCAGTCGTAGACATAGATGGACATCACGCAGACGGAACTCAAATAATATTCTATTCAGAACCGATTCTAAAAATTTCATTTCACAGGAAAGGAATATTTCCTGGTACTGGCGAGATAAATGAAATAGGAGAAGGTAATGGAAGTGGATATTCAGTTAACATTCCTTTACCAGAAGGAACTTTTGATGAAGCTTATTTGCATGCTTTTAGGCAAATAGTACCTCCTTTAATTAAAGCCTATAGTCCAGAGATTATTATAACCCAATTTGGAGTCGATGCCCACTTTCAAGACCCTTTAGTGGGTTTGGCTTTGACAACTAAAGCTTACCAGGAAATTGCAAGAATTATGCATGAATTAGCTCATAAAGTTTGCGATGGAAAACTTTTAATCGTGGGTGGAGGAGGCTATAATATTGAGAATACAGCAAGATGCTGGGCTGTAATGTTCATTAACATTTCTGGAGTAAAGATAAACGGAAAAAAATATGAGGAACTTTTGGATAAAACTCAACCAAAAAAGACAGGAGAAATACTAAAAAAAGTGAAGGAAATAACAAAAGAGGTAAAAAACTTGATTTTTCCCTTTCATGGAATTGCTGGATTTTATGGTTAAAAAAGTTAATAATTTAAATAATGGTATAAATATTAAAGCCCGGATGTGCCGAATCTGGTAAGGCACCAGCCTGCTAAGCTGGGGGTCTTCGGACCTTGTGGGTTCAAATCCCACTCCGGGCG
>CAZRMN010000012.1:6429-20413 GCA_964601215.1 uncultured archaeon
AGCCTGCTAAGCTGGGGGTCTTCGGACCTTGTGGGTTCAAATCCCACTCCGGGCGTTTTTAATTAATTATTAGTTTTATTACCTATAGTTTTGGAGTTAATCGGTGGTATGTTAGTCTGATTAGAGAAGAAAAGTAAAATTAATTTAGTTTTATAATTTTTTCTACACAATAAAATTTAATGATAGATTATCATCTCCATACAGATTATACATGGGATGCAAGAGGTAAAGTAGAAGATTATTGCAAAGTTGCAAAAGAAAAAAATTTTAGAGAGATTGCTTTTACAAATCATTTTAATATCCTTAAGCTTAAAATTCCTGGGCAAAGCATTCTTCCTGTTCAAATACAAGAGCATTTCAAAAACATAGAAAGAGCAAGAGAAGAATTTAATCTAAAAATAAAAGCTGGCTTAGAAGTAGATTATTGGAGAAGTGAACATGCAAAAATAGAAAAGATTTTAAACGAGTATGAATTCGATTTTTTAATTGGTTCAGTTCATTATGTTGATGGTATTCTAGTTGGTGGTCCTTTAAAAGAAGCTATTAAATTTTTAAAAAATAAAAGCATGTTTGAAGTTTATAAGCTTTACTTTGATAGAGTTATTGAAACTGTGGAAAGTAATCTTTTTGATGTTTTAGCACATCCTGACTACATAAGAAAGAATGCAGTAAAGTTTTTTGGAAGAGAATTACCATTTGAAAGGTATAGAGAGTTAGTTGAAAAAGTTATTGAAGCGTTGCTTGCTAATAACATGGGAATTGAAATTAATACTTCAGGTTTTTACCATAGAATTAATGATTTCTTTCCAAGTTTAGAATTTCTCCAGCTTTGCTTAGAAGCTGGTATAAAAATTATAACAGTAGGGTCAGATGCTCATTCACCTGAGAGAGTGGGAGATAGAATAAAAGAAGCTTTGCAAAGATTAAAAGAAGTGGGATTTAAAAAAATTTGTTTGTTTAAGAGAAGAAAATCAAAAGAAATACCAATTTCTATATCGTTGTAAAATTTTTGTTGCAGAATCAAAGAGTAAAAAGCTTCAAGATGTGGACTAAAAATTATTTTAACTAATGAGGATTTAAAATATTTAATAATAGATTAAATTAATCTATTATTTTTAGAGGGCCCGTAGTCTAACGGTAGGACGTCGCCCTGACGCGGCGAAGAAAGGAGTTCGACTCTCCTCGGGCCCATTTGATGGGCCTGTAGCTCAGCATGGTAGAGCAGCTGGCTCTTAAGAATTTGAATATCCAGAGAGACCAGAAGGTCCGGGGTTCAAATCCCCGCAGGCCCACTCATTTTATTTCTATAATTTTACTACTAGAGCCAATAGTTTCATTTCCATAAATTACTTTTACTAAAATTTCATGTTTTCCAGCAGAAACTCCACTACAAGTGCTACAATAAGGCATGGTAAAAGAGAATTTGATTAAATTTTCTCCCTGGTTAAGGTCTGCATTTTCTTCTAAATTTATATAATTTCTTCCAAATCTAGTTTCTATACCAGAAACAACTATGGTAACATTCTCCAATTGACCTTGAGAAAAAACTGAAACATTTAAGAAAACTTTTTCTCCTTGCTTGTAGCTTTCTTTATTAGTAGTTAAGTTAACTTTTACCTCTTTACTCATATTATTTTCAGGTGCTAGTTCTATAGATTTCTGACTTAGAATTGCAATTAAAACAATCAAACCTGCTAAGACAAGAAAAATCAAAATTTCTTTCATTTCTATCTGAATTTAAAATTAAAACTTTTAAATAAAAGAAGCAGATGACAAATTCTTAAAAGAAAATAAAGAAATTGCTGAAAAATGTGGGATAGTTAGCGTTTATTTCGCTTAAAGAATTTCAATTTCTAAAACAAAATTCATATAATATGAAAGAAAAAGCTTTTTATGTTTCAGCATTTTTAAGAGCTTTGGCAGAAGGTTTAATTTCTCCTTTCCTACCAGTTTTTGCTTTAAGTTTAAATGCCTCTAAAACTCTAATTGGATTGCTTTCCTCACTACCCAACATTTCCGGTTTATTTTCCCAACTAATCTTTTCCAATCTTGCAGAATTCTTCAAGAAGAAATTTTTAATAATCTTAGGCAGCATTCTCTGGGCTTTTTTCTGGATACCCATAGCTTATGTTAAAGATCCTGTTCACCTAATAATTTTAATTTCCCTTCAATCAATTTTCTACTCTATTTCAATTCCAGCTTGGACAGCTCTATTCATTCAAAGTACCTCAAGCTACAAAAGAGGAAGGATTACAGGTTTTTTAAACACATGGAGCGGGATAGGTTCTTTCATTGGCAATCTCACTGCAGGAATAATTTTAAACAAGTTTGGCTTTGTACCTTTTTTCTTTTCACTTATTTTTCTCGTAGGTTTAATATGTAGAATACCTTTTATTCCATTCAAAGAATTTAAACCAAGAAAAAGAACACTTTCAAGGGTTAAGAATGCGATTAAAAATACTTTTAATTTTTCTAACTTGAAAAAAAATAAAAAATTCCTGAATTTTATAATAGCTATTTCTTTCCTTAATTTTAGTGTAGCAATTCCAGGACCATTCTTCTCCGTTTATTTGATCCAAAAAATTGGTGGCACAAAGCTAGATATAGCAATAATTTCAGCTATAGGAATATTAACAGCAGTAGTTTTTTCTCGCTCCTGGGGAACTATCATAGATTTTTTTGGAAAAAGGGTTGTGATGGTCAGCTGTTTGCTTCCAATTTCTTTCATACCCTTTGTTTATGCAATTTCTAACCATGTAATCTGGCTTTATTTGTACGCTATAATAGCTCAAATGTCTTGGGTAGGATTTAACTTAGCAGCTTTTGCCTATCTTTCAGATTTATTACCAAAAGAAAATCTTTCTTCAAACGTTGCAGTTTACAATTTGTTCACTGGTTTAAGTTCTTCCGTAGGACCTTTTGTTGGTGGAATAATAGCCGAATTTACGAGCATTTGGTTTGTTTTTATTGTTTCCTTTATCATGCGATCTACCTCAATCTACTTCTTCAAAAAGCTTGGTGAAAGACCAGGCTATAAACCTAGAGGAACTCCTTATTTTGGGATAGACCTGTCTAGAATTCCCCATGGAATAGAAACTTTCATAAGCACTTATTCTCTTGTGTTAGAAGAATTCAGGAAAGAAAGTATGGGTTTTTTAAGTATGCTAGAAAAACTGAGAAGAACGCTTGAAAAGAGAAAGACTTAAATGTAGACTAGGAAATTATTTTTTAATGGAACCTGAGAAATCTAGGAAAAAACCCTTGGTTTCAGTCATTATTCCAGCTTACAATGAGAAAAAAACTATAAGAAAAGTTGTTCTTGCTGCTTTAAAAGCTAAGCATGTGGATGAAGTTGTAGTTGTAGATGATGGTTCTACAGATGGAACAGCAAAGCAAATAAAGGATTTGGAAGTAAAAATAGTAAGACATAAAAAGAATAGGGGAAAAGGTCAAGCGATTAAAACAGGGATTAAACATTCTAAAGGTGAGATTATTCTTTTTCTTGATGCAGACCTTAAAAATATAACACCAGATAAAATAGAGAAGCTTATAAATCCTTTACTTAAAAATAAAGCTGATTTCGTCAAGGCAAGCTTTAAAAGGCCCCGAGGAAGAGGTAGGATAACAAATTTTACTGTGAAACCAATTTTAAAGTTTTTGTTTCCTGAAATGAGATTTTCTCAGCCCCTGAGCGGACAATTTGCAACCAGAAGGAAATTCCTGGAAAAAATAGAAATAGAAAAAGATTGGGGAACTGACATAGGGATTTTATTAGATGCCATAGTTTGGGATTTGAGAATAAAGGAAGTTTTTATCGGTGAAGTGAAGCATAAGAAAAGAGATGAAAAAGAATTAGCTCCTATGGCTGAACAAGTTGTTAAAACTATTTTTAAAAAAGCTGGTTTGCTAAGGAAAAAAATCAAGTTAAGAAAATCAAAAAAAATGGTAACATGAAGTATAAACTAATTGCTTTTGACTTGGACGAAACTTTAACTCAAGAATGGACGATTGAAAAAGTTGCCAAAAATTTTGGTTTTTTTAATAAATTTAAAAAATTAAATGAATTAGCAAAAATTGGCAAAATTAAAAATTATCAAATTACACTTGAAGTTGCAAAATACTTCAAAGGTAAAAGAAAATTAGATGTATACAAAATATGTGAAAATGTTCATCTTACTAAAGGAGTAAAGGATGTCATTAATAAGCTAAAAAAGAAGGGTTTAAAAACAGCGATTATAACAACTCAATTTTCACCAATTTCTGAATATTTTAAAGATATTCTTAAAATTGATCATCTTATATGTCCAAAACTTTTATCTAAAAATGGAATATTTACAGGAAAAGTTGAATTTAAAAAATACTTTGACAAGAACTGTCCATATGATCCTTATCTTCATGCTATATGTAAAAGAATTGGACTAATTAAACTGGCAAAAAAAGAAAAAATTTCATTAAAAGAATGTGTAGCAGTAGGTAATGGAATTAGTGACTTGTGTATGTTTAAAACTGCAGGGTTAAGTATAGGTTTTAATCCAACTAGCGAAATAAAAAAACTTGTAGATATAGTAATTACTGATTTTTCAAAAATTATTGAACTTATCAACTAGAAATTTCCCTATATAATTTAACGTATTCTTTTGCTATTCTATTCCATAAGAATTTTTTTGCTTCAGCTTGAGCTTTCTTACCCAAAGAAATCCTTAATTTTTCATTTTTTAACAAATTTACAATCTCTTTTGTAATTTCTCTAATATTCCAGTAATCAACTTTTATACAATTTTTAACTAGCTCACTTATTCCAGTAGTTCTTGAAACTATTACTGGTATACCAGAAGCCATTGCTTCTAGTGCAGTTAACCCAAAAGCATCAAATTTGCTAAGGAGTAAGTATACATCGCTACCTGCATATATATTCAAGAGTTTATGATAAGGTAAATGCCCTGTAAAGATTACATTTTCTCTTATCTTCAACTTTTTAGAGATATTTTCATATTTTTTAATATTTTCTCCATTTCCAACTACGACAAACTTAACATCTTTTTCTTCTTCTAAAACTTTTTTTGCAACTTTCAAAATTATTTCAATATTTTTATATGGTTTTAATCTACCAACGAATAAAACCTGTTTTTTAGCGTATCTTTTTGGTTTTAATTTTTTCTTAAAAAAATCCTCACTTATACCATTTGGTATAGTTTTAATTTTTTTAGGATTTATTTTATATTTTTTAAGAAAAATTTTACGAAGAAGATTACTCACAACTATAATTTTATCTGCTTGCTTGACACAAGTTTTTTCGATTTCTATTATTTTTTTGTTTATTTTTTTTCCATACTTGCCATACTCTGATGTGTGAAGTGTTATAATAATAGGTAGTTTACTCCATTTTTTGAACAACAAGGCAGCCTTTAAACCAAACCATGCTTGACAGTGTATAAGTTTGTAAGGCTCTTTTTTATGTTTTTTCAGAAGTGCTTTTGCACATAAACGACTATACAAATCCCATTTAGAGTTTGTAATACTATTTACATCTAAATTAATAGAGTTTAATTCTTTCCTAAGTTCCAAATAAGGATTTATTTTGTTAATTGGTTTTGTAAGCCAATCTTTAGAAAATGGAATTTGAATTATATTTAACCATTTTTCAGTTATTTTCTTTTTCGTCTTTGGCATGTAAAAATCGATTTTTACACTTTTTTTTGAAAGTGATTCAGCTAACCCATAAGTATGAGTTCCTAAACCTCCGATGGAAAGAGGAGGAAACTCCCAACCGAGCATAGCTATTCTCATTCTCTCACAAGAAAAAAATAAGAAAAGATATTATTTAAGTTTCTTCTCGTATTTTTTAATAATCTTTTTAATGTCATCTTTTAAGCCAAAACCTATGGCTATAGCTAAGCCTAAACCTACACAGCCAGCCATTACTAAAAGCAAAGCATTTACTAAGAATGGATCTATTCCAACTAAAGGTAAGGCTATGGCTATTGCAATATAAATTGTTAAGAAGAATAAAATTCTTCCTATAAGTCCAGAATAAGTGACTTTACTTGCTTCAACATTTTCCCTTACGTACTCAGCTAAAGCATAACCAACTATTACTATTATGATAGCTTTAATTAAACCAGGCAGAAAAGCTAGTATTCCCTGGAGAAATTGCGACAAAGCAGGAATTTCTAGAATATCCACAGCAGCCTGTATGAATACAAGATAAATTCCCCAAGTTACTATAACTGACAAAGTGTCACTAAGCTTAAAAACTGGCCTTTTACCCCTTGCTATATACTTATCTATTTTAACTCTTCGAAGTATTTCTTTTATAACTCTTCCGATTACTAGCCCTATAATCCAACCTATAATTAAAAGAATAAGAGCGCCAAAAAGTTTTGGAAGGAATTCTATAGCAGAATTTATAAAATTAGTTATCACTTGTGTCACTACGCCTGTAACATCCATTAATTTAATTATGTATTTTTTGGCTTAAGTATTTTTTTCTGGTATTTTTTTAGCTTCTTTAATCAGATTTAAATAATTTCTTGTTAAAAAAAGATTCATGATATTTTCAAACTCTAAAAAATTGGAATACAAGGATTTTAAAGCAAGAAAAATACCAGAA
This sequence comes from uncultured archaeon, assembly GCA_964601215.1. GTDB lineage: Archaea > Aenigmatarchaeota > Aenigmatarchaeia > CG10238-14 > SCSR01 > CAZRMN01. Next base: position 13,040 of record CAZRMN010000012.1, read on the forward strand.
TATAATATTTTTGCACACTATCCCACAGGGCTTTCGAAAGTGTTGCAAGAATTTTACCAAGCTATAAACAAAACTATACAAACTCTAGAAAGAACAAGATCTCAACTGAGAGAAATAAAACTTTGCGATAAGTATTCTTTAAATTGACTAAAAGAAGATTTCTCTAAAAATCATATTTAAATTAATATATTTCCAGGGAATAAATTCCTATAGGTGATCTTATGAATTTGAAAGAAATTGCAAAATTCCAAAGAGAATTTGATGAAAAGCATGGATGGAACTGGGCTAATTCTTCTGAAAAAGAAAAGCTTGAACATTTACAATATGGTACGATAGCTTTAACTGGTGAGGTAGGAGAATTTGCTAATTTGGTGAAAAAAATACTAAGAGAGTTTAACTCTACAGGAAAGCTTCCTGGAAAGGATATGTATGAGAAATTAAAGGAAGAACTAACTGATGTGTTCATTTATTTATTAAAACTTGCTGACCAAGCTCTTGAAATGGATATAGAAAAAGAGTATTTTAAAAAAATGAAATTTAATGAGAAAAAATTCAAAAGGTTTGAAGTGGTTTGATGGAAAGAAGATTAAGCGTAGATGCAATAATTGAGAAAAATAATAAAATAGTTTTAATTAAAAGAGGGAAAGAACCATTTAAAGGATGGCTTGCTCTTCCTGGAGGAATGCTCGAAAACAATGAGAGTGTAGAGGATGCTGTTGTAAGAGAAGCTCTGGAAGAAACTTCTCTTGAAATTGAACCTGCAGAAATACTAGGGGTTTATTCGGACCCTAAAAGGCATCCAAAAGGTTATGTTACAGTAGCTTTTATCACTAAAATATTAAAAGGGGAACTTAAAGCTGGTTCAGATGCCAAAGAAGCAGGCTGGTTTAATTTAAGAGAGGTTGATTTTAATAGGCTAGCTTTTGACCATGCGAAAATAATTAAAGATTTTATTAGATGGAAAAAAGAAAAAAGAACTTATTGGTCGAAAAGGTGAAAGTATGAAAGATGTAAAAAAAGTTAAAGCGATACTTTTTGACTTAGACAATACTCTTATAGATTTTATGAGAATGAAATCTAGAGCAATAGAATCTGCTGTAGAAGCAATGATAGATGCTGGTCTACCCTTAAAAAAGAAAGAAGCCCTGAAACTAATTAAAGAAGTTTATGAAAAATTTGGAATAGAGTATCAGAAAGTATTTAACGAAGTTTTAAAAAGAGTTTTGGGAAAAATTGATTACAAAATCCTTGCTGCTGGAGTTGTAGCTTATAGAAGAATTAAAGAAGGCTATGTTGAACCTTACCCTCATGTGATTCCAACTTTACGTGAATTGATAAGAAGAGGTTATAAGCTTGGAATAATTAGCGATGCCCCTATTTTTCAAGCTTGGACACGTTTGGTAGGAATGAAGCTTCACCATTTCTTTGATTTTATAATTGCCTTTGAAGAAACTTCTAAGAAAAAGCCTCATGAATTACCTTTTAAACTAGCCCTTTCTAAGCTTAAGCTTAAGCCAGAGGAAATAATGATGATAGGTGATGACCCAAGAAGAGATATTGCTGGAGCAAATAAGTTTGGAATGATAACTGTTCTTGCAAAGTATGGACAAATATTTAAAATCGATAAGAAAAAACCAGAACAAAAACCAAACTTTATAATTAACGATATCCAAGAAATTTTAAAAATACTTCCTTTAAAGCTTGGATAAAACAATTTTCTGAATTTTTTTAGCAACCTCTTCTATTGATTTTTCTCCATCGATTACAACCCATTCCTTAGCAAAAATTTGGTTTTCAATTAATCTATGATAACTTTCATTTACTTTTCTCAAAAAATCTTTGTTTGCTTCATGCCTGTCCAAATCATTTTTTTCCTTAAACTTCCTTTTAATACTAGTTTCTGGTAAAATCTCTAAAAAGATTACTAGGTCAGGTGTTGGTAATTCAAACAATTCTGCAAATTCTAATCCTTTTTCTAAAGGAAAACCTTTTAGTGTTTGGTAAGCAAGAGTAGAAGTTAAGTATCTATCAGCAATAACAATTTTACCTTCTTTCAAAGCTTTTTCTATTTTTTCTTTGTCTTTTACCATATCAGAAGCGTACAAACAAAACTGAACCTCAGGAGAAATATCGAACTTTTTATGAAGAAAATCATGAATTAATTTGCCAATAGGTCCCTCATAATCAGGATATTTTACTAGTTCAACTTTTTTTCCTTTTTTTTCGAGAAATTCTTTTAAAAGCTTAGATTGGGTTTCTCCTCCTGCTCCATCTATTCCTTCGATTACAACAAAAAAACCCATATTTTAATTTCTTGGTTGGTTTAATTTAAATTGTTTGCTATGACTGGAAGGGCAGAAGGTAAGTTAGAACTCAAAAACTCTAAAGTTTACTTAGTTGGAGAAAAGGAAAGAGTTAAATTAAAAGCAGTAGTTTATATCCACCTTAAGGGTTATGCATTAGCAAGAGTTACTCATCTAGACATAGAGCATGAAATTCTAGATAATATAATTCCACCAAAGAGAGGTGAATTCCTTTCTATTCATGGAATAGAAAATGGAATTAGAATAAAAGTTGAGAAGGAAATAACCTACAAGAAAAAGAAGGTTAAAATTAAAGCTATTGAAATAATTCACCCTTTTTTGAACAAGGTTTTAGAAGAAGGTAAAAAAACAAGAACTTGGGTTGGTGGTAAGCTTGGAGGAATTTACATAGGTTTTAGGAAGGAAGAAATAAGAAAATTAGAAAAGCTTGCTTTTGAAAAGTTTAAGATGAAACCCATTTAACGTTTCATTCCTTTTTCTACTGCACTCAACCTTAAAATTAAAAACGAAAGTATGGTTGTGAATATTGCGATGGAGTAGTATCCTATGCCAACGGCCATTCCTATTGAAGCTGCAACCCAGAGAGAAGCTGCAGTAGTTAAACCAATAACCTTTTTCTTCATTTGTAAAACTGTACCAGCACCAATAAAACCAATTCCCATTACTACATAGGAAGCTATTCTAGCAGGATCAATAGGAAATGCTGTGAAAGAAATTATAGTGAAAAGAGTTGAGCCCAAGCTTACTAGCATATGCGTTCTTAACCCAGCAGGCTTTTTTGTCTTTTCTCTTTCGTAGCCTAAAGTTCCTCCAAGAAAAGTTCCAAGAATCAGTTTAATTATTGTCTCTATCTCAAAAGCACTTAAAAACATCATATTAAATTTAGAAAGTTTTTAATATATATTTAAATTGTCCAGTATCTTTTTGTTCTTAAGTAAGTTCTTTCAGCAGCTAAAATATCCTTAAGCAAATCATCTTCGTTCTTATGATATCTTGCAAGAATTCTTGTAGCAGTGTTCGGTCCAACTCCTTTTGCGGCCAAGCAAATAACTGCTTTTTTTCCATAAACTAAAAACAAATCAGCAGTTCTCCTTACTCTTTCAAATTTTTTTGCTTCTTCATTAGTTAAAGAAAGATTTTTTAATTTTCTTTTTATAATTTTTACAATTTTTTCATTCCCTGGGTTAATAATTCCTAATAGTCTTGCCTCACATCTTCTACACTTCAAACCTTCTGGAATTTCTTTAACCTTAAAACTTCTAGACCATAATCCACAATTCAAACAAATTAACTTAACTTTAGTTTCGAGTAATCTTTGCTTGAAAAGTTTGAAAATTTCAGTCTCTGGTTTTTCTGGACCAACAACTTCAGCAAACTTATGTCTTATACCAATTCTTCCCAAGGGAGATAAACCAGATTTAAAAACTATTTTTATTTCTCCTTTTTGGATTTTTTTGAGTATTTCCATAGCTTTTTCTATATCCAATTTTTCAGTTTCTAACTCATTCAGAGTCTCTTTGAAAATTGGCGAACCTAGATATTCTTCAACTATTCTGCTAAGCTTAGTTTTTCCATATTCTGCATCTTTGGCAATAGCACCAAACCTTTTTGCTACATGAACAAACTTCCATTCAAACAAATGGGTTTTTGTTAAACTCATTTCTAAGTAAGTTTTTAAATGCTTAGGATTTGTCTTAAAAAGAATTTCCTTTAGAACTTCTAAATTTTTGTTTTGAAATTGAAGTATTATTCTGTAAGGGTCAGTTTTTAAAGCAACAGAACCAAGCCTTGCAGTTAATAAAGCGGATAAAAATCTCCCCAAAGTTTCATTTACTAAAGAACCAAAGCATGCATGGATTATTACATTATTTTCATAATCTTCAACAAGAATTGTTTTATCATCTGGAACCATGCTCTTGTTTAATTGTTTTCTAATAATTTCAATCATTTTTTTTGCGCAATTTTTGTCTATCGGATAAACTTCTCTTAATTTTTTAATAATTTCCTCATCTTCAAGTTTAATAAGGTATTCAGTAATTAAACTTCTTAATCGTCCAACCTCTTGTGCAACTTCAAAAGGTACAGGAATTAATTCTCCTTCCCATGCAGGAATTGAAGCTTCTATGTCTATAGTAGGCTCTACAAGAATTTTATCCTCGCTTATATCTAATATTCGCCACGCATCACCCTTAACTATAAAACTCGAACCTATTTCTCCATGCAAAGCAACAAACTCTTCATCCAAAACACCAACAAAAGAATTATCTAAAACATTAAATACTTTATACTTTTTAACGTCTGGAATCGTTGAAAGATTTTGGAAATAGTATTGCAAACCTCTTCTCTTTTTCTTTATGAACCCATTAAGAAAAATTAAACCAAGCTTTTGCAAAAGTTTGCAAACTTCTAAGAATTCTGTAAAGCTTAAGTTTCGATAAGGATAAGCTCTTCTTACTATTTGATAAGCTTTTTCCAACTCTATTTTCCAATTATCCATGCTTAAGCCAACTATTTGATGGGCTAAAACATCTAAAGGTTTTTTGTGAATCCTCAAAGGCTCTAGCTCTTCGTTTAAAGCTTTTCTTGCAATAACTGCAGCTTCGAAGATGTCGTCCTCATCAGTTGTGATGATAATACCCTTGCTTATTCTTTCTATTTTATGTCCACTCCTTCCAACCCTTTGAATAAGCTGAGTTACTTGCCTTGGTGATTGATATTGTAAAACTAGGTCAACACTTCCTATGTCTATTCCTAATTGGAGCGAACTAGTGGAAATTATTGATTTAATCTTTTCTTCTTTGAATTCTTTTTCTGTTTTAATTCTAACTTCCTTGCTTAAACTTGAATGATGAATTCCAGAAGGAAATGATTTATCTAAGGCTTTAATTCTAGAAGCTAAAATTTCAGCAAACTCTCTTGTGTTAGTAAAAGCTAAAACTGAACGAGATTTTTTAATCAAACTCATTATTTCTCTTAACCTGGCTGCAGTTTCAGGAGAAGCATAAATTTTTCCAGCAAGTTTTTTATCTTTTGGTGATGCTAAAGGATGGATTACTTTTATTCTTATTTGCTTTGGAGAAATTGCTTTTATTATTTCTATTTCCTGATCAGGACAAATGAATTTTGCAACTTCTTCTGGAGAACCAATAGTTGCAGATAAACCTATTACTTGAAATTTTCCACAAAGTTCTTTTAATCTTTCTAATGCTAAGCTTAACTGAATCCCACGCTTAGAATCTGCAATTTCATGAACTTCATCTATTACAACCCACTTAACATTCTTCAAATGCTCTTTTAGCAGTTTTCCGGGTAAAATAGCTTGTAAAGTTTCTGGTGTTGTTATTAAGAGCTGAGGAGGAAATTCTGCTTGCATTCTCCTTTCATGCTGGCTGGTATCCCCATGCCTTACTGAAACTTCAATTTCAGTCTTGTTACACCACCATATTAGTCTTTCTAACATATCTCTATTCAAAGCCCTTAGGGGAGTGATATAAAGAATAGATATAGGCTTTGGTTTTTGTTCTATTACAAAATGAAGCAAGGGTAGAATAGCTGCTTCTGTTTTACCAGTTCCAACTGCAGCTTCTAATAGAATGTTCTTTCCTTCAAGTATAGCAGGAATAGCTAGTTTTTGAGGTAGTGTAGGCTCTTTAAATCTTTTTTCTATTAACTTTTGCAAACTTTTATTCAATAGTTTGAAAACCATAGATATCACTAAACAAGAGAAGAGTATATATTACATGTTGCCGTTGCATAAATTTTTTCATAAAAATAAAACTAATAGTTAAAAATTGGAGGAAGTATTAATAAATTTTTTGGTGTTTAAAAAGTTTTAATGAAGTGATTTTTTGATCAGAATAAAAACTATTACTGAAAGTATCTCCATCCCAATCACAAAAGTTCCTATGTAACCCATCGAGATTTCATACATTAAACCAATTAAACTACTCCCAAAAAGCCATGAAATTCCGTATAGAGTGTTGAAAATACCGTACGCAAAACCTCTTCTATTTATTGGTGTTAAGTCAGCTATAGCAGCGCGCATTATAGTTTCATGGATACCCATAGTAGCTCCCCAAAGGATTATTCCTACTAGCAGAAGCAAAGGAATAAATGAAAAAGTAAAAAATGGAATAAGTATGGTTAAAAATGGAATAAGAATTAATAAAGAAAACCCTATTCTATCGTAAATTTTTCCGACGAGTAGTGCTACAACAGCATCTACAGCCATAGCAATAGAGTAAAAAAGAGGAATTTGTACATCTGAAATTAGTTTTAATGTTTTAAAATGATAAGAAATTATTTGAAAATTTACAAATCCTGCTACACTTAGAAAAATGAATAAACTATAATACCAAAAAGCTTTAGGTAGTTTGGTTTTTCTTTTTACTTTTCTTTTTTCAAACTTTTGCGGTGAAGGAATTTTAGTTCTTGCAAATCCTAAAACAAACAAAGTTAAAAATGCGGGTATCCACAAAATTGTAAATGCTTCCCTATAACTCCAGTTTAGGAAAAATAAAATCGAAAAAATTAAAGGTCCGATTAGCGCACCTAGTTGGTCTAAAGCTTCATGAATACCAAAACCAAAACCTCTTCCTACTTTTTTTGTAGCATAAGAAAGTATTGCATCTCTTGCTGGACCTCTTACCTTTCCTATTCTTTCTAGAATTATAAGAAATGCAGCAATTTCCCATCGATTAGCAAAAGCCAATAAAGGAACAGAAAGTATTAAACCATAGCCAAGAAAAGTTATCAGCCAATATTTTTTTGTATAATCAGCAAGGTAACCAAAGGGTAAGCGTAGACTGTAACCTAAAAATTCACCAATTCCAGATATTATTCCAACAACACTTGCACTTGCCCCTAAAATAGCAAGATAAGGACCTATAATACTTCTTGCTCCTTCATAAGTTATGTCTGCAAAAAGGCTTACTATTCCTAGAAGAAGGATAAAATGAAATGCAATTTTTCTTTCTTTTTTCATTTTTTAACCGATTATTTTTTAAACTTAACTAAAACAACCAACCCAAATATTAATATTATTTGTATT
>CAZRMN010000013.1:0-12154 GCA_964601215.1 uncultured archaeon
TGTTATACTAATTCAGATTGCTCTTGGCAAATAACCAATTGTTGTCCTGAAAGTGCGGGTGCCAAATGGGAATGTGTAAACTTGAGAACTTTTAAGAAACCTGTTTGTCCCAAAGATATTGCATGTATTCAAGTGGTTAGCCCTAAACCCAAAATGGCTTGTATTTGTGAAGAAGGAGAGTGTGTTGTTAAATGAACCTAAAAGCAAAAATTTTAAGTTTGGAAACAGGCGGGAAGCCAATAGTTATTTTAAATAAAGAAGATGCTGATGAATTAGGAATAAGAAGTTCTGCAAGGGTTAAACTTACTTACAAGAAAAAAAGGTTAACTGGAATAGTTGATGTAACTACTAAAATCGTTAAGAAAGGTTTTATTGGTATTTCTGAAGAAGTTAAGAGATGCTTGGGTGTAAGAGAATTCGAAGAAATAGAAGTTGAGGTTGCAAAATTCCCTTCCTCCCTAGAATATATAAAAAGCAAATTAAAGGGTAGGAAACTAAGCTATGAAGAAATTTATGAAATTATTAAGGATGTGGTAGAAGGGAATTTAAGCGAAATTGAAATTTCATCCTTTGTCACTGCCTTATATGCTTTTGGTATAGATCTAGAAGAAGCGGCAAGTTTATCTTTAGCTATGGTTAGAACAGGTAAAACTCTAGAATTAGAAAAAGAAAAAATTTTAGATAAACATAGCATTGGTGGGGTTCCTGGGGATAAAACAACTTTGGTTTTAGTTCCTATTGTTGCAGCAGCTGGTTTAACTATTCCTAAAACATCTTCTCGTGCTATAACTTCCGCGGCAGGCACCGCTGACAGGGCAGAAGTTTTAATGCCAGTAAGCTTAGATATAGATGAAATGAAAAGAGTTGTTGAAAAAACTAATGGATGTATAGTTTGGGGCGGAAAGCTTAATCTTGCTCCTGCAGACGACATTTTTATTAGAGTCGAGTATCCTCTGGGTATTGACCCTTTAATGCTTCCTTCGATCATGAGTAAAAAGAAAGCAGTAAATTCAAAATTTTTAGTTATAGATATTCCTTGCGGAAGAGGGACAAAGGTAAAAACTATAGGAGATGCAACAACTTTGGCAAAGGATTTCATTACCCTTGGAAAAAAATTAGGGATTAGAACACAGTGCGCAATAACCTATGGTGAACAACCAATAGGTTATGCAATTGGTGCTGCTCTAGAGGCTAGAGAAGCTTTAGAAGTTATAATGAGAAAGAAAGTTGTTCCAGATTTAATTGATAAGGTTACTGATATAGCTGGCATTCTCTTAGAAATGGCTGGAGTTAAAAATGGAAAAAATCTTGCAATGGAAATTTATAGGAGCGGAAAAGCAGAAGAAAAGCTAAGGGAAATAATATTTGAACAAGGTGGAAACCCAGAAATAATGCCAGAAGATATTAAAATCGGGGAATTTGGTTTGGATATATATGCGGAAAATTCTGGTTTTGTCTTCTGGATAAACAATTCTGCTATAGTTGAGGTTGCTAGAGCTGCTGGTTCTCCAAAGGATAAGGGTGCAGGTGTTTTACTTTACAAAAAAATTGGTGATGCAGTTAAAAAAGGAGAAAAGCTTTTTACAGTTTATGCGGAAAAAGCAAGAAAACTAAGAAGAGTGGAAAAAGCCTTGGAAGAAGAAAAGGTAATGGGTGTAGGTAAAAGAATGGAAATGTTAATAAAAGAAATTAAGGAAATAGAAAAACATAAGAAAACATTTATACTGGAAAGATGAGCTTCAGCTACATGGAGTACAGTTATAATCAATCGGACAAATACAATTTCCATTCTTTATTTCACAGTTGAATTCTTGTTCACAATTTCTTTTTCTCATTTTAACCATTGTATGAACGCTAAAGATTAGATGCCTATCTCCCAAAGTTGAAAGTAAGTATTTATAATCTGTGCACGAAAAACTAGCTTCAAAAGAGCCTTTTGTTTCAGCATAATAAGTGCATTTTAAATCTTCGCAATTTGAATTTGCAAGTTGATAACTTTTAATAGAATAAACCTTTGGTTTTATTAACTCGGAACAAAGTGGACCAGCAGCTTCAAAACCACAAGCTGAGCATTTTGGTGCATCTTCCCAATCTTGACAAATTGAGCCAGAGCACGGAACAAGTTCATGGTAGCAACCAATAAGGTTCCATCTACAATTAATAAATTTATCGTTAAAAGTGTTGTTTAAATCCTTATTTACACTTTCAAGCAAATTTTCTAAGCAAGTTTGAAATTCTGGACATGTATTTTTGCAAGATTCACATTCTCCTGGATAAATTGGCGAGGTAGGACAGTTACAAATTTCTGACAAACAAGAACAAAGGCCACTAACAAGTTTTTGCGCCGCACCAGGAGACCATTCTTTGAATTTTCTGTACATAAACCAAAATCTGTTTTGTTCGATTTCTATGTTAAGATTATTAGAAGAAGTTACATTATTATCCCTTAAGTTTATGTTTATCATACTGTTGTAACTACTAACATTAAACTTTTCGTCATACTTGTTTGAAATTTCATTAATGTTAAAATCTACGCATGTAAAGTTTGAAATACTGATCAAAGGCAAATCTTTAATCCTTAAATTTGCTAAGTATTCGTTAAGATACTTTTGGGTTTGGTTTGATAGGAAAAACTTTACGGTTTCCAAGTTTGGCGATATGTCTAAATTGCAAATCCAACTTCTGGGAATTCCACTATAGCTAAACTGACCACCTTGAGAAGCTATTTCTTTTGTGCTAGCATGCGTTGAGAGTAATAAAGCATACCTTGTAAATCCTTTAATATAATCCAAATATTTTGAAATTTTTGACAAAGCAGTTTTTTGTATAATTCTTTCTGAAAAGGAGGCTGTTAAAAATAATGAAGTAATCCAGCCAACTATAAAAATTCCTACAAGAAGTGCTAAGACTAACAAACTAGATTGGGCTTTACCATTTCGCAAATTCAATATCAATTACCTCACCGTTGTAAGATGGTAAAGGAAACCTTAAAATAAAAGTAATAACTTTTTTTCCTTCCTGTGGATTAAACCCAAAAAATTTATTTTTACTCGGGATCTTCAAGTACCAGTTTTTTTGGAAATAAGAAGAGAAATAATTATAAACAATTTCTGTTGAATTAATTCCCCCATACTTGTTGCCATAATCCACTATTTCTACATCATTAACTATTGCATCGCCAAAGATCTGAGCATAAGTTTTTTCAAAAACAGGAATTTTGGCATAGAAAAAGTTTTTAACCACATCTAAAGTTTTTTCGTATTCTTGTTCATAAATTAGTTGCTCTGAAGATGAAGAATATCTCGAAACTACAAAATAGTTTGAAATGGTAAAAAGAATTAAAACCCCTACTATTAAAACAAGGATTTCAATCAATTCCATTTGTCCTTTCATACCATTATCTCCAGTTCATTTCCTTTATTCAAAGAATTGAAAGTGTATTCTCCAGGATTTTCTATTCCTTCAAAAGTTATTGTTTTCTTACAAGAAATTTTTTGGCAAACTTCTTTGCTTTCAATATTCATACACAAGAATTTTTCTTGACCTGAGGTTTTTAAATAAACTGGATAATGAATAAAAATTTTCTTTTCAAAATCTATTCCTGTAAAACAACTCTGTTCTATAAATCCTTTCAGTTTTTCTAGTTCTCCATTAACAATTGTAATTTCCATTTTTCCAGGAAGGAAAGTTGTTTTGTTTATATAAACTACAACTGGTAAAGAAGTGGTTAGGATTTCTTTTAAAGCATCCTTTTCAGAAAATTTCTTATCGCCAAAAGTCCAAATCATTTTATTTAAAGATAAATTTAAAGTTTCTTTTCTTTCAGAAACGAGCTCCTCACAAGTTCTTGCATCAAAAAATTCACCACCACTAATTTCAGCTATATCTTGAAGTGGTTGTATGCATGCAGCACTCCCGTAAGCGACTGTATAAACAGGTATATCATACGTCTTATATTGGTTTGCAATCTCTTTACTTGTTGGTGGCATACATTCATTTTCGCATCCATCTGTTAGTAAAACTATTGCCTGGCCATAATTATTAATTGAATATTCGTATCCTTTTTTGAGACCTGCACTCATAGGGGTAGAATCAATAGGGTGAAGAGTTGAGATAAGATTTTTGAGGTTATTTCTTGTCGTTGTACCATCTAACTTAGTAAATGGAAATAATAATTGTGGATTACAATAAGTGTTATCACCATATGGTATGGCAGCTATCCTACTTTTATCTGATAGTTTATCAATAAAGTTATACATAAAAAGTTTAAGACAACAGATCTTTGTGTTTTTAGGTAGTTCGATATCGCAATTACCACCAGATCCACTCATACTTCCAGATACATCTAAAACAAAAGTTGTGTTTTTTCCGTCTATTAACTTAAGTATTTTTTCAAAAACACCGCTTTTTGTAGTTACCTGGAGAGAGCTTAAATTTATTGGGAAAGTTTCTATGGTTATTCTATAACCGAAATCAAAACTTTTTGTACATGTTGGTTGGACTTCTTCAAATTCTGAAGAAAATTGTTCTAATTTTCTCGCATCTATAATTCTGTGCGTGCTCAAATAAAAATCTTGATTTTGTATATTACCCTTTTCTTCATATGCTAAACATTCTTTTGAACTAGAAAGTTTTTCTAGTATGTTCATTGCTTCTTCTCTTAAATCTAAAGTTTTTTCTTGTTCGCTTAGCATCGAATAAAAAGATGCAACTTGATTCAAAACTATTGCAATTGTTATAAGAATTATAATTAAGTAAATGCCTTTCATCGTAAAACTAATTTGTGCTTTCATTCTTCTCGCACCATTTTCAGTTTTTTAATAAAAAACAAAATGAGGAAAAGAAAAACAACAAAAATCGAAATATAAACTATAATACCCGAAGGAAGTCCTCTCCCCACACAATCTTCAGGACAATTTTCATAATTTTCTTCATAAAAACTTTCACAAATTCCATTGCCACAATGACAATCTACTTCACATCTAAAATAATTTTCTCCTTTATTTTCTTCACAAATCCCATTGTTGTTACAAAAGTATTTCTCTAAGTCTATTTCAAAAATTTTTTTCTCTTCGTGATAAATCCTAATCCATCTTGCTTCATTGAAATACGGAAGTCTAACTTGAATCAAATTTTCGTCTAAAGTCATAGTTGTATTCAAGACTTTTTCTTGGGTGAAAACATTTATAACAAAAGAAATTCCTAGATTCGATTTAAAAAGAGAAGTATTTTCCGGTGTGAGAATTTCTATGTAATAACCAGTATCTCTAGTCGGAAAATGACTAGTTTCACCAGTTTCTATAATTAGATTTTCAAGAACAACCGTATCGTTTCTATATATTGTAAAAATTAGAGAAAAAATCTTTTCAGCAGCAAAAGTTTGTTGAATATAAAATACAGTAAATAATAAACAAAAAATTAATAAAATTGTTATTCTACGAGCAGTATCCATTTAACTCCTCCTCCAAATGAAGATAACTACTTGGAGCAAAATGATTTGAATAAGAGCACCCTCTTCCACATATATCTGCAGAACACATTATACTGTTTGATTCTGGTTCGTTAGGACAACAATTTGTATTTGAGCAACTACAAACAGTTCCACCGCAACTACAAATATTTGAATCACAAAAATGGCATAAGGTATTCCCATATCCTTCGTCGCATAATCCAAAAGTATGACCCAATTCATGACTCATAATCTCACCCATATTTTGGTCAACTACAAAAACCGTATCACTGTACAAATATGTATACCCTCTTGCGCCTGGCATACAAACATAATTTCCATGTTTAACCCCTATAATTCTTGTATATACATTACCATAACCCCATTCTAAAGCACACCTTCTTAAATCGTTCAGAGCATTGCACTCATCTACATTACAAATTTTATCATCTACAACTATGTTTTTAACAGCACCTGGACAATTTTTAAAAGGAGAGATTGAAATCCATTTATTTTTTGCATTTTCAGCTAAATTTTTGAAATTTGGAACAATACCATTTGCTTGGATAAAAAGAAAAGTAAAAGTTATTTTTTGACATTTCTGTTCATATTCATCTTCACTCATACAACCTTCAGAAAATCCAGGCTTAGGATACTTACAATATTTTGGTTTTTCTATTGGGCAACAATGGGAGTTCGAGCAAATTGGTTGAGATGCTGGGCAACAATCATTCCCATTTATATCCTTTGTAGCAGGTGAAGGAGCACCTGGGCAAATTCTTTCCTCAGGACAAACAGGAAGTTCTTCACAAGTATTGCTAGTTAAGTTACAATATCCTGAACAACAAACTAATGAATCAGTACAACTTTCACCATTTTCTAAACACTCACAAAAAATTGCTAGTTTATCTCCTTTTTTCAAAATTGAAAATTTTTGGCAATCTTCAAACTCATTTTCTACTATATTAAAAGTTTTGGAAAAGTATGCTGTAGCGTTTGCTTCTTTATCAAAAATTATTACTGTATTATTCTCAATTTTTAATCTGTATTTATTAATTCTTGGCTTATAAAAAAAAGCGGTGTCCCCTGTGGTGGCTATCGATCTGTCTACAATACTCTCAACATCTTTAGCAAACGATACCACAACATTCTCTTTAGAAATTTTTTGTTGAGAAACATAAATGCCTCTAAGTTCAAGAATTATTATACTTGTTGAGATTAGGACACCTACTATTAGAATAGCTTCTGAAATCGCAACACCTTTCATAAACTTATCCCATTTCAATTTTTACTTTATCTGAATCAATTTTTTGAATAGTTAAGTAATACTCTTTAATTCTTGGTTTTCCTAGGATTTTGTTTACCATCATCCATATATCCTCAGTTTCTGGCAATGCTCCAATGTATGGCATAGTAGTATTACAATACATTACTTCTGGGTACTCTGGCAGGCATCTAGGTTTATCTTCATCCTTAAACTGCAAGCAAAATTTGAAACCAGAAGTTTTATTCTGATTTTTAATTAGGTCTACAACCTTGGGTAAAATCTCATTAGTTTCGTTAGTAGTGTAGATAACCCTAACTATAAAAGGTATTGAATACTTTTTTGGTCCTATTGAATTGTTTACCTCTCCCAAACAAACAGTTTGCACGTCAGTAAACAAAGAAGAGAATTCGTTCAAAGCAATTTGTTTTTCTGCATGATTTATTGAGTTTGAAATTAAAATATAAGCAGTTAAAAGTGTAATAACAGCTATTATAATTCCCCCCAAAACATAAATCCATAACTCAGGCATTAATTAAAAATTATTTTTTAGATATATTATACACATCCCTGTAAATAGCCTGCATGTATATACCAATAGGATTCATTTTTGCCTGTAACCTCATCTACATAATGACAAGTACCTGGGTTAATTAAATTTTGAATCACTGCTGTAGCTTCTTCTTTTGTATAGCCAATTGAGGTAGAATTATAATAATTGCAAAGTATTCTAAGACATTCTTGTGCAGTGAGAGTTTGACCGCCACAACTACAATCTGGTAATATGTGAAAACAGTAAAGTCCGTCCTCGCAATAAGGAATACCCATAACAAGATTCCCTACATTTTTTTCTCCAGGTTGTCTATTACCGTTAATATCAAGAGCCACTTTTTCTTTACAAAATCTTATAGCTTCTGTTTGGTCGCATGAATGCCCACCAAAACTTCCTGAAATATATCTATCACAAATATTCCTACATTTTGCTTTTTCACTATCATAATTGTAAGTATCTTGCCAATTTTCTATTGGTTTAACAATAGGAGTAATAGTTACATACGTTTGAACAAGCCTTATTATAACTAAAGTAACTATAATCATTATAAAAAGAAGGAAAACAATCTCCAAAGCAGTCATTCCTTTCATTCTCTCACAAATTAAATTTTCTTTTTTTTTGATTTAAATCTAACAGTCTATGGTTACATTATTTTCAAGAAGTTTATACTCTATGAAAACTGAAGATGCACTGGGATTTGAACATTTTAAATTGCAATGTGGGTGTGAAAATGAAGCTGGTAGGTTTAAACTTCCCTTTATCAAATAACAAACACAATCCTTATCATACCTTTTTTCGCCAGTTTTACTCCAACAAAGGTCACAATATTTTTTAAGAACAGCTTCATTAATTTCTTCTTCATTTATTATAGAAGTTTCACACTTGATTTCTTCACAAGGTGGAAATAAACATGGTAGTTTAAACATACTAGCTATATGCTGAAAATTTAGAATTATTCCAATTATTACAAGAACAGCAACTATATAAATGAAGATTTTAAAGATATACTCCAAAGCCATTTCAGCCATTAAACCACTTCAATTTTCCTTGAAGTTGAATTATAAAATATACCAACTGATTTTGGTTGTTTTATATCACCAATCTTCCAACTAATTATATTTTTGTATTCTTGTGGTAAATAATTCGTTACATTTTCACTAGTTATAATTCCATCTACCCTTTTCAAAATAATTTCATAACATATTTTATCATTTTTTAGATTTACTTTACCAGTTGTGTACCAGCATGCAAGAGTATAAGCAGCTATTTTTTCTGAAATAAAATTCACATCGCCAGTTTCTATTATTTCTGTTTGAACTCCTGGCAAATTTTCACAAAATTTAGGAATAGAAGGTCTAAAAGATTCTGGAAGAGGAAGAAAAGAGTTTAAACCTACAATAAAGGAACAGTATGCTTTTCTAACAGTTGGAGAAAGTTGAAGCCCAACATAAATTATTAAAGCAGAAATACTAACTACTGCGATTAAAATATAAGCCACAGTTGAAATAGCTATACCTTTCATTGAATTCCACCAATTAATAAACTTATTTCCTGACCTGTGTAATTATATCTGACTTTTATTTTATAATTTGTGTTTTTTTTCAAAAAATCAAAGTAAACTTTTACTTTAATAGAGGAATTAAGAAAAGATTCTATTCTTTCTTTTTTCAAAATTTCAGAAGAGTTTAGGTTTACCGTATAACAATCTTGATTATATTCTCTTTTTCCGTACTCATTTTTAGACCAACAAGTTTCTACACAATCTTTCAAAGAACTAAGGATATAATTAGGAGAACCGACTAAATTCTCATTACACTTTTTTTCGGCTAATTGCCAGTAAATTGAAATGTATACATAAATTGCTATTATTGAAACTAATATGATTGCTAATGTAGCGAAAAGTTTTCCTATTTCCATTCTATCAGCTTAAGTTAGTGTTATCCCAAGACCTTGGAAAAGCATTAAACCTAATAATGAAACAAAACCATATACTAGAATTGCAACGATTAAAGTTTTAGCTATAGTATAATCTCTAGCAGTTTTGTCAAATCCATTTTCTATCCCACTGAGAAGAATTGAAAGTATGGTTACGACTTCAACCGTATAAATTCCTATTGTTGCCTGGACCACAGTCATAGGAACGATTTTTTTGAAGTCTCCTACTAGGATGTTTATAAAATCCATCCCACCAGCTAACATTCCTAAGCCTAAATTTCTTTCTATTTCAGCAAGTTTTTCAGCAAGAATTACTAATACATTAAGAATAAAAATAGTTAAAGAACCTATGATTCCGCAGATTAGAGGAACAATAAAACTTGCTTGTAGTTTAATTGCTGACCTCGTGTTTTCAAGAAGTTCTCTAATTTTG
Source organism: uncultured archaeon (assembly GCA_964601215.1). Taxonomy (GTDB): domain Archaea; phylum Aenigmatarchaeota; class Aenigmatarchaeia; order CG10238-14; family SCSR01; genus CAZRMN01. The sequence goes on from CAZRMN010000013.1 coordinate 9,635, forward strand.
GCTTCTATCAAATAAATATTGTCTAAATAACTTGCTATGGTTTTTGCTATAGTTCCAAGTAATACTGAACTTTTTTGAGATGCATCAGAAAGTATTTTCATTATGTCTGTTATTAAAACAGAAGGATAGTACCTCAAAATTCCATATTCTTTGTCGAAAAGAGCTCTTTTAAAGGTCATCCCAAGGTTTCTAATATTGTTTAACAATTTGGTGAAAAACTTGTAGACAGGTCTTTTTCTCATCCCAAGCTTTCTGTATTCTTCAAGGATATTTTCAACTGCAACTTCTATCGGCTGACCTTCTGAAAGAAAATTACCCAAAGAAAAAAGTCCTGTTCTGAATTCACTTTCTATATTTTTTATCTCATTCCTTATTTTAATCCTTTGAAAGCTGTTTAAGTAAAAGTATGAAATGAACATAAATGCAAAACCGAGTGTAATAGAAAAGGTGGAAATTAGATTTTCAAAACTCATGGTAGCTTCTTTTTTAAGAATAACTTCTTTCATATTTTCTGAAGCAGTTGAAAGAGAAGATGTTAAATCAATAAAATGAAAAATTCCAGGGAGCATTATTAATAAACCGATAAGAATTGAAAGAAGAATTATTGGGAAATAAATTTTTGATTTTCCGATTTTGATCATAAAAAAACCAGGTTCTGGTAGCATAGGATGCTTTGAAACATCAGGACCCATAAAAGCTCCGGGTCTCTTTTTCAAGATTCTATAAATAAAAAATAAGTTGAACAAGGGAAGGATTACTATATAACCGACAATTAACTGTAGTGTATTTACTTGCTGATGTAAAAAAATCGCAACCATAGGGAACATTACTATACCAAGAGCTGGTAACATTATTCCTAGCAAATGAAGTATTGCCAAAGGTGGTGAAATTTCTTCAACATAAGATTTCATGCTTTCTCTGGTTGTTTCTAGAATGTAGGTTAGTGATCTTCTTAAAGTAGCCTCTCTCTTTTCTTCGTTTGCTTCCATTAAAGTGCTGTAAAGTAAGCTTAAAGAACGAACAAAATTCTCGTTCCAAATTGCCCATTTTGGCATGTAAGTTCCCAAAGCTTCTTCTACTGTTCTATACTTTCCAACGTTTAGGTCCCACATAGCCTTTCTCATATCGTCTGTAATAGGTCCTTTCAAGTGGGAAACAACAAAATTAACTGCGCCCTCAAAAGTTGGATTGAGTTTTAAGTAAATTATCATATAAAGAATTATTTTTATCGATTCGTCTCCAGCCTGAATTCTCGTGACTTGTGCGACAAAGGAAGGATAAGTGAAGATATACCAAGAAATTGCAAAAGGTAGACAGAAAAGAAGTAGAATTGTAGTTAGGTCTTTAATAAAAAAAGAAAAAGAAAAAACAAGCAAGGAAAAAATTATAAAAGAAAGAACAGAAGCAGAAAGAACTCCTGTAGGTGAAACGTTTAAAGATGAAAAAACTATTTGTTTTTTTAGTTTTTCTTCTAGTTTTTTTGGTGGTTTTAATCTAAGTATTTCAGAAAATTTACAAAACTTTTCGTAGAAAGTTTGTGGTTCCCTAGCTCTTATTTCCTGAAGCAAAAATTCCATGTATTCCTTTGAGAAATATTTTTTTGGCTCTTTAATCTGAAATGGGATATATCTCATTAATTAACTTTTGTTTCTCTGAGAAATTAAAAATTAAAAAAAGGAAGAAAGAGATTACTTTGCTAGAGTTATGTCGATTGTTGATACGTTAACTTTTGTTTTATCTTCTAGTTCTCTCTCTTCTGTCCCTATTTCTATGTTCTTGATTTTTACTCCTTCGATGAACCTTCTTCTTACTATTTCTGCTACATCTACTGCTCTGCTTATTGCTTTTCCTCTAGCTCTTATATGCACTTCTGGCTTCCCGTCGGAGAACTGAGTTATTACTCCTAGTACATAAGCCATAGAAGGTTTTCTTCCAACGAAGATTACATTATCTTCAGCTTTTTGTTCAGTTTTTGCTTCTTCTGGCATTACCACACCTCCTTGTTTTTACTTGAATTAATGCCAAACTACTTTTAATTTGTTTGATTAGATTTAAAAGCTTTTCTTAAATTGGTTCTTCCCACTCTCCCTCTTCTTCCTCTTCTCTGAACTTAATTTTAAGATAACCTAACTTCCAAAGGCCTATAGCAATTCCAGCCACTACAGCTGTAACTATCGCTCCAATTAAAACTGTAGATAAACCACCAGCACCTTTCATAAATCTTTCTTCTAGGTCTTCTATAGTTGAAAGAAGAGACAAGTACTTGCTATAAGCATCTTCATACTTTTCTTTAGCTTTGTTGTAATCGCCCTGCTCTAGAAAACTTTTTGCTTCTTTTATTAAATTTTTTATCTCATTATACTCGTCCCATAAGCTTTGATCTACTTTATCCCCAAGATTTTTCATCCTTTGTTTTAAATCTTCCAAGCTCTCGTTTAAATCATTAATATCATTTTCCAAATCTGTTTGAGCTTGTTCACAATCTTCTATGCAACTTTCAGTTTCGCCTGCTTCACAAAT
>CAZRMN010000013.1:12254-19989 GCA_964601215.1 uncultured archaeon
TTTGAGCTTGTTCACAATCTTCTATGCAACTTTCAGTTTCGCCTGCTTCACAAATTCCATTTCCACAATAAACTTCAGGGCAATCATTTGGACAAGAAGTATGGTCTTCACCTTTTTCACACACTCCATTATTATTACAAGTAGTTTGTGGGCAATCATCTGGGCAAATAGTATAATTCTCGTCAATCCCACAAATCCCATCTCCACAATAGCAGTCGTCTGGACAATTACTATGATTTTCGCCTTCATCACATACGCCATTACCGCAAAGCTCTGGTGGTGTTGAAGTTACACTTATTTCCAAATCTATTGTTTTTATTCCAACGCTTGTTTCAATTCTTATTTCCCCTTCGTATTCACCTTCTTCATACAGAGTTCCATAAAGTGTATAAGTTTTGTAAGAAGAAGCTGGAATAGTATCTTCTCCAATCATGTCCACGCTTAAGTTTTCTATTCCATAAACGTCTATACCATGAACAGTAACAGCTTCATCTCCATTATTTGTAACTACAAATTTTTCCTCTATTCTTTCTCCTGGTTTTGTAGAAATAGAAATTTTTTGCGGAGAAACAGAAACTCCTGGTGGATTTGTTACAGAAATTGAAACAGGAACGCTTATAGTTTTTCCATGGCAGTTAACATAAATTTTTCCGTTTAATGGTTTATTACCTATGTCAAAAGTTAATTCAACAGTTTTGCTTTCGCCAACTTCAATTTGAATGAAAGAATATGAAATTGAAGTGTTATCTTTTATCCTATCGGAAGCTTCGATCGAAAAATCGCTTATTGGAGAATTTCCCAAATTAGTCAAAGTTAAGCTAGTTGAAAATTCTCTATTTGGATAAGTTTCACCTGAAATAGCAGAAGGTGTAACGTTAAGCAAAAATTCAGGCTCCTCAAAACCGAAAGTTAAAACCTTTCCTCCAGTTGATTTACCGTCAGCCAAAATTTCAAAAAAGAAAGCGTTTGAATTTAAATTCAGAATTTCAGCATAGAAATAATCCCCAGTTTTTTCAAATTTGCCTTCTTTTATTAAAGACAAATCAGAAGGATTCCAAATTCTGTAGGTAAGAGTGGCATCTTCATCACTAGAAGAAACTTTTACAGCTAATCTTTTTTGGTTTTCATTCCAATCAGCTTGCTTAACGCTTAGACTTATAGAACCGGGAACTATCATTCCCTCCATTCTTTCCACTAAACCCTCGTCAGTACTTTCTCTTACACTTATTTTCACGCCATTTATTTGTGAGCTATCAATAGGAATTCCATATTCTTTTGGAAGTTTTTTTTCACCATCAATTACCCAAAAGTTTCCAACGTTAACGTAAAGATTTGGAAAGAAAGAAAGAGCATGTTGCTCAGTATCATAACCAGGATAAGTATAGAGGAAAGAATAACCTTGAGAAGGGATTAAAGGATTTCCAGAAGAATCTTTTGCGTCCAAAACTAAAAAGAATTCTCCTTTTGAAGAAGGCCATTGGGGTAAGAGCTTCCAATTCATAGAATATTCTCCATAGTTTTCACTCAAGATATTTAAACCATATTCTAGAACTACTATTGAAGCAGTTGGACCTGCAGGACTTGCTGAAACCTCATAAGTATAAATACCCATCTTTTCTGGAGCTGTAAAACAATTAGAATTTTCGCAAGTATCACCAGAAAAAGTACAAGTACACATTTGTTGACCAGTGGTAATATCTGTTATCTTAGCAGTTTTCCCGTCGCAATGTTCACCTTCAAGTCTTGCTATTATAGTCTCACCTGTTCTTACTGTAGGAGACTGAGATTTTGCTCCAATTAGCTCAAATTTGGTAATTTCGCAGGGTAAGGGAGGTTGAAGATTTATCTGAGAATAACATTTTGTGAATTCTAAATTAGAGTCAACTTGATAGGCTGCAGCAGCTTCAAAAATTGTAGTAGTTTCTTCTTGCACAGCAGGATAATAACAATCTACACTGATTTCTGAACTTTGATGCGTCTCTACTAACTTTTCTTCCTGATCTTCAGCACACTTAACTTGAATAGCTGATGGTATATTTGGCCATGGTTGTTCCTTTCCTGGTTTTAATTCAACAGTGAAAGTTACAGTCGAGTCACTATAAAGAGTTGTGCTAGAAGGTTTAACTATACAGTAAGGTTCATCGGGTTTTTCCTCAACTACTAAATCAAAAACTGGAGAAAGGGTGTCTCTATTCTTATTTCTTAAATGAATTCTACACTTCCAAGTTCCTTCCTCATCAACCCATATACTTCCAGAATAAATTTCTTTGTCTTGTGTTTGAAGGCTACTCCATCTACATATGTCAGGATTTCCTATTCCTGCATCGCAAGTTATCCAGCCCGATATGTCGTCTTCTTCTGGGGCATAGCCAGGCTTAAAGCAATGGATATTTGTATGGCAAATGTCAGAATCCGTTGGAAATGGTTTACCTTGTCTGAAAGCTTCACAATCTGGCTCAAGTTTTTCTGTAAGTTTCCATTGAATATTTACTAGAGAATCCACTATTATCCCTTTTGATGGATAATTAATATTTTCTATTGGAATGGGTTCTGTTATGTTTACTGTTACATTAGCTGGACCACCTTCTATAGGGTCATCAATTTCTGGCCTAAAAGACCTTGCTAGTGCATCATCCCACCAATCGTTACCAGCATTTCCATTATTTCCTGCATCTTGACTTAAGTCTCTTTCATGAACCCAAAACATTATTCTTCCATTTCCAGTGGTAATAGGATAAAAATTTGCTGGAACTTTACATTCTATTGTAACAACTTCCTGGGATTCTAGAACTCCGTCTGGAGTGTCACTTTCTTCTACTAAGTAACAAGTAGCACCAGCTGGACAAGGTTTCCCTGTATTTCTACAACCACCAATTTTATTTTTTCCATCATAAAAAACATCTACCCTACCTTTTGGATCTCTTGTACTCGAGGGGTCGTTATAATCAGAAACATTCCAGAATTCTACTCCAACAAACCAGTCTTTTTGTTCTTTTGTCCCTGTATTCCTTACTTTTATATCAACTGTGATATTCCAGTTTTGGAATACTTGCACTGTTCCTTGGGTTATTTGATTTACTGAAACTTCTTCAATCCAAGAATCATAAGTAACTTCACAGTTACAGTCCAAATCACCAGCAGAAGAATAATTTCTAATTTGTCTCGCGGATTCTGGATAAACTCCTTTACATTTTTTTATGTCTTCAGTTTCAAAATTATCTGCATAACCCCCATCTAGTTTGTCACAATCTCTACTATAAATGCATTCGTCGTTACAATAATAACCTGCAGAAAATTCTGCACCCGGGGCTACTTCATCGCACTCTTCACTCGCAAGACAGTTGGAATTTCTTACTTTAGAATTAGAAGAACCATAAGCTGCAGCTTCACATTTATTGTCTGGTGTGCCAGAAAAACCTTGAACAACCGTCGTTTCTATATGATTTTCATTGCACTTTACGCCTTTGTTAGTATAGTCATCGTCACAAACACAGTTATCTATTATTTCTACATCTTCGGACACATGCTTTTTACAAATTCCTCCATCTACATAGTAATTATGATATGTTGTTTTTTTCTTACAAATTCCATTATCGCAAATATAAGAAGTGGTCTTAGTATTGGTAAAGTGTGCCACTAATCTGGGTGCGCAATCATCACCGCATGTATAATTTTTACATCCATTCTTTACATCTTTTCCAAATACGTAACCAGGATATTTTTCGTCGCATTCTTGGGAGGCGCCACAAGCAGATTCACATATATATCTAAAAGTGCAGCCATGAGATTCACACTTTGATTTAGCAAAATATGAGTCGCATCCTTTAGGTGTACCTGTACATGTTCCCCATCTATCATAATAAGTGCAACCAGCTTCTTCGCATAAAGTTTTATCACCATTATAAGCTGAACAATCGTGGGGCGTTCCAGAACATACTAAAGAAGGGGCGTTTCCTTCGCAATCAACTGGTAAACCATAAGCATCACCGTATTTTTTATATTTAAACTTTCCTAAACACATCACACATTCTCTTGTATTTGCGGAATAACTACCGTAATAATCATAACCATAACAATGTACACCCCAATCTACGCAATCTCTTGTTACTAGGCATGGATATCCATCATATTCATCTGGAACTGAAGGACAAGCCCAGTTTTTACAAGCACAAGGATTTGCTTTACCTTGGCACGGACTTTTTTCACATCTTTTACCTAAAAGACCTTGGTATCCAAAATCTGGGCAGTTTTCACTAAGAGGATCCTTGCCTACCATACATTTAGAAGTCCCCCTTCCCAAATCTGCTTGTCCTGCAAATGCAGCGCCACAAACATTTTCATCACATTCATAACTCCTATGCCCGGTCCAATCGACTTCATTAGCGCAATAATAATGGCAACTTGCGTTAACTAGAGAAAAAAGTAAAAAAAGAGTTGAAACTAATGCAATTAAAAACATTAAATTATGTACTCCAAATATTTTCATTTTTGACACCAAAAAAATATATAGTTTCCTTAGCAAAAATTAAACTCATTACTCTTTCGCCAAAAAGAAAAATAAAAGTTTTTTGAGTTGCATTTTTTTCATCATAACTACAAAACTGGCATTCTGGGATTTTTATTTCTTCAACTAGTTTCAAATTTTTATTTCCTATAGGAGGTAGAATAAAGTAATTACTAAATTTGTTTGCGCATTCTTGAATACGATTTTCTGGGCATTCGATTAAAAAATTTACATAAGGCAATTCTTTATAAGCGTAATATCCTGTTAATCTCATTCCTTTACAAATAGATGTTACTTCTACAACTGAGTCAAAATAGTTGATATTATCAACCAGACAATCAAAAGACTTTTCAAATGAAATCCTTGCTTTTTTCTCCATATCGAGCTCGTTATTAACTAAAATAGGTGGCATAAGGGGTGATATCGACAAATCTGTTATTACAAAGTATGTTTCGTTCAGACAATCAAAGGTTAAACCCATGATAGCGGGGTACCCTGGGAATTTTTTTGAAACAAAATTTTCTACTGAACATGTTGAAAGAAATTTATAAACGCTTTTTATATCATCACTTAAAATTGTTAAGAAATCTTTATTTTGTATTTTATTCATTTTCATTGAGGTTGGATCAAAAGAATAAATTTTTGCAGTAATATAAGAAGAATTGAGATCAATAGGACAGTAAAAGATTAAATTATAATTTCCATTAAGTTGTTCAGATTTATAGAATCCGCAATTATTTAAATCATTTGATATATCTTTCTTTATCCAGTAGTCCCATCCATTTAATTTATAGATTACATTTCCGTTTTCGTATCTGGCATAAAAAGGTCTCCCGTTGCAAATCATCCAAAATTTTCCGCTATTTAAAAATATCTCATCTTTTATTATTTTACAAAACTCATATTCTTTTTCTAAACTAGTAAGTACAGTTTTTCTCATTTTTTCAGGATTCAAAAAGAAAAAGTAATATACGCCAATAATTAATAAAATAAATACAATTGCTGATAAAAGAACCAAAATTTTTTTCATATCCCTCTTTTTAAGTATTTGATTCTTCAGGATTTAAAATTTAACAAATTATTTGTTTAAAAACCAATTAATTTTTAGAGAATATGACAAAATGTCCCTATTGCGGTTCAGACCTTGTAACTGCTTATAAAACTCCTGAAGGTGAAAGAGGCCATTATTGTTACAAATGCAAAAGAACGTTTAAGACTTTTGGAGATAAAATTCTTGAAAAACTTACAAGAAGAAAAAAAGAAAAAGAAGAAGAGGAAAAAGAAGAAGAAAAAAAATCTAAAAGGGGGCATTCAATAATTCCGGGGATACTTTTGCTAGTAGGTTTAGTAATAACTTTTCTTATCCCTATGGACCATTTAACAAAAACTTTTATAATTCTTGGAATGACAGCTTATGTTATAATAGTTTATGGATTTTTTAGGCTTTCAAGCCTTGGTTTTATTATTCTTACAATTTACCTTGCGTTTAACTTGCCAAAAGTCCAAGCCTCTTTAGAAGAATATGGAATTTATGAAAGCATAAAATCTATGCAAGACCAGCTTTGTGTAAGCTGGTGTATGATGACTAACATTGGATATTCAAGAACAGATCCCATGACCTATTGCCAAACTAAATGTGGAGTTTTTCAAGTGGATAAACAATCTGGGGCATGTACAGAGTGCTTAACTTTTAAGAAAAATGAAAAAATTTATCCTGCTCGAAAAGGTGAACCAGAAATTATAGATATAACCCTAAAAATGGATTCCTCTTCCAAAACTACTGCAAAAAATGTTTATGTAGATGTTGTTAATTTTGTTAAAGATGAATATAAACATTCTGCCGACGATATTAGTAGGTGTAGCATAAGTGATAAGTGTGAAATGGAAGCAGGGGATGAAAAACTAATCGTCGCAACTTTTGACTCTGCTAAATGCGAAGGTTCAAACTTTAAGTATAAAATCTTGCTCAACTATGATTTTGAAACTAGTACAGACATTTCTTTTAATTTGTTAAAGTATGCCCAAGAGGTTTCGACAGTAGAGAAAAAAAGTGCTTCTACAGAAGGTCCTCTGAGCATAAGATTTAGAACGCAAAAAGAATATTTGATTAGCGATGAATACAAAGACAAAACAGTTTATCTTTCTTTAGACGTTCAGAATGCTGGTAAGGGAACGATTTATTTGGATAGAATAGAAATTACTCAAATACCACCAGCTGGGTATGATGAGCTAGATTATGAAGAAGCAGTTTCGGGTCCTATTTTTGCTAATACTAATCCTTACTTTTCTCATGGAAAAATTATTCTGGAAAACATTCAACCTTTGGAAAAGGATGAAAGGGATACTATTATTTTGAAGTTTGACCTTCCAAATTCTTTGGAAACTTCAAAGCTAACTTATAGTTTTACTGCAAGAGCTTTCTATTCTTATAGTTTAGAAAAAAAATTCGAAATAGAATGCGAAGAGAGCTAGTTTATGATTAAGCGCAGCCACATTGTTTTTTACATTCAATTTCACTAAGACCTGCATATTTACAAACATCTTCCATATAGAGATCTTCAGTTGGATCGTCTAATATGCATCTTCTATCTGGGACAAGTGCATAAGAAACTATATATTCATCCCAAGGGGTTGAACATTGGTTCATTGACCAACCTCTACAAGCTTGAGTAAGTACAAATTGTGGGTCAGGGCATTTAGGCCAGAAGAATAAATACCAAACAACAACTGCAAGTAAAACAACTATAGCAATTATTAGAATAACAAGGTATTCAACTGGTAAAGCTATTCCTTTTCTACTCATTAATTAAATTTTGTAAATTGGGATACTTAAAATTAGTGGAATCAAAATTCTTTATAAATTTTAGTATCAGTTGAAGCCTGAAATGTAGAATCGTGTGCTTCTATAGTAATGTCTGCTACTACCTTAGAAAGAGAAACATCAAAATCTAAAGAATTTAACTCAACTGAAGCAGCAATTCCAGCAAAAGACAAAGGATCCTTGCAACTTTCAAAATTTTTCTTTAGTTCTTCTAAAAAGTCTTGCCTTAAATCTGGGTCTGTTTTTAAATCACTCGCATTAATTCCCGTGTCGGTTAATGTTTTGTTAAAAGAAAAATTTAAAGCTTGCAAAGTATTTAGTTTCGCGAATTCTATAACATTAATAATTTTATAAGCTTTTGAAACCTCACTAGAAACTTGACATTCTCTATTTAAATTACTTGCTAAGAT
>CAZRMN010000014.1:0-19845 GCA_964601215.1 uncultured archaeon
GAAGATATAGAAAGAGTGAAAAAAATTTTTGCATTCGGAAATTTTATAAAAAGGCGGGGGAGAATAATAGAAAACAAAAATGGATTCAAAGAATATAAAAAATTCCTGCATAAAAAATTTGGAATTTTAGAAGGTAAAATTGTAGTCGAGTGTTTTGGAGGTGTAGGCTTTAAAGCTATAGAAATTTTTAAAGATTTAGGTCTAAAAGTTGTTGGCTTACATGCAAAACCTAAAGCAGATTTTTATGGTATAAAAAAACCAGAACCAAAAGGAAAAAACTTAGAATTGCTTAAAAAAACTGTGAAAAAGAAAAAAGCAGATTTTGGGGTTGCTTTTGATGGAGACGCAGACAGAGCAGTTTTCGTCGATGATAAGGGAAGAGAATTGAACGGTAGTTTAATGTCAGCAGTTTTTATAAAAGATATTCTTTCGAGAAAAAAAGGTAAAATAATTCTAACTGCAGATTGTGCAGGCGAGCTTGAAAGTTTAGTAAAAAAGCTTGGTGGGAAACTAATTTGGTGGAGAGTTGGTCATGGATTTATAGAAAAAAAATGTTTAGAAGAAAAAGCTTTGTTTGCTGGTGAGCAGAGCTCACATTTTTACTTTAACGAATTCTATCCTTTTTCTGATGGAATTTTATCCACTCTTTACTTGGCTAGAATTCTTTCAAAAGAAGGTAAAAAGCTTTCTGAAATCGTTAACAAGATTAAGCTTAATCCAACAGAAAAAATTTACATTCATGCTGGAAGTGATGAAAAAAAGATAAAAGTTATAGAAGAATTGAAAAAAGAATTTCCCAAGGCTTTAGATATAATGGACGGAATTAAAATTGAACTAAACAAAACAGAATGGGTGTTGATAAGAGCAAGTCAAACCTTACCAGAAATAAACTTATGTGCAGAAGGGAAGAATAAAAAAAAGTTAAAAGAAATTATAAGGAAGTACTCTGCTTTAATAAAGAGAAAAATAAGGGAAGTGCATGCCTGAAGTAACTGTTATTGGCGATGTAAATATTGATTTGTTGACTTCACCTATTGATTCCTTTCCAAGAAAAGATTTGCAAAAGTTAGTTCCTTGGATTAATTTGCAAATTGGGGGAGGTGCTTCAAACTTTGCTTTTACAATTTCTAAGCTTGGGTTAAAAACAAGGCTAATTGGGTTGGTAGGAAAGGATATTTTTGGAGAATTCTTATTTAAAAAAATTAAAGAGTTCGGGATTGAAAACAAGTTAAGAAGAACGAATAAAAAAAGAACTGGAATTACTTTAGGAGTACAATTTAAAGATGGTTCGAGAAGTCTTCTAACTTTTAGAGGAACAAATACTTTACTTTCTTTAAAACATTTTAAATTGGAAGAAATTGAAGGTAAGGCTTTACACATAGGTGGTTTTAATTTTCTAGATAGTTTAAGAAAAGATGTTTTAAAAATCTTAAAATATGGAAAAAAGAAAGGGATGCTTACTACTTTAGAACCTGATATTAAAAGCAAGATTAACTTTAAATTAAAGGAATTGAAAAAAATTGCAAAGTTTGTTGACATATTCTTCCCAAACAAGTTTGAAGGAAAAATGTTGACTAAGGAAAAGAATGAAAGAAAAATCGTAAAAAAACTTTTAGATTTTGGATTTAAAATTGTTGCTTTAAAGCTTGGTGAAAGGGGTTGTTTGATTGGAGAAAACAAAAAACTGATAAGAATAAAAGGAATAAAAATAAAGCCAATAAACCCAACTGGAGCTGGAGATATTTTTAATGCTTCTTTCGTTTTTTTCTACTTGAAGACTAAAGATATAGAAAAAGCTGGGAAATTTGCGAACGCTTGTGCAAGTCTAGCAATTTCAAGGAAAGATGATAGGTTTCCTTCAGAAAAAGAAGTTTTAAAATTTTTAGAGAAGAAGTATGGAAGATAAAATAAAAAGAATTTTAACAACTAGTAAAAAAGTTTTCAAAGAGTGTTCTTTAAAAAATGGGGCTATAGTAGCTTCAAACATATATGATCCTGATTATCCTAAGGGTGTAAAAAATTATTTTTATGTCTGGCCTAGAGATGCAAGCTTTGTATGCGTTGCTTGTGATTTTTTAGGAATGAAAAAAATTCCTGAAAATTTTTTTAAATGGTGTTGGAAAGCGGAAAAATTTGAAGAAAAAGGAATTTTTTTCATGAGATATTATCCAAATGGTAAGGCTTACGGTAAACAATTCCAGCCAGACCAAACTGGAACCTTACTTTGGGCAATAGAAAATCATTCAAGATTTTATTCAATTAAAAAATTTGAAAAAATGGTAGAAAAAGCTGCTGATGGAATTTGCTCAGCATGGAAAGGAAAATGTTTTAGAACATCTTATGATTTATGGGAAGAAAGAGTTGCTTCCTCAAGAAAAGGAGAAAACTTCACTTATTCTTTAGCTTTATGCATTCGTGGATTAAAAGCTGCGATTAAACTACTGGAACCAAAAAAAGAATGGGTTAATTGTAAGGATCGGATGGAAAAAATAATTAAAAATTCGTATGATAAAAAAAGAAAATATTTTGTAAGAAAGTTTAACAGAAAAAAGGATTTAACAGTAGATTCCTCTTTGCTTGGATTAGTATGGCCAGGAGAAATAGTAAAGCCAAACGATTATAGAATGGTTTCTACAGTAAAGAAAATTATTGAAGTTAACTCAATTGAAGGAGGAGGAATAATGAGATACAAAGGAGATAAATATGCAGGATTTTTAAGAAGAAAAGAAAGTGGAGCTTGGCCAGTCTTAAACTTTTGGTTATCCATTTATTTTTCTTTAGCAAGTAAGAAAAAGGAAGCTTTAAAATATTTTAATTGGGTTATAGAAAGAGTTGATGAAAAACTACCAGAGCAAATAAAAAATGGCAAACCAGCCTCAATAATTCCTTTAGCATGGAGTCATGCGATGTTTGTAATTGCTGGAAAATTTTTAGATTTATTTTAAAATTTTCTTTCCCTGTTCCCAATTTTCCCATTCGATCTTACAATCTTTACATTTCAAAACATTAAAAGCTTTGAAGTAGGTTGCAACTCCGGTTGAAGTATCGCTTTTTGCATGAGTAAACTGGTCTAACTTATATCCATGCTCATGACAAACAGCTCTTCCACAAACTATGCATATACCACGAGCTTCTTTTTCACAAAACCAACATTTCATTCAAATCAACTCCTCATATACTTTTAAAGTTTCTTCAGCAACCCTATCCCAATTAAATACTTTTTCTGTAGCCTTTCTTCCATTCCCTCCCATCCATCTTCCTCTTTCAAAATTTGAAAAAATATTTTTAACACCCCAGGCTATTGAATTTGGCGTTTGATAAACCCTTAAGCCAGTAACATCGTGCCAAACTATTTCCCCTGCTCCTGTGCCATGTGTAGCAATAACTGGCTTACCAGCTGCCCATCCTTCCAGAACTACAATTCCAAATGGTTCGTTTCTCGAAGGAACAACAACACAGTCGCAAGCTTTAAGCAAATTTATTTTTTCATGCTCAGGAATATATCCAGTAAACCTTACCGCATGGGCAATGTTTAATTGTCTAGCTCTATGCTCAAGCTGAGATTTCATGTAACCATCACCAACAAAAACAAATTTTGCATTTGGATAAGAGTTTAGGATGTCGGGAATTGCCTCAAGGAATAAGTCAGGACCTTTTTGATAAGTCATCCTACCTATGAATAAAGCTACAGGATCTGTAGGTCCAATCCCGTATCTATTTTTCACATCTTTCCATGGGTCTATGAAACCGTCGAACTTGTTAACAGAAATACCATTATGTATAACCCTTATTTTCCAGTCTGGTACACGATGAATCCATTGAACTTCTTTCTTCATAGTTTGAGAACAAACTATTAGTCTATCTGCAATGTAAGTCCCATACCATTCTATGTTTTTTATGTCATTAGCTGTACCATTATGGAAATGGTTTCCATCTCTTCCGAATTGGGTTGAATGTAAAGTCCAAACGATTTTTTTATTTCTTATTTTTTTAATTTCATCCAAAGCATTAACTACATGCCAGTCATGGCCATGAATAATATCAAACTTACCGGCAAAATTTTCAGTTTCGCAAAAGTAATGAACCATAGACTTGCACATGTTATTCATTTCATGAATAAAATTAGAGTTAAACGCAAATGGACAGCGATGGTAATGAACACCGTCTATTACTTCGTATATCTTTTGGTTAGGACCTATACGAGTAAAAACATGAACTTCATGACCTTTCCTTTCTAGAGCTGCAGCTAACTCAGTCGTATGAACGGCTAATCCTCCTGCAGGAATTGAGTGCAACGACTCCCAGGAAAAAATTCCTATTCTCATCCTTGGTCCTCGGTTAACTATTTAAATTTATCTCAAAACCATTATAAATATTTTTTCAAATTTTCGAGTTTTTTTCTAACAAATTTTATGGTTTTTTCTCCTTGCTCAAACCAGAAATCGACTCCCCAATAAACATAGCAAGAAGTTTCGGCAATTAACAAAAGTTTTTTTACTTCTTCTAGCCTTTCGTCTAAACCTTTTTTCTTTAGCTTTTTCTCTATTTCATGGAATTCTCTGCTTAACTTTTCAATTTTTTTCTTCATTTTAAGCCTTTTCGAACCTTCTAACCAGAGTTTATGACCATTGATCCAAGAAGCTCCAAGAGTTTTAAGCTTTATTTCACTTTCTGGACAAACTTCTCCTCTTTTTTCATAAAATGTATGAAGAAACTCAGAAATTAGCATGGAAGAAACTTTTTCATCCTTGAATTCCTCAAAAAAGGGAACAAAAGTTTGAGGAAAAAATTCATTCATCATTACATTTCCATTCTCACCATCAGAAGCTGGGATTATAAGAGCTGGCCTTTTTGAATATTTGCTAAAAGTTTTTGCAGTTTCTTTAGCTTTTTCATACACTTCCCTTGCACTACATCCAGCTTGTTGATCGATAATAAAAGACGGAAACCTGAATACTACCGTAATACTTTGATTTTTAACTCTAAGCAAATGCGGCTGGCAAGCAACTCTTATTCTTTCTTCAAAAGAAATCCTTTCATAATTTTCAACAGCTTGTAAAGGAAGAATTAGCCATTCGTAATCTTGTTCTTTCAAAACTTTGATTAATTTTTCAAGCTTATCTTCAAATCCTGGAACCCCAAGCTCTGGTAACCAAAAACCTTTTACTTTTTCTAGACACTTTTTTCCAAAAATTTTCTTGTAAACTTTTTTCCATTCCTCTACTTGCAAAACCCAATCTTCTTCAGGAGTAGCAGGAAAATAGCAATGGGAATAAGCAGTTCCAGCAAATTCAATACAAGAAGGAAATTTTTTCAGAACATCTTTAAAAGCTTTGATTAGATTACCTATTTTTTCTCTTTCTACTTCAATTTTTTCAAAAAATTTTTTCTTGCTTAGCTCTTCTAGGCTTTCTAGTAGAATTCCAGAATAATCTAGAATAATTCTTGGTTCATATCCTCTTTTTTTCAAAATTTTTATGTATTTTGCTGGGTTTTTATAAGCTCTTGCTATTAGTTTACCATCCCAAGATTCTTTTTGGTCTTTTGACAAAATCATCTTCTGAAGGTTGCTTACTAGCTCTTCTTTTTTATTAGTTTTAAACCAAACTAATGGCTGGTGCATGTGTAACCATGGCACATATACAGCTTCCATATATTTTTATTTTAACTCCTGAGAATTTTAAATAGTGAAGAAAATAGGTTTTGGGTTTGAGATAGAGAAAAAAAAGGATAATATTTTTCTCAGTTTTAAAATGCCTATCGCAAACTGGAAAAGGTACGCTTCTCAGCTAATTGAAGACAAAGTAATACTAGATTTAAAAAATGCAAAAGAGCTAGTTAAAACAAACGGAGATTTTATCGTTTATGAACTTTACAATTTGTGGAAAAGTGTTGAAAGATTCAAGAAAATTTATGAGAAAACAAAAATAGTTTCTGATGTAACTTTGCTCAATCATGGGATTTTTTCACTATCAGAAAAAGGCGAACTCTTTACAACTTACGGGCATGCACATGAAGCGGAAGTTGGAGAAGCACATTTCATCCTTAAAAATCAATGTTTTTTAATACTTTCCGATAGAAAAACTAATGAAACTTTTATTGTTCAGCTTAAAGAAGGGGATTTTGTTTATATTCATCCTAGATTCTTGCACAGGAGTACTAGCTTTACCAAAGATTGCCTTCTAATAACTTTTGCTCCAGAAAAGGCTGGTCATAATTATCTTGCAGTAAAGGGAAAAGGTTTTCCTTTTCACCTTTTTTATGATAAAAAGAAGAAGAAGTTAGAAATTAAAAAGAATAAAAAATACAAAAAAGCTAAGTATAAGCTCATAAAAAAGGTTAAAAAGAAGGTTAACCCTTTAAACCTTCTAATTAAGAACCCTGAAAAGTTGAAGGAAATTCTTGAAAATCCAGAAAAATACAAAAAAATTTATTTGGGTTCTACCTAAAATACTTTTAAACTAAAAAGAAAAAAATATAAGGTGATAATTTGCCTAAACCAGAAGAAATCTTTGGAATAAATGCTGGGAAAGTCTGGCATGTACTAAAGGAAAAAGGGCCATTGAATGCTAGAGCGATAGCAAAGGAAGCAGAACTTAAGCTTAACGAAGTATTCGGAGCTCTGGGATGGCTAGGAAGAGAGGGAAAAATAGAAATAGTAGAAAATAAGAAGAGCTTTTTGTTTAAGCTTAAGGATTAAACTGGAGAAACTATTATTCTATAATCTTTTTTATTCTTGCTATTGTACTTTATTTCAACTTTTTTTCCAATTCTTTTAACCAAAAAGTCTACCAAATCATTACCTATCTTTTTTCTCCTTAAAACTTTAAAACCACTAGGCAAAGAAGGCGAAAAAATTATAGAATTTTCTAAGGCATTGACCTTCATTCCAAGCATGAATTCGTCTACGCATCTTACAACCAAAGCAGAACTCCACGCTTGTAAACAGGCTCCGCTTTCAATTAAATTTTCTTTTAAAAGAGCTTCATTCCCAGTTTCAGAGTTCCAGGCTTCTCCTATTGCACCCAAACAATTTTTTTCCAGATTTTTAGAAAGTATTTTTAAGTACTCCAATCCTTTTTTAGGGTTTTTATTCTTGAACTCTGCACAAGCAGCTAAAGCAGTAATCCAACCCCAAGCTGCTCCTGTATGATAGCCAGCGGGATTATACTTTACTTCATTCTTTGAAAGAGTTCTTACTCCAAATTCAGAGGAAAACTCTTCGCTTTCTATTCTTTCCAAAACTTTTTTTGGATTTTGTGAAATTCCAAAAACTAAAGGAAAAAGTGAGTTTATGGTTTTCGTTCCATCTTTTCCATTTAAAGTAATCCTATCAAAGTAAAAGTTTTCTTCTTCATTCCAAAACTCTTTTTCAAATTTTCTTTCTAGTTTAAAGATTTTCTCGCTAAGCTTTTTTTCTCCCCATATTCTTTTAACCAAATTTTCACCAGCTTTTAAAGAGGCTATTAGAAGAGCTTGAATCTCAATAGCTTTAATTCCTCTGTCTAGAGTATCCATCCAAGTTTCTCTATTCCCATGTTCTATGAAACCGTCTTTATCCGAATCTTTTTCTTTAAGCCAGTCTAAAGCTTTAAAGAGTTTATCCTTTATTTCTTCTAAGAATTTCAAATCTCCAGAATTCATTATGTAATGGTTTAAGGCTATAATCCAAAGTGGAGTCGAATCAGCTGATTGATAATTGGTTAATCCGTCTAAATAAATCACGTTCGGAATTTGTCCGTTTTCTGATTGAAAGTTAGCGAGTAACTTTAGCGAAGATTTTGCAGTATTGAAATTACCAATTTCTACTATAGCTGGAATTGTCCAACCTAAATCCCTACCCCAGAATTGAGTAAACCAAGGAAAACCTGCAAAATAGCTTTTCCCAAATTTTGACTCAAAGCATAGTTTTTCCAAGTTTATAACACTCCACTTGAAAAGTCTATTTATTTCTTCACTATTACTTTCAAACTTATTGTTGAATAGTAAAGTTTGACAATTCCTTTCCTTTTCTAGAAAAATAGAAAAAATAGAGCTTTTAATCCTTTCAAAGTTCCACTCAGCTTCTTTATCGTTTTCTCCTAAGGCAAATATAAAAAGAATTTCTCTAGTTGAATCTGGCTCTAAAAGAAAATTCAAAGTATAAGCACCAGGGATAAAACATCTTTGTTTTTCATTTGAAGGGTAGTGCTCCTTGTAAAAAGGCTTGGAAAATAAATTTCCTGCAGGCGAACTTCCAAAAACTATCGAACCTTTAGGAGAATTCACTATGACTTTTCTTTCTTGAGTTTTTATTTCATACTCTCTTTCATGCCAGTTTTCTTCCCTTTCTCTAATGTTAGCAGCAACTTCAAGCTCGACCTTTACTTCCTTCCTTTTTTTAGAAGGATTTTCTAGGAAGAGTAAACAAACCAAAGAAGGATATGCTTCAGGAACTAAAAGAAATTCTTTTATTTTTATTTCATCAACAGAAAAATGATGGCTTGCATCTATCTCGCTCAATTCAAAACTATGGCAGTTTTCTGGAGAAAGCCATTTATCATTTATTTTAAAGGCAAAATAGTCAAGAAATTTTTTAGAACCCTTCCATAACCCTGTCCATTTTGTTTTAAAGCCTGTATCGCAGAACCTGTATAAAAAGGATTTTTTTCCTGAAAGTATGTAAGAGTGAGAGGAAAGGTCCTTCCCTAATATAAAGCCCATATATTTTCTTTTGTTTTATAAAACATTAACTTTATTTACCCTTAGTAGTAAAATAAAATAGAATGACTTCCGTATCTTTAAACTTTCAGGTTCATCAGCCTTTTAGGCTTGCAACCTTTCAGCCAAACGGAAATATTAGCAATAGCCAAATTTTTGACCATTATTTTAATCATGGTTTAGACAAATGGATTTTTGACCGGGTTTCTAGCAGATGTTACTTTCCAGCTAACACTACTATTCTTGAGTTAATAGACGAGTTTAAGAAAGAAAAAAAGAAGTTTAAGGTAAGCTATTCTATAACAGGAGTTTTTTTAGAATTATGTGAAAGGTATAACAAGGATTTGATCGAAACTTTTAAGCAACTAGCTGAAACTAAATGCGTAGAATTCATCGGAGAAACTTATTACCATTCTTTAGCTAGTTTGTTCGACGACAAAACAGAATTTATAGAACAAGTAAACATGCATAGACAAATCATTAAAGACTTGCTAGGGTTCAAACCAAAAGTTTTCGTTAACACTGAAATGATTTATAATAATTTAATTGCTAAGGTTGTAGAAGACTTAGGTTTTAAGGGAATTTTTACGGAAGGTACAGAAAGAATTCTTGGTTGGAGGAATGCAAACTATGTTTATGTTAGGAAATTCTGTTTTCCTGGCGATCCAAGACCAGAAAAAAGGATTAGAGTTTTGCTTAGGAATTATAGGTTAAGCGATGATATTGGCTATCGTTTCTCAGCAAAAGATTGGAACGAGTGGCCTTTGACTGCTGACAAGTATGCTGCATGGCTCTCTGCAACTCCTGGTCAATGTATTAATTTGTTCATGGATTACGAAACTTTTGGAGAGCATCAGTGGCCCGAATCTGGAATATTCTGGTTTTTGAAAGCTCTACCCTCTGAAGTGTTAAAATATGAAAATCTTGAGTTTTGTACTCCAAGTGAAATTATTAAAAAATATGAACCTGTAGGAGAAATAGATGTTTTTGAGTTGAGTACTATTTCTTGGGCAGATATGGAGAGAGACGTTTCTGCGTGGATAGGAAATAGAATGCAACAAGTTTGCTTTGAAGAACTAAAAAATCTTGAAAAACATGTGAAAAAACTTAATAATCCATAACTGCTAAGGATTTGGAGATTACTACAAACGAGCGACCATTTATATTACATTTGTACTAAATGGTGGAACGATGGTGATGTCCACAAGTACTTTTCTTGCTTCCCTACCCCTCAAGATGGGTTTGTCAATTTCATGAGTATAATTTCTGATTTTAAGGCAAGAGTTTTTACAGAATTGATAAAAAGTAAGGAATAGTCGAAAAATTTATTGTCGAAGCATATAATACTTTTTTCGACATACTACCTTGGAAGTTAGTATACCTTCCGACTCCATTTCCTTTAAATACTCATTACACCTTGTTCTCGACAGTTTGATTAGTTTGCTAAGTTGAGATGCAGTAACTTCCCCGTGTTTTTGAAGGATTAACCTTATTGCCTCTTTAGTTCTTACAGATACAGGAGGTGCCAAAGGTTTAATTTGTCTTTTGTTCAATATCCTTTCAAATTCTTTAAGCTTATCATCAATTTTTTCTATTTTTTCCCGTAGATTTTTCAACTTTTCTATTTCAAGCGCCATTTGAATGTACTGAGCATCGAGTTTTTTGAGTATGCTTTCAATCGGATCTTCCTGATTCTTCTTGTTCTTAAAAAGAGATTCTAACATTAATACTAATTTTAAATTTGACGATAATAAACTTTACTTTCGACAATTTGTAAAAATTTAAATTTGACGAAAATTCGATCCGACTGATTTTTTTCAAGCTTATGGCACTCGACAATCATTCTTTTTATAAGTCTTATACGAATGTGTTGTACGAATTCGTACAAGAAAAGTGTTGTTGAATGGGTGGCCAAGACCCTAGAATACTCATAATCAATGCTTTGAATAAGCATCCTGAAGGTTTGACTATAGTTTCCTTAGCCAAAGTTACAGGTTTACATAGACATACTTCTTCTAAGTATTTGCATGAACTAATAGGAGCTGGTTTAGTTTATCAAAGAAAAGTTGGACCTGCAAGACTTTGTTATTTGAAGAAAAAAATCGACAGAAAAGGAATAAAAAAACTTGAGAAGAAATGGAAAGTTGGAAAAAAATCACAAGTAAAACTGATAACTTTGGTTTTACTTTTAAGTCTAATTCTTATTTCTTCGGTAGCAATAGCTTCAAACTTTTCGAATGTTACGAGTAATCTTAGTAGTTTTGGAGTACTTCCTAATTTTTCTCTAAATAAAACCTCAATTTTTGTAGAAAATCAAACTATCGAAAATTATCCGAATGATACTATAGGAATTGGTTTTTCTCAAAATGAAACTAATCAAACTGTTGGAAATGAAACAATTAATGAAACGCCTGAGAACGAAAGTTTAGAAATTCCTATTAATGAAATTCCAGTTCCAGAAATTCCTGAGAGAAAACCTTCTATTAGTATAGAATTAAACTATCCAAAAAAGGTTAATAGAGGCGAAAAATTTGAAATCGTTGCGTCCATTAAAAACTCTGGATCTTCTTCTGCTAAAAACTTGAAAATCGAATGGGTCTTGGCTGAAAATTTTGAAATTGTTTCAGAAGTTAACGAGTGTAACAACTTAAACCCTAACTCTTCTTGCGAAGATAGGATTACCGTTCTTTCCAATCTTTCCTGCAAACTTGGAAAGAATAATTTGAAAGTGAGGGTAACATATGAAACATAGAAAAATGCAAAAATCAGAAGCAGGGCAAAGCGAATTGTTATTATCCTTATTCGTTTTAGTATTTGGTGCTGCTCTGGTATTAGCAACTAATTCATCTTTTAATGCTTCCTTTTCTCAAACTTTTCCAAATCTTTCAGTTTACCATAGTATAGAGAAAAATTTTTCTATAGAGGTTTGGGCAAACACTTCGATTGAGATTAAAGTTAATGGAAATACAGTTAAAGCAAGTTTAGTATTAGATAATGCTTCTGCTTTACCTGAACAAGAAATCAAATTTTACTTGAATAATTCTTTTATTAGTTCAAAAATTACTGATCCAAAGGGAAATGCTTACTTGAACTTAAGCTCTTATGGAATTTTAAAAGTAAGTTTTGAGGGTAATGCTTCTCTTTTTCTAAATCCTTCTGAAACAACAGAAGAAATAAAAAGAACCGCTGTCGAAAACAAAAGCTTCTTGACCGTACAAACTGATAAAAGTTCATACACTCAAGGCGAAGAAGTAAAGATATATGGAAAGGTCTTGGCCTCCCAAGTCAACTTGAGTGTAGAGTTTAATGAGACAGTGGTTCATTCTTCTGTTGTTGATGCAACTAATGGAAGCTATTCTTATTCTTTTGTTGCTGATTTTGAGAATGAAGGCTACTACAAAATAAAAGTTTTTACTAAAAACCTAGTGAATTCTACTGCTTTTTATTTTGTTCCAGCTACTCAAAATATTACAAAAAAATTGAATATCGAAACTGAAACAATTCAAGGGAAAGCTGAAATAGGTAAACCAGTAAAGTGGAAAAAAATTGTAAAAATTAGAAATCCAAATAGTTTTGATGTTTTTAATAAAAAAATTGAAATTTTTCTTCCATACGAAGCAGAAAACATAATACCAAAAACAAAGAGTAAATTAAAAATATTAAATAAAAAGAAAGTTGTTGAATTAATTTTAGATGAAATTAAAGCAAATTCTTTAAAAGAATTTGAAATTGAATATGAAACGCCCTCTCCAGTTAAAGAAGAAATAGAAATCCTGCCTCCAACTCCAGGAGTAGGTTACAAGAAAAAAGTTGAAGTAAGTAGTAATTTACACTACACAAATGTTAGTATTCGTGTGAGCTATCCTGAAATAGTAGAAGGTTGGTTAAAGTTATGGCAAATAAATGGAAATGAAAAATTATTGATTTATGATCAAATATTCGAAAACGCAAACCAAGAATATCAAGTAAAGTTTTTGGATTTGGACAGCAATGGTATAAATGATACAGTAGCTTGGAGTATCCCACATCTTTCATCACAAACCTTCTCTTTAGAAGCTGACCCCTGTCAAGAGTATGTTGCTTCTGTTTCATGGAGTGCTGCGAGTGCAGGTTCACCTGTGACAGAATACTATAACTGGACATATCCTGAATTACAACCATGCCCAGGAGTTAAGGATTGTTATATAGCAAACATAAGCGTTTGGATAAGATACATAAATACTGGCAGTAAAAATTTGGTATCGGGTACTGATGCTGGTTATGTGCAAATCGCGAACTCGACAGAAAGAAATCCAGATCCTCAGCTAGCTACTTATACTAGATATGCAGCAAGAAAAAATGATGGAATTCTTGCAGGAGAAATCGTTGGCCCTCAATGGGAATGCGGAAGTAATACAAACCCAAATACCTGTACTTTAACTCTATCGGACGGTTACAATGTGTCAGATTACTACTCAGTTAAAGTATATGCTTATGGAGCTGGAGGAGCAAACCCAAGAATTACAGTTGATGTATTTAAGGTTAATTATACTTGGTGCTGGGTAGATGTGTTTCCAAAGTTAGGTGAGCCAAAAGTCAATGGTACTCAAAGTGGATATGCTGCTCCTTGGGGTTCTGTTTTTAATTTCACAGCATTACTCTGGGACCCTTACAGCTCTTCGAATGTTCCAGAAAATGTAAGTTTATGGATTTCTTCAGTAGCAAGTGAACCATTCCTGTTCTATCAGTCAAGAAATTATTCTACTGTAGTTTCTTCGCCTCCTGGCCAACTTGTAAACTTTACTCAGACGTTTACTTGCAGTGGAGGATCTGTTGATGGTTTGGGAGCAATAGGATCAGCAAAATACTACAAACTAAATGTTAGTACAAGTTTGGGGTATACAAACGACACTTGGGATAGTTATCCAAACATATATTTCATTCCTTTAAATGATACAATACTCCTTGAAAATGCAACAGTAAATAATACTCCAGTAAATAGGACCAGCTCTATAGAACTTTCACAAAGAGTCAAGGATATTATAAGGAATAGTTATGTAGGTTCTGGAGATGTTTCTGGTACACTTTACATTCAAAAGAGTGGTGGATCATTTAGTTCTTATCCGATGGGAAATACAAATTCTACTGGCCATTTAAGTTATACTCTTACCTCAATGTGTGATGCTGGTTTTCAGGTTGGACCTCAAAAATGGTATGTAAGTGCTACAGGAACTTCTTCTTGCTACTATTCAAATACTTCACAAAATATGACAGTAATTATTATGGGTAGTCTTACTCCAGAATTAGTTCAGCCTTTAAATGGAAAAGAATTTAACAGAGGAGAGCTGATAACAATAAAAGGTTACGTAAGCAATGATTGTGGAAATGGAGAAAGTGGTGCAATAGTTAACTTCACACTAGAAAATGGGAAAAATGTGTATTATTGTTCTGCAAGTGATGTACCAGGATATCCGGGAAACTATAGTTGTGACTGGGATTCAACTGCAGGAGTTTCAGGATACTACAACATAACTATTAACGCCAGTAAAGGATATTTCTATAACAATTCAATAAAAATTTTAAACGCATTTAAGTTGGTAACAACACCACAACTTAATAATCCAACAGTTACTCCCTCTTCTGGAGGATGGGGAAAGTTCTACAATTATACTATAACTGTAGATGATGCGGTTGGAGAAACTGTTAATGTCTCTTTCTGGCTCAAAAAAGCAGGTGGAGATTGGGAGTTCCAAGATTGGAAAACTTGTACAGATTGTTCTAACCAAGTGCTATGGTTTAACAAAACTGTAAACTTTACTTGCTCAGACATAGGAACTTGGTTCTTCAAGTTTAACGCGACTGATAGCGTTGGAACAACCAATACAACAAGTGGAAATGAATATCATGTAGTTGGCCCAGATAGAATTTCTTTGGAGTATATTTCTGGTAATGAATCGTCTGCTACACCTACTTCTCCTGCAGAATTTGTATTAAGAGCAAAAGATTTGGACAAAGAGAATTATGAGATAACTCAAACTCTTAGAATTGGTTTTAATGTTACAATGCAAGCTTTTGAAGGAGCAAATAAAACAGTTGGTTACAATACAACTGATCAAAATGGTTATGTGTATTATTACTTTTTCCCAGATAATGATTTCACTTCTGGAAAAAGACAATGGTGGAGTTGGGTTGATACTGACATTTCAAGTTGTTATGACTATAACGAATCCAAGAAATACAATGTAACGATAAACGTTAATTGGCCACCATTGTTTAGAAACCCCAAAGTTCTTGGGGTGACTCAAGGTGCGTCAGCAGGTTGGGGAGAACTTTGGAATTTTTCAATAGAAGTCAAAAATCCTGCTGGTGAAGACGATGATTTAAACATCACACTTTACGTAGACACAGGCTCAGGATACAAAGAAATAATGAAAAGGAACTGCACAAGATGTTCAAACTTAACGTGGACTCAGATTAATTTTACTGATATAACCAACTTTACTTGTTCAGATATTACTTCTAATGCGCACTACAAATTTGTAATTACCGATAATAGTACACCACCTAATACAAATGATACTTCAAACTATTATACTCTTACTTTTACTATAGAACAAGATGATATAAGTTTTGAAAATATTTTTGGAAATAATTCTGTTGCTAATAGAAGAGGTGAGCAAACAGATTTGTTGTATGTAAGAATAAGGGATGAGAATGGGACTTATATTCCAAATTTGAACGTAAGCTTTTATGTTACTTTGGATGGAACTACCTGGGCTTCTGAGTTTAAAAATGAAACAAATTCTTCTGGTTATGCTAATTACTATTTCAATCCTGGATGTGACCCAAAGTATCAAGTTGGTGATCAGAAGTGGTATGTTAAGGTTTCTAATGAGGAATGTTATAAGGATAATAATACTGGAGGATTTGATGGAAAGCCTAATTTTAACCTTAATTTAACTGTAAAGGGAGATATTATCCTAGAATTTACTAGACCAAAGCTTCATTCTGAAATTGGAGGACAAAACTTTACTCAAGAAGATTTAGTGAACTTTTTGGGAGCAACTTGGGATGATTGTGGAGAGGCTTTACCAGTTTATACTGAAAACATAACTTTCTATGCGAATCATTCTTCGGGTCAAAGTTTTGTTTGCACGGATATAAGTCAAACCGGTGCAAACGCGTATTCTTGCGATTGGCAAACTAATATTAATACACCAATGGGTTGGTATAATACTACGATGACAGCAAATGCAACTTATTATTATCCAAATACTACAACAAAAACTTCTGTTCCTGGTTTATTCTACTTGTATCCTATCTACAAAGTAGAAAATCCAAGTGTAGTTCCAACTTCTCAAGGTTGGGGGTATAAAAACTGGAATTTTAGTATAATAGCTTCAAGTGGAGATACCGATGCTTATGACGTTAAACTTTTACTAGCTAAAACATCTCCAACTGGCTTTACTGAATGTTCAGACTGTGTGAACAAAACTCCTGTTACTTGCATATATCCTGGTTGTATAGATACAACAGTTTACTGGTACAAGAACTTTACTTATCAGGACGTAGGTACATGGTTCTACCAGTTTAAATTGGCGACAGAATCAACTTCAGGTTATGATAGTTTCATTGTTAAAAAAGATAATGTTTCAATCAATTATACTTTTGGAAATAATAGCTTTGCAAGTTTGACTCAAGTAGCAACTTTTGTAGTTAGGGTTAAAGATTTAATAGCTGATACTTACAATTTGACTCCTGCTCCTACTGTTTACTTCAACATAAGTTACAATGGAATCTATAATAAAATTGTAAATTCGACTCCTACTAATCAATCAGGATATGCCGAAGTTACTTTTACAGCTGATTGTAGCTTTAATCCTGGAGATCAAAAATGGTTTGCCTGGATTCCTGAAGGTGCAGCATATTACTATAACAAAAGCGAAGAATTTAATATTTCTATAGATGTTACTGGTTGTCAACCTCAGCCAACTATAGTTGAAACACTAGCTCCTGCTGAAACTTTACAGTATAAGAATTTCACGATAAACGCAAGCATTTCAAGTTTAGTAAGCAACTCGAATGACGTCTACGTAACTTTAAACATTCCATCAAACTGGCAAATAGATAAAAAAACAAAATATCTGGGATCAATAGCTGTAGGGCAAACTAAAAAAGTTCAATGGATAATAAATGCAACTACTCCAGGAAAGTTTGACATTCTTGTTTATGCAAATAACTCTTTAGGTAATGAAGATACCGCTCACATAAGTCTAATAAACTATAAATTTAACAAGCCAAACCTTATTGAAAGTTTGCCAGTCATCTTACAAGCAGGAGAAGAAAAAGTATTAAGCTTTCCATGTGAAGCAGGAAATTATAGAGTAGCAAACTTAACTCTTGGATTGGAAGGAAATGAAACTTTTGCAAGAGTTTACTCTTATAATTCAACTCATTGGTTAGATATTTTGCACAGCTATTACCTTAATACTTCTGGTATTCCGGGAAGTAAGTTTATTGGAATACTTAAAAATCAGGTAAACGCAAACGAGTCGAGCTATTGTTTATTCAAGGTTAAAAATCTTGGCTCAGGTAATCTTAGCATAAATTCAGCAAGCTTAGAAGTTTATTATCTAGAAGATGCAAAAATTCTTGATATAATCCCAAAAATTAACGATGAAGAAACTAGAGGATTTGAAAATGAGACCTCGATTAACATAAGCGTTAAATTACTCAATTCTTTAGAGGAATCAATTTCTGGCACTCTTTGGCTCAATATCACTAATTCTTCTGGTTATTTGGTTAACTCTTCTTCTCAAACAGTAAATCTTAACCCAAATACAGAAATGATAGTAAACTTCACAGAAATTAACACTACAGATTGGTTAAACGATGACTATAATCTAAAGGCTGCTTTTGTATTTCCAGGAAACTATACAGAAAGAAATGAGATATTGAGAAAAAGTGGTATTGCAGTTGGATTTAAAGCTTTAAAATACATGTGTCCTTCTACTACAGAAGAAGTTGAAGTTGAAGTTTATCATCCTTTTGTTGATTTTGTGCAGTATAATGTAAGCTTGGAAGTTCCTTCTGGTTGGAGTTTTGAACCTGCTTTCCAGCTAATAAATGCTTCTTCTCAAGGAAACTATACTGTTAAGTTTAACTTAACTTCTAGTAATACAGAAGAATCACCATACATAAATGCTAGTGTTAAGTATTCTTATCCTGATAGTATCTCTAAAATCAAAAAAGCAAGCTTACAAATTCAAAATGCTAATCAAGCAATAATAGAAATAATAAGAGAAACTCCTAAGTATGTTTCTCCAACGAAAGTTCTGCAATCAAATCTTGTTATTTTTAACAAAGGTTGTTTAGATACCACTTCGCATACAATTGTGAAAGAACAGGTTTCACAAGGTTGGACTTTAGCCTTACTTTCGGTAGAAGGAGGAGTTGAATTGATAAACTCAAACATAAGTTTAGAAGAAAACCTGATAACTTGGGAACTAGGTACTATAGGAGTGAATGAAAGTGTAGTATTAAAATATCAGATAAAAGCTCATGTTTCGAATAGTCAAGAAGGAAGTGCAAGGTGGAATGTAAGTTGGGATGGTAAAAACATAGAAGAAGATTCGCATTTCATAATTCAAACTGCAAATTACTCTGAAGAATCTCACTTAGCTTATGATTTGCGAGCTGTGCAAAAAGATGAATATCCGTGGAGTGAAACAAGAAGCATCCAACCAAACATGGAGTATAACTTTAGCTTAAGTATAACTAATGTTGGAAATGCTACTGCTGAGAATTGGAATGTAAGTTTATTCGTTCCTTCAGTTTGTAATGTTACTAAAGTTTATAATTCTGGTAGTTGGGATGAAACAAACAGAAAAATAACTTGGCAATTACCAGATTTGAATCCAAAATCTTCTACCTCCTTTACTTTTACTTTGAATTGTACAGAGGAAGGAAGTTACAATTTCTTTGTAGAAGGGATAAGAAATACAACTAATCAAACTTCTTATAGCGATTCAGTAAGCTATAGTTGTACTAGTCCAAATTGTCAACCAATTTCTCATAATTTCCAAGACCCTGGACAACCATACGAAGAATTAGATAAAATTAATTTGCATTTGATTAACAAGTTTAGTGGAATAAATATAACCTTAGCAGAAAGTTTTGTCAAAATTGCTGATGATGAAAATAGTTATAAGATATTTTATCAAACTTTTAACATTTCTGAAGAGGATAAAAGTGTAATTTCTAATTATACTATCGACGAAGTAGAAAATTTTGTTAACCCAACTCATAGCATCAATATGAGTGCTTATGTAACAGGTTTGTATAATACTCAAGCGAATATAACAATTTCTCAAATCGATTATACTTGGAAGTATGGAAAGCTATTCAATGAAACAAACGATTTGTTCTTCATAGTTAAAACTTATACTTATACTCCTTTGCTTGAAAATGCTACTTTGTTTATAAATGGAGATAATAGTAGAACTGTTGGAGGGTGGGGAGAAGAGTTTAATTTTTCAGTTAAGGTAAGAGATAGGTTTGGAAGAGATGTTACTGTTTATGCATGGCATAGGAATGCTAGTGGAGATAGTTTGATTGGAAGTTGGACTTGTTCTAATTGCTTAAATTGGCAGGAGCATAATTTTACTTATGATTATTTACCTGAGAATATTTATCCAAGTTGGTTCTTCTTCTTTAATGCGAGTAATGCAGATGGTTCTTCTACACTAGACGGCTATACTTATGAAGTAGAAAAAGATGATATAAACATATACAACTATACTCCTGCTCCTGATGCTATAGTTAATAGAAGTTCTTCAAACATATTTTCAGTAAGAGCTTGGGATAGAGATAATAAATCCTATCCGACTGGTAGCTATGGAAAAATTTGGATAGATGTTTACACTTATCAAAGTTATGAAACCTCTCCACCAATAATTACAAGTGATGAAGGTTGGATTAACAGAAGTATGAGCAATTCCGAATGGTGTTCGGATGAATCAAAATGGTACTTAGGTTTACATTCTTGGTATGGTGGTACAAGCGGGGATACTTACGTTAAAGATAACGTTACCTCTCCTCTAAACTTTACACTTAAAGGGGATTTGAGTAGTTCGACGATGCAAGAATTTAATCAGAACTTTACTA
>CAZRMN010000015.1:0-19114 GCA_964601215.1 uncultured archaeon
TAGTTGTTGTGATAATTATCTTAATAATATGGGGACCAAAAAGAATGGTTCGTGAACAGCATGTTAAAACGACTTCACCAGTAGATAAAAGGAAAACAAAGATTTTTCTAAATTGCTTTCGACAACTTCTTTTATCCGCATTACGTTGTACTAACAATAAGTTAACAGAACCCTAAAGAAAAGATTTTTAATAGGATATGAGAAGAAGTATAAAAAGAGAGTATGATAATCTATACACTTGGCCATTCAACTCGAAACTTTGGAGAATTTTTAGAGATTTTAAAAAATTTTAAAATTGAACTAATAATAGATGTAAGAAGATTTCCTTCTAGCAAAAAATTCCCTTGGTTCTCGAAAGAGAATTTGGAAAAAGAACTATCAAAAGAAAAAATTGAGTACATGCACTTTCCTGAACTTGGGGGATATAGAAAAGAGGGTTATAAAAATTTTGCTAAGAGCGAAGAATTTAAAGAAGCTATTGAAAAACTCTTGAAAATTATTGATAAAAAAACTGCTGCAATTTTTTGTGCAGAGTATTTCTGGTTTAGATGTCATCGAAGGTACATAGCTAAAGCCTTAGCAGAGCTAGGTCATGAAGTAATTCATATATTTGACAAAGAAAAAACACAGGAACATAAACTAAAATCTCCAGAAATAGAGGAAAAGATGAAGCTTGTAATATATTGTGATAAAAAAGCAAAAAAATTAAAGTGATTATTCCTCTTTTGCCATTTTTTCTACTTCTTCCTCAATTCCTAGCTTTTCTACAAGTTCTTTGTATCTATTCCTGATAGTAACTTCTGTTACTCCTACGATATCAGCAACTTCTCTTTGAGTTCTCTTTTCTCCTACTAGCACACAAGCAATGTAAATTGCAGCAGCTGCAACTCCTGTTGGACCCTTACCAGAAGTTATATCATGTTTTTTAGCTTTTTTCAAAATTTCTATTGCTTTTGCTTGAACTTTATCACTCAATCCAAGCATCGAACAGAAACGAGGAACAAAAGTTACTGGGTCAGCAGGTAAAATTCTTATTCCAAGCTCTCTTGCTATGTACCTATAGGTTCTTCCTATTTCTCTCTTTTCAACTCCTGAAGCTTCTGAAATTTCATCTAAGGTTCTAGGAGAGCCAAACTCTCTGGATATGGCATAAGTTAAAGCTGCAATTACACTTTCAATACTTCTTCCTCTTACTAAACCCTTGTTCACAGCTTCCTCGTAATATTTTGCAATTCTTTCATGTATCGACCTTGATAAGTTTAAGAATGAAATTATCCTTTGTAACTCAGATAACGCAAAAGAAAGATTCCTATCTTTTGATTTTATAAGCCTTTTGTGCCATTTAGTTAATCTGTAATATTGGGCTCTTTTTTTAGTAGGTACTTTGTAAAGTTCCCCCAATCCCTTTCCTATTTCTGTTGTTAATCCTTTGTCATGCTTAGTAAAAGTTAAGGGTGCTCCACCTCTTGCTCTCCTACTCATTTGTTCACTATCAAAAGCTCTCCATTCTTGGCCAGTATCTATCAGGTCTTCTTTTATAATCGCTCCACAATCCTTGCAATACATTTCTCCACGAGAAGGATCTTCAACTATGCTATAACTTCCACATTCAGGACAACGCAAGCCTCCTCTTCTTGGAATTTCTTTTTTCTTTTTTCTTTTTACCTTCTTTTTCTTTTTCCTTCCCATTTCATCACTTTAAAGTGAAAATAGATTTTCAAAAACTTAATAAAATATAAACCGAAAGATATTTAAAGATTACTATTTTAGTTCTCTCAACTTATTGTCTCCGATTTTTTAAATTCTAGAAATAAATAAATCATTGTGAGAAAGAAAATATTTATATCTTCCTTAATAATTTTTACAATAACCATTGGTTGTTTCTTTATTTGTGTATCCATTCAACAAAAAATTTATGATACAAATATTCATGGCATTATAGTTAGAAATCAGGTATGGAGTGGTAATATTCTTGTGGATGGTGATATCCTTGTAATGCCATGGGTCCATTTAACTATTTTGCCGGGAACCAATGTAACAATTACAGCAAATAAAGATGTTCATAACCTTTTTGGGTGGATGATATGTGATGGAATTATAGGGTACGATTTGCTTACTGGTATAAAGCAAGAAAATAACACAAATTGTGGAGTTCATCAAAATGAACCTTACAGGGATGAGGGACATCATGTCAGTATTATTATTTTAGGTAGGCTAGAAGCTATTGGAACAGAGGAAGAGAGAATTACTTTTAGGTCTGATTCTGAAACTCCAGGTATTTATGATTGGAACAAGTTTATAATTTCCAATGGTGTTCTTTCTTATGCCAATGTTGAGAATTATAGAGTTCTTGGAGTTTCCTCCGGTGTAGAAATAAGTCATAACAATTTAAGAAACATAGGAGAGTGCGGAGTCTGTATGGACAAAGATGAGAACGCGAAGATACTCTATAACAATATATCTTATGCTGGGCATGAGCTCATAGACATGCATGAGTGCTCTCCAATTATTCAATACAACAATTTAGGACCAAATCCAGGTCGTGGCGCATGTATTATCATTGACGGTGGTTCACCAAAGATTGAAAATAACAGAATTTATGGATGTGATGTTGGTATCAGTTTTATCTCACCTCCGGACAAACCAATTATTGAAAATAACATTTTCTTAAACAATACAAACAACATCTCCTATGATTATCTATGATTAACAGATAGAATGAATTCAATGTTCCAATTTTCTTTTTTACCGACAATAAGTTTACAGAATCCTGTTTTTTTGATTTTTTCATAAAAACTCATAAATAATTTAATTCTCTTAAAAAGGTTGATGAAAGAAAAGGTTTATGTTCTTTTTACAGCAGAATCGGTTACAAATTCTAAATTAAAACTATTACTTCTTTAAATCTTTTGTTTCAACAGGAATTCTTACAAGCTTTTCTCCACAAATAGGACAACTCCTTCCTTTTTCAAAAATTTTACTACAATTTTTACAAAACTTTTTCCAGATTATTAATTTTGTTATCTTTTTGTTAAAAATCGAAATATACTTTATTCCCATTTTTTCAGCCACATTTTGAATATTTCTATCGTCTGAAATTATCGTGAAGTTTGTTTCTTTTGCCAAAGCTAAAATCTTTAAATCAGTTTTTGAAAGCTTTTCAAGGTCTCCAGTTTTTCTTGCAATTTTTTTTACTTCTCTTATACTTTGAAGAGTTGGTTCAATAATTTTAAGATTTAAAGCAGAAAGTTTCAAAGAGCTTATTCTATCCTTTACTTCTTTGATAACTTCGCTAACAGTAATCATTTTCTCAAAACTTCTAAAATCGTTCAAGTAAATTATTGCTGAAGTATCCAGTACAACTTTCACAATTAGATTATGATTTGAAAATAAATATTCTATTTTACATATTTATTAAAAGGTGATATGTTTGGTCAAAGAGTTTCCCTTACTACCCTTAGAAAAAATTGCTAAAAAAGCTGGAAAAGAGATAGGAGTAGATAGAGTTTCGGAAGCTGCAGCAAAGGAGTTGAGAGAAATTTTACTTGAAATTGCTTATAAAATTGCTGCTGATGCAGTTGCTGCTGCTCACCATGCGAAAAGAGTAACAGTTAAAAGAGAGGATATAATACTTGCAACAAGAAAATAGGTGATAAGTTGGAAAAGACAACTGCTGTGATAAAAAACTTGAAACCAAATGGTTTTGTTTTAATAGATGGCGTGCCGTGTAGAGTTGAAAGAGTAGATGTAAGTAAGTCAGGGAAACATGGGGCTGCAAAAGCAAGAGTAGAAGCAGTAGGTTTACTAGATGGTAAAAGAAGAAGTATAGTAAAGCCTGCTGATGAAACAGTAGAGGTTCCTATAGTTGAAAAGAAGAGAGCACAAGTTTTAGCTATAATTGGCAATAAAGCCCAACTAATGGATATGAGCGACTACTCAGTTTTAGAGTTAGAAATACCAGAAGAAAGGAGAGAAGAAATAAAACAAGGAGAAGAAATAGACTACTATGAAGTAATGGATATAAAGACTTTAAAGGAATTAAAATGAAAAAACAGAAGAAAAAGTGCTGCGGGAGTAAAGCAATAAAAAGAGTTTATAGTTTGTTTGCTGATTTTGGA
This sequence comes from uncultured archaeon, assembly GCA_964601215.1. Taxonomy (GTDB): domain Archaea; phylum Aenigmatarchaeota; class Aenigmatarchaeia; order CG10238-14; family SCSR01; genus CAZRMN01. The sequence continues at coordinate 4,119 of CAZRMN010000015.1, forward strand.
GATTGGTTGAACAAAAAATCTAAGGATAAGGATTATGCAATAATTCTTACAATTCTCTCTCTTTTTTCACCTTTGAATTTGATTTTTTGTTTGGGCTTTATTGCTTCGGCAAACAGGAAGAAAAGAAAACGCTAATAAGAAACTTTTACAAGTTTTCTTCCACAGATAGGACACTTTTTAATCTTATCCGAATATGTTTTGTTACATTTGTTGCAATATTTCATGATTTAGTTTTATTTTTCAAAATTAAAACTTTATTCTACTTCTAAATTCATTGCTATTTTTCTCAAGGCATCAATTTTCTTTTTTTCATTTTTCTCATCAAGAGCATCAGCAAATTCGATCAAAGAATGATACAAATTATTGAACTTTTCTGTTCCCTTTTTAGGCAACCTATAATTCTTTTTTTCATTTCCGTATGTTGCATAAGCTGCTTGAATAATCGACATTATCAAGAAGCCACTTCCAGTTTCTAAAGAAACTAAAGCATATCTTCTGATAACCTCAGAAGTTAGTATAGTTTCTAATTCCATTCAATAAAAATAAACGATTAAAGTTTAAATTCCTTTCTTTTTTATATGAAAACTAAAAAAATAAAGATAGGAAATCTTGAAATTAGAGCAAAAGTTGCAGACAATTTTCTTACTCGTGCCATAGGCTTAATGTTCAGAAAAAAGTTGAAAAGAAATGAAGGTATGCTTTTTATTTTCAAAAAAGAATTTTTTCCAAGATTTTGGATGATGGGTATGCGTTTTCCTCTTGACATGATTTGGATAAATAAAAGCAAAAAAATAGTTGATATCACTAAAAATGCTAAGCCTTCTTTTAACCCATTTAAAACTTATGTTCCTAGAAAGCCATGCAAGTATGTACTTGAAGTGAAAGCAAGCTTAACAGATGAACAAAAAATAAAAATAAATGATGTTGTAACATTTGATTAGTGAGTTTATGGTTTATGAATGGTACGTCATAACTGGTGGTCCTTGCTCAGGGAAAACCACAATTATAAACGAGTTGTCAAAGCTCGGTTTTTTTACTGTTCCAGAGGCTGCTAGAGAGATATTAGAACAAGAAAAAGCGGATGGTAAGCGAGTTGAAGAAATAAGAAAAAATGAGCTTGAGTTCCAAATTAGAGTTCTGTGGGCAAAAATTAGAAATGAAATGGAAGCCCCTCGTGACAGAATTGTTTTTTTCGATAGGGGTATTCCTGATAGTATTGCTTACTATGAGTTTATGGGAATAAAACATGAAGAGCTTATGGAGTATTGTAAAGACAGAAAATACAAAAAAGTTTTTTTCCTAGAGCTCTTATCATTTAAAAAAGATGACGCAAGAATTGAAGACGAAGAAAAAGCCAGAAAACTTAGCGAGCTTATACTAAAAGTTTATACAGAACTAGGTTACGATGTTATTAAAATTCCTGTTTTACCTATAAAAGAAAGAGTAAAAATGATTTTGGAGCATGTTAAGAAAAAGATTTAAAGGTTTTCCAATTAGTTTGAAATTTTTTTCATTCTAAATTTATTTGTGGAGTTATTGAAAAAACTTGAAACCTTAAAATTCGAGTTGGTAGGTAAAGTATTCGAGTATTATGTTTTTAAAACTCAAGCATTTTTTGATTTTGACGGAAGCCCAACTTCAATCCCTTCTACTGTTTTGAACATCCGTAATCCAAAAGGTGAAAATTTAGGTTATCTCATTTTCAGAAAAAATGGAGAAAATAAATACGGAAAACCCCATTACTATGGTGAAACTTTTACTCCTACTAATGCTAAAAAAACCAGCCCTTTAAGGGATAAAAAAATGATCCAATTACTCCTTTATCACTTTGCAGAAGAGCCTATCTACATAACTAAAGTCAGTTACAAAGATTAGAAAGTATAAAAAGGTTTCTATTAATTTAAAGTTTATGCCTGAAGTTTGGGAAACAAACCCTTTAACTTTAAAAAATGTTGTATTAGTTAAATCTAATAAGAAATTTCTTGAAGTTCTTAAGGAAATTTACAAAGAGTATAAATTTGAATGGAAAACTGGAAGAGAAATTTTAGATTTTATTATCACAGATAAGAAAATTTATTCTGATGGGAACCATTTCAGAAGGGTGATGAAAGGAGGTTTTGAACAAGGCTTTTTCCAAAGGGCAACTTATTCTGGACAAGGATATCTTTGGAGGCTTAATCCTGAAATAGAAAAATATAAAAATGAATTGAAGCTTTAAAATTTATTTTTTTCTTGACATTTATTAATTAGATGGTTTTTTGGTTTTCTAATAAAAAACGACTTAAAGAACTTGAAGAACAATTACATCAACAAAATAAAATCCTTCTCGAAAAAGATAGAATAATCCAAGAAAAAAATTCAGAAATAGAAAAAGAAAGAAAAAAAATTGAAGAGTTAGAATTAGAAAAAAAGGAACTTTTAAAAAGGTTGGAAAAGGAAACTATTTATCCACTTATTAGTAGACCTTCTTTAAACAATACTTTAGAATATTTTTTGTATTTTTTGAACCAATCAAAAAAGAATTATTTAGAAAGGATAAAGGGAACAGAAGCTGATATCATAGTTTTTACTCATAGAGATGGAGATGGTATTTGTTGTGGAGCTCTTATTCAAAGGATTTATGGATATGCCCCAGATTTCAAAATTTTCCATATTGGTCAAAGTAAGAGGGATTTAATTTTAAGTGTAAATCCAAGAAAAAAATTAATAACTGCTGATATTGTTTTAAATGAAAAATTGGCTAAGCACTTTTTAGAACTTCAGGAAAATGGTGTTGAAGTTATTTGTATTGATCATCACACATCCAGTTTAGAAATTCCTGAAAATTTATTATCTTCTCTCAAATCTGAAAATATTCTAATTTGGGAAAAACTTCCAGCTGCGACATCAGTTGTTCGTAAATATTATGAACTAGAGGATAAAATATCTAGAAGAATTTGTCTAATAGGAGAGAGGTGTGATGGTGATATTAGTGAAAGAACTTTTAGTGTTAAAAGAGATGCAAGGATTCTTAACAAACTTAAAATTCTAGATGAATCAGTTGTAGATAGATTAAGAAATGATTTATCAAAATATGGTTATATAAAAAATAAAAAATTTAAAAAATTGATGGCTGTTAGCGATTTATTAGTGGCTTACTCTTCTAGAATAGTGGAAAATAGTCTTTTTTATGATTCGAAAAATTTCCAGGTATATTATGTTAAGGGCATACCTTTAGTTAGTCCTAAAGTAATAACCTCAAGGATTTTTCATCAAACAAGAAAAGATGTGTATTTAATTTTGGAGAATGGAGATTCTATGTTTATAAGAGGTATTTCTGGATTTAATATTAATAACATCCTTTCTAAAATAGCTTTTAAGTTCGATGGGGTGAGTCATTATACTCCGGGCTTCCACAGTGGAGGGTGTGAACTACATTCTACACCAAATGTTAAAGAAATTGTTAAAGTTTTAGAAGATTTGTATAAACATGAAAATCTTGTAAAAGAAGTTTATAATATAATTTCAAGTAAAAACTTGATTTAATTTTAAAAAATTTAATTTCAATTAATTTTTTATGTTTAAAGACCTAGAGGAAACATGTCTTTAAAACTTTTTTCTGAATTCTTTCCATTTGGTTTTGTAAGTTATAAATTCTCTTGGTTTATCAGGGTCTTCTTTCAAAGGTTCAATACTTTTTAAAACTTTATAAACAATTTTTCTTGTTATAGAAAGATGGTATTGAGGATATTTTTTAATTATATTACCAAGCACATTAGAATAAACATCCTTTTCAAATTTTATTCTGACTTTTTCGCTCGCAAATTTTTCAACTAGATTATCGATAACAAAACAAATTTCTTCACGAATAATGTATTCAATCTTGTTTTTCATAATCTTAAATGAAAAAGAAAAGTTTTAATTTTTGGGTTTTTAATTAGGATTAAAATGAGCAAAACTACTCGGGAAAAAATAATAGAAGAATTAAAGAAGTATAATGCTCCGGTAAGATATTCTGAGTTTAGAGAAAAATTCTCCAATTCAGATTTTCTTGATAGTCTAATTTTTTTGATCTCTACAGGAGATATCTCAATAATTGGCTATCATGAAAAAGAAACGAAATATCCAGAAGAAGTTAAAAAAATAAAAAGAATTGTGAAACAATGTGATGCAATTGTTTATTCAGTTGATAAGATTGATGTCGATACTATTTTATCAGTTTTAGATATTTCACTCAAAAAACCAAAATCCGAGGTTATTCTTGATGTTGAGGGAAAGGAGGATCCTGTTTTAATATATACACCACTCCTAGCAGATTGGGTTAAGTCTTGTATCAGAAAAGACTCCTCAAAAATTTAAATTTTTGCCATTTTATTAATCTTATGGAAAATTTCCAGAGAAAAATCCTTAAAATTCTGGAAGAAAGCGAAGAAGCTTTAACTTATGGAGAAGTTTTAGCAAAATATTTAAACTGCGATCCTTATTTTGCAAGTTTAGCAACGAATGCTTTTTGTTCTTGGACAAATGTATCAAAGCTTGGGTTATTTTTTAAAAATTATGAAGAAAAAGGATTAAAAATATCAAACTTTTATTTCATGCAAATTTTACCAAGTATACTTAGGCTCGAAGAAGCAAAAGCAATAATTCCTTTAAAAATTAATTACAGAAAAAGATATGCGACTCATTCAAATTTCATTACAGATAAAGAAGAAAAAATTTATAAAAGATTGGAAAAAGAAGTGAAAAAAAAGATTGAGATCAAACCAACTTTAGTTTCCATTGCTCAAGAAATAACAAAAGAAGTTAAGAAAAAACATCCTGAAGAAATTGAACTTGCAATTTTACATGGTTCAGCTTCTGAAAAAAATGGTAAACCATTCATTTATTATGGCAATTCTAAAGAAATTAAATCAGTTTCAGATTTAGACATAACTTTTTTTACTTCCGATCAAATAAACTTGAAAAATCTTTCAAGTTTTTTCGATAAAATATCAAGAGAAAGAAAAATCCTATTAAACCCTTGTGTTAGGTCATCTAGAGATAATAATTTAGAAGGAATAATAAAAAAAGGAATTGTTTTAATGTGAAAACATGAGTTTTGAAAAAGTTTCAGAAGTAGAAAGGCTAAGGAGATTAGTTTCTATATCTCCAGAGTTTAAAGCAATAACCCTTTTAGCGACTCCAAGCTTTAACGAAGACTATGCTTCAATTTCTGAAATAGCAGAATATTTAGGAATATGGTTTGATGAAAATATTGTAAAAAGACCAAATGAAAATACAATTAGAGGATATTTAGAACATTCTCTTTTTCCGCATCAAATGGTTGTGAAGTATAAACCAGAATATTGGGAACCCTTTACTGCTAAAATAGTTTGGAAAAGAAAACCAGATGGGGATAAGTATGGGGTTGCTTTTGCAGCAAGAGAATTAATGGCAGCTTATAACCATAATGTTTCACATGTTTTTGCTTTAGGCTATTCTCATTCTGGAGCCGTTTCTCCTATGCATAAATTTATCATACTGTACAAAGCTTATTTAGAAAGAGAAAAAAGCGATTTAAGAAAGTCTGAGTTAGCAAGAATTAAATTGCTTTCTCCCACAATAGTAGAATTTGCTATTGAAGATTTAAGAAGAGAAGGGTTAATAGGAGTTGAAGGAAAAGATGAAGCTCCAACAGTTGAATGGAAACCACCTATTTTAATAAATGAAAAACTTTTTTCTGTAGAGTTTGAAAAAACTGGAGTATGGATAACTGAGAAAGGAAAAAAATATTTTGAAGATCCAGAAGGAATAGGTCTGCCTACAGTTGAACTAATTCAAGATTTGGAAAGAATAGAAGAATACAGAGAAGTTTATGAAAAAATGCTTCACGATTCTTCTTTAAGGTTAAGGGTTGGAACTTATGCTGCTTCCAAGCATAGAGAGGATATGAGGTTTGGAAGAAGTGTACAATTTCAGGAAATAGTTCTTTCTCATTTAAGCAATAAACCATTAACTCCAAAACAAATTTCAGAAAAAACTGGACTAAGGTATAAAACCGTTTTAGGGGCTTTGTCAAAATTAAAGAAAAAAGGATATATTAAACATACTGAAAAAGGATGGGTGAAAAGTTAACTTAAGGTTTTTTAATTTTCAATTTTTTCTTAACATTTTCTAAATCTTTTCTGATTTTTTTCATATCTCTTTTAATTTTTTCAATTTCTTTTAGTTCTTCTTCAAAAATGTCTTCGGTCTTCCATTTACAAATTTTTTCTGGTTTTATTTTTATAATAACAGCTTCTCCTTCCTCCCATCTTTCTTCTTTTGAATGATAAATAGGATACTTAAGTTCAAGATATTCCTTTAAAATTTTTTCATATTCTTTACCACTTTCAATAATTTGTGCAATTCCCTCTATCATTATCCCCCTTATTTCCCAACTAGGTTCTTCGTATTCATCAATAACTACAGCAACTTTTGGGTTTTTTCTTATATTCTCTACCTTTCTACTCTTCTTATCAGTTGCCATGTAAATATGACCATCAAGGTAAAGGTACCAAAGAGGAACAACATGAGGAAATCCATTGGAAGAAAAAGTTGCAAGTCTAGCTACTTTACCATATACTAAGAATAACTCTTCATCTTCTGATAATTTCTTTTTCATGCATTTATATAATAAACAGAAAAGTATTTCTACATTACCGTAAGATAGTTATCTCTTTAGCTATTATTTTTAATTAATGGTCAAGCTTACCTTTTATGGTGGAGTAAATGAAATTGGAGGAAATAAAATTTTTCTTAAAGACGAAGATACTAAACTTTTTTTTGATTTTGGTTTTAGTTTTTCTTCTGCTAAAAAATATTTTTCTGAATTTTTAAGACCTAGAGCATGCTCCGGCTTAGACGATTATTTTGAGTTTGGTTTATTACCAAACATAAAAGGGATTTATCGTGACGATTTTTTGGCTCATTCTGGTAGGAGACCTACTATCAAACCAGAATTAAATGGAGTTTTTATTTCTCATGCTCATGCTGACCACTGTTGGGATATTGCTTTTTTACATAAAGACATGCCAATTTATTGCGGCGAAACTTGTAAACTTTTTTTAAAAGCTATTCAAGAAACGGGAAGAGGAAGCTTTCAAACAGATTTTTTCACTTACAGACAAAGCTTTGTTTCAAGAAGAGAAAAACCAAAATTCCCAAGAAAATTTAAAACCTTTCGAACTAAAGATAAGATAAAAATTAATTCAGTTGATGTTTTACCTGTACATGTAGACCATAGCATTCCAGGAGCTTATGGGTTTGTTATACATTGCTCAGACGCAACCATAGCTTATACCGGAGATTTACGAATGCATGGTCCTAAGAAGCAAATGACTCTAGATTTTGTGGAAAAAGCTAAGGAAGCAGAGCCAGATGTTCTAATAATTGAAGGTACTCGCATGGATGGGAGCAAAAGCTTGAGCGAAGCTGAAGTTAAAAAAAGAATTAGTAGGTTCATTTCTGAAACTAAAAATCTTGTAGTAGCAAATTTCTCATGGAAAGATATTGATAGACTTAACTCTTTTTTTGAGGCATGCAAAGAAAATGAAAGAAAGCTTGTTATTAACACTAAGATTGCTTACTTACTTGAGGTTTTAAAAAATGATAAAAAGCTTAGTGTACCCGACGTAAAGGATGAAAATATTTTAATCTATTTGCACAGGGCTGGTTGGGGGCTAATTGATAGAAATATTAATAAAAAGGAAAAAGAAAAGGATTATTTCAAATGGGAAAGAAAATTTTTAGATTATTCTAATGCAATTTGTTATAAAGATGTGAAGAAAATGCAAAAAGAAGTAGTTCTGTTTTTGGATTATTTTGGGTTGAAAGAATTAATAGACGTTAAACCTGAATTAGGAAGTACTTACATTTATTCTACTTCTGAACCCCATGATGAGGAACAAGAAATAGATTTTGAAAGATTGAAGAATTGGATAGAACATTTTAAGCTTGATTTAAAGCAAGCGCATGCTTCTGGACATGCTTCTCAAGAAGAATTGGAAAAAATTGTTAAAGAAATTAAACCTAAAAGAATAATTCCAATTCATACCAAAAACCCTAAACTATTCAAAAAGTTTTTTGGGAATGTCCAATTAGTTGAAGCAGGAAAAGAAATTAAAGTATAGTTTAACTTTAGAAGTAATTAAAAATATTAAAAAAATTCTAATTTATTCTTGTGAAAAACATTAAACTAATAATTTTTGATGGTGAAGGAGTTTTATATTCAGCAAAAAGAATGATGAAAATTTTCAAGAAAGAATATGATAATTTCCTTAAAAAATTTGGGATAAGTTTTAAACAGCAAGAAAAACTTTTCCTTGAACTTTACCCTAGAATCTCCTCTGGGAAAATTACCCTAAGAGAGGCAGATAAAATAATCTTCAAAAAACTTGGGATTCCTGTTTCTAAAGTTGGTGAATGGTTGAAAAAAGATAAACAAATAACCTTAAACTACGTAAAACTTAGAAAAAATGTGAAGAAAATACTTGCAAAAATCAAATCCAAGGGGATAAAAGTTGCAATTCTTTCAGATACTGTGCAACCTTTAAGATGGCGAACAGAACTTTTTAAAAAATTTGGATTAGTTAAAGGAAAACATTACGACAAAATTTTTCTTTCTCATTTGATTGGTTATGAAAAACCTCATCCAAAAGCTTATTTTGCAGTTTTAGATTATTTTAAAGTTAAACCTAAGGAGGTAATTTTTGTTGGTCATGATAAAGAAGAAATTAAGGGGGCAGAAAAACTTGGAATAAAAACAATTTCTTTTTCTTCTTTAAAGAAAATTCTTAAGAGCTAAAAAAATGCTTTTACCTCATCCAACATTTATTTTAAAGAATAAGGATGAGTTAAATCATCCTTTCCAATCATTTCTATTTTCATCTTTTTATTCCATTTAACCTTAGGTTTCAACTTTTCCAAAGCTTCGATCCTTAGCAACCAAGACTTAAACCAATCAACATCTGCAAACTTTTTAACTTTAAATGGAAACCTCTTCATCAAAGTTTTCTCATATTCATCATTTTCATACAAAGGATATGCAGAAAAGTTTCTGATAATATCAGTAATCACAAAACCCATTTTAATTAATTCTTCTTCAAAAATTCTCCAATTCTTAAAAGAACATTCCACAGTACTTAAACCAAAGTAACCAACACTTCCCTTTCCTTTGAGTAAGGATGCACCTCTATACAAGAAACCTAAGCATCCGCTAATCGTTTCCAATGGTTCTGAATTAAAGATGTCAAACTTGTGCAAGAATTTTTTTGGTAAAGGTTCAGAAATATCATATTTAAAAGTTTCGACCTCTAGCTTTTTCTTCTTAGCCACCTTTTTAATGAATTCAACTAACTCTTCATCAATATCCAAAGCTAAAATTCTTTTTGGCAGATTAGTTAAACCCAAAGCAATACTAACTAAATCATCATCCCCAATCAAAACTATACTCTTATCAGCTATTCCATCAAAATAGTCCATTAAACAAATTCTTTTTATCACTTCTTCTGGTTTCATCCACCCTTGAAAATATTTTATCTTAAGTTTAGGTCTGTTCTTAACAATTTTCAAAAATTCTCTCAACAGTTTTTTCTCATCAAAGTTTATCATACTACCTTTACATTTCTCACAAACTTTTACTTTAAGTCTAGGTTTAACAAGTTTTTTATACTTCTTGTTCAAAAAAACTTTTTCATTTTCAACAAGTATTAACTTATCTCTATAAGCTTTTTCTAAAGTTTTTAAAAAACTGTTTAAATCAGAATTCCAACTTTCTATTAACTCCCAAACGCTTTTTTTAGAGTTTCCTAGAATTCTAATTAATTTCTCTCTCATAGTAATCCCTCTTTATTACTTTTTTTATTATTCTTTTTGGTTTAAAGCCATCTTTCACAACTTTGAAAAACTCAAAAACTTTCTTTTCATTCTTATCACAACTAAAAACATCTAGAGCAACATAACTCTTTTCGGGCCAAGAGTGAAAACTTACATGCGAGCTTTTAAGTAAATAGACGCAGGAAACTCCAAAAGGTTTGAATTGATGATACAAACAAGAAATTGCCTTTAGTTTAGATTTAGAAATAGCTCTATCCAAAACTTTTTTCACATCTTTTTTCTTTGAAATAAGTTCGCTCTTAACACCAAAAAGCTCCACCAACAAATGAACACCCATTTTATCACCCTCATCTTTTATCAAGCAATAAAATGAATGCCCATTTGTCCAAAATATTTTTACCAAGAGATTATATTTAAATTTTTTTCTAGCAACATTTAAAAACAAAATAACAAATTAAACTTATGAAAAAAGTTTTAGGGTTAGTTGCAATAATTGTTGTAACAATAGTAGTAGCAGCAATTTACTATTTCTACTATTACAATTCAGAAGTAGAACAAGCAAAAAGAGAATGCATAAAAGCTTGTCAGTTAGCTCTTCAAACAGGGCAAAACCTTTCTAGCGGACCCTGTCTTTCAAACAGCATTATTAACAACTGGGTTTGCGATGTTGCTCACGAACCTAGAGAACCAATAGATGACTTAGAAGAAAATCAATGCCCTGCTTATCTAAAAACAGCCCAACATTTCATAGAAGTTGACCCAAATTGTAATTTCATTCGAGCATTCTAGGTTAAAAAAAGAAAAAAACTGGCTCATTCACTAGGAGTTTCTGTAGTCTCTTCAGTCTTCTCTTCAGCTACTTCTTCAGTCTTTTCCTCAGTTACTTCTTCAACTTTTGCTTCCTCTGCTTCAAACTCATGACCGCAATTCGGACATTTCACTTTCATTCCCAACACCTCTTTTATAATTATGTTTAGCCACTTAAATATTTTATGAAAAAATTTAAATGGTATGCCCTCAAGATTTCTTTTTTTCTTATTTTTATATTTCTTCTTCAAAATTTTTTCCCAACAAATAACTTTATTTTAATTTCAAAAGAAGTTTTTTTCAAACCATGGACAATTGTTACTTACATTTTTTTACATGCCAGTTTAACACATTTATTCTATAATGTTTTTGCTTTAGCCCTCTTTGGTCTAATTTTGGAAAAAATAATTGGTTCTCAAAATTTTTTAATCCTATTTTTTCTTTCAGGGATTTTTTCTGGTATAGTTAGCATTTTCTTTTACAATGCAGTCGTAGGAGCTAGTGGTGCACTCTTTGGTTTACTTGGCTTTTTAGCAATAATAAGACCAAAAATGGTCATTCCAACTTTTGGAATTCCTTTGCCAGTTATAGCAGCAATAGTACTTTGGTTAATTTTTGATTTAGTAGGAATTTTTTCCTCTGACCATATAGCTCATGTAGGTCATTTATCTGGTTTAACTTTTGGAATTCTTGCTGGTTTAAAACTAAGGAAAAAGTACAAAGTTAAAGAAAAAAAGAAAAAATCAAAAGTAAAAATTCCCGAAGAAGAATTTAAAAGATGGGAAGAGAAATATTTGAAAACTTAAATTTTTAACTTTCTTTCTTATTTTAGGAGAAGATGGCTGGAAGAAATGACGCTGCAATGAATGTGATGGGAAGTAGAATTTACATAGAACCAGAAGAAAAAAGTTATGTAATAGTTACTCCAAATTTAGGTACAGTAAAACAATTAATTTCAAAACTTAAGGGCTTGACAGCTATCAAAGGAATCTATGAATCTAAAGATTCTATTTGGGTAGAAACAGTTAATGGATTAGAAAAAGAAGCAAAAGAGTATGTGGAAAAAGAATTGAATAACCATGGAATAAAATTTAAAATAAAAGTTTACAAGTTGAATCCGATTCAACCTTAATTACCCGAAAACACATATAATTTAAACGAGAAAAAGAAGCTTTGACTCTAGTTTTATAAACCCAATTTTAGTTAAATACTTCTAAACCCATATGTTATTAGTTGATTTTGTGTCAAAAATTAGAGTTCGCTGCGGTTACTGTGGCCAACTAGCAAAAGAAAGTAATTGCGGATATTATAAACGAGTACTAATGCATAACACAGAAAAATGTAATTGTTTACAAGCAGCAATAAAATCAAATTTCCAGGTAAAAAAACCTCACTTGTAGTTAGTGTTTTTTTCAAGCCATTTTTTTATGTAACTTTCAAGTTTTTCAAAAATTTTTTTCATCGCAAGTAAATCATCTTTGCAATGTTCAATAATTTTTTCTCTTGCCTCTTCATTTCCTTTTATAGCTTTTAAGTAAAGTTTATGTACATCCTTTCCAGTTATGCTAAGGTTTTTTTTAATTCCAAAAAATTTAGAAACTTCGTCGAGCTTATTACTCCTAAATTTCAGATTTTTCTGAACAAGCTTACACAAATCAATAATCTTAAAATCATAAATTTCGCTTATGTCTAAACCATGTTTTATAGCTCTTGTTACTAAAAAAGGGATGTCAAAACCTGCATACCAAATTACTATAGGCTCCTCTTTAAATTTTTTGATAAGCTCAATACTTTCTTCTATTATTTTTCTTTCCTCGTTAGGGTTTTCAGCAAAAAATATCTTCGTTTCTCCGTTAGGTAGAATTAAACCAATGGCTACAGTCATCCCTACATCTGAATCCAAAGAAGTACACTCTATGTCTAAGAACATCATAATTTTCCTTTAGGAAAGAAGTATTTAAGTGTGTTCCTAGAGTAGATTTCCGAAAAAATTTTTCAAAATAAGAAGCTTTTGAAACTATCATAGGATTAAGCTTTAAGTCGAGGCTAGGCAACCTCGGGCGATTGGGAACAGCCGGCTGAACACCTCGCTCGAAAGCTTGGTGCGTACACCGCTGTCCCATCAACCTGGTCGTCTACCAGAGCCCTCGTTCTACTACCGATAGTTGCCTATCAGCAGTAGAATTGGTTGTCTATTTTTCCGGGCGGTTTCGTCCTTAGATGCCTTCAGGACTTATCCGCTGCGGCTTAGCTGCCCGGCTATGCTAATGAACAACCGGTAGACCAGAGGCCGCGGACGGGTGTTCCTTTCGTACTTACCCGTCCTTCCGGTCAGACAACCAACACCTCTAGTAGATAGCGACCGAACTGTCTCACGACGTTCTGATTCTGGAGAGCCAGAACCATCCCGCGCGATTATCTGAATCATCCAAAGCCATAAGGCACAGTCATCAGATAGTGCAGATCCTAGCTCCTACCCAGCTAACGTCCCCCTTTAATCAGTGGGCACCTGCACCCTTGGCCGCTACTGCACGGCCAGGAGGGGGGGAGCCGACAGCGACGCACCAACGCGCCGGGTCAATTTACCCGCTCTGTCGCTATCGATTGGGAAAAAAGACCCAGCAGAGCTGTGGGCTTTCACCGGCCACGGGCCCATTTTAGGGATAATTACCAAGTTCAAATGACCGTCAAGTTACTTACATTCTTGGTAATTATTATCCCCGAGGTAGCTTTTCTGATACCACCGGCCGCCATTAAGACGAGCCGATGTCTCGCTAGCCCAGGCTTTCGCCTTTGGATTCCTCGCTTTGCGGAATCCAATCAGCCCAGCTTTTGCGCTTGCACTCAACTCCGGATTTCTTACGGGTACCAGAAGCTGTTATTGTAGCTCATTAGCTACCTCCTTATTCATCTTAAATCATTCTGGAACGGTATAATCATAGCTACTTCAACTTCTGGTATGACCCGGATGAGCTGAGCTTTGGGCGCCCTTGATCCTTTACCAAGGGCGTACCGCCCCAGCCGAACTGCCCATCTGGTGCTGTCCTCTTTCGAGTAAGCGGTAAAGTTGTGAAAGGCTAGTGTTACACTTTCCTCTCAGCTTTCGCCCGAAGGCTAAGCCTGATAGCGAGTCCTAGCTACTCTATGCAATCACAACTTTACCACAACACCAGACTGCAGTAAAGCTTTCCGCTGGAAGAACGATAGCTAACCAATAAGTTTTGAAAGTTCATCAAAAGATTTTCCTATTGGAAAATATCCGAGTTTTTTCCAAACTCTAATTTTTAATAATATCCATGGATTAAAGAAGCCAAAATTTTTTAACCATAACTGCAAATTCTTTTTTCCGTAAATTCTTATCATGAAACCCTGGTAATTTTTTTTCTTAATTATATTTTCTCCAAATGTAAAACCAAACTCTCGTAAAACCTTTTTTATTTGTTTAAACAATTTTTTTGATTGTGTATATAATTCAAGTCTTGGTTCGGTATGAATTCCTTTTTTATTTTTCTTGAATGAAAGTGAAAAATCTGTATCCCCTAAACCTCTCATAAACCACTTAAGCAGTCTCTTATTTTTCCTAATTTTTTCTGGGATTTCGACTTCATTCTTCGGGCCAATTGGAAGTCCAAAAATTTTATTTTTAAATTGGACCAGTACTTTACTGTTGAGTATGAGAATCACTGTATTGTCTTTTCTTCTCTCTATGTAATGAGGCTTAATTCTGTAAATTTTTTCTAATATTTTTAGGAGAAACTCTTTATAGAATTTTTTCTCATTCTTTAAATTTCCGCAATAGGTAACTCGATGCGTCCTACCATAGGAGTACATGTTTCCATCTCCTATGTGGACGCCTATTTCATATGCTACCCATTTTGTTAATCTTATATCATCTCCCCGATATACTATACTGTTTTTGTATTAAAAGCTATCGTTCCTCCATCTACGGGGTCTTCGTTTCCCACTAGAGGTCTCTGGCCTATTCACCAGAACAGCATTTTCGCTGGGTCCCAGCCCAGGACAGCGAGGAGGTCGTTAGGCCGTTCAACGGGCCGTCAATTAAACGGCAAGGGATTACGCTACTTTACGACGGTCAGAGTTACCGCCGCCGTTTGCCGGGGCTTCTCCCTGTTGAAACAGGGTTTCACACACCGGCACTGGGCAGGCGTAAGAGACCGTACACATCCTTTCGGACTAGCGGTCTCCGGCGTTTTTGTTAAACAGTCGCCCCCTCCTTGTCACTGCGACCTGCGGTCCCACCCTGCTCGCCTTGCTGAGCAAGACTTGCAGTTAGAGACCACAGGCACCCCTTCTACCGAAGATACGGGGCCAATTTGCCGATTTCCCTAGGCTGG
>CAZRMN010000016.1:0-18721 GCA_964601215.1 uncultured archaeon
TTTTTCAAAACCTTTTCTTTCAAAAAGAAATCTTCTTGGAAAAACATATCATAACTAAAAAATTTAATTTAAAATTCCATAAGAGTATTATGAAACTTGATTTAAGTTTGTTTGATAAGAATTCCAAACAAATAATTTCCAAAACTTACAGTTTTCTTGAAAAAGAATTAAAGAAAAAATCTCTTTCCCCAGCCCATAAAATAGACCATTATGAAAGAGTTTTTAATCTTGCTATGAGGATAATTAAAAAAGAAAAAAGAAGGGCAGACCCTTTAATAGTAGGTGTTGCAGCTCTTTTGCATGATATAGGAGAGTTAAGGAGTTTTAAAAGTAAAATGAAGCATGTTGATATATCAGTCAAAATAGCCAGAAAAGTACTAAGAGAACTAAATTTTCCTTCTAATAAAGTTAAAGATGTAATTTACGCAATTGAAACTCACAGTTTTACTAAAGGACATATAAAACCAAAAACTTTTGAAGCTCAAGTATTGCAAGATGCTGATAGATTAGATGCTTTAGGTGCGATTGGTCTAGCAAGATGCCTTATGCCTGCAGGAGTATGGGATAGAGCTCTCTACAATCCAAAAGATCCGTTTGCTAAAAAAAGAAAACTTAACGATATCAAATACACTATAGACCACTTTTTTACAAAACTTTTAAAATTGCCTTCACTAATGAATACAAAAACGGGAAGAAAAATTGCAAGAAGAAGGGTTAAAATATTAAAAGAATTTTTAAAGGAACTTAGAAAAGAATTAAAAGAATGTGGAATTTAAAAATCAAACTTTAAAGTAGAAATAAGACCATTTTTCTTTAACCATTCTTTCAATTCCTTTTTACTATTAAAACTCTTTTCAATCTTATTTCCCTTATTGTCCGAATAACAAACAGTATAAACTTCTTTTCCAAACAATCCTTTCTTTGTTCTTTTGATAGAAGTTATTTTTATAGAACTTTCTATAGACTCTGCCTTCAAATCTCTAGGTAGTTCTATATAGTTTCCACATTTTGGACATTTTATTTTTCTTAAAACTCTTAAGGATTTGTTCAACTCTTCTACACTTTTTTCCAAATCTTTTTCATCCCAATTCTTCTTTATTTTTGAAAAAATTTCATCCATACCTAAGTTACCCTCAATATGTAATATAGCCCCACAATTAGAACATCTCAAAGTTATTTTTTCTTTTTTGCGTCTAAACACAATTCCCATACTATTAATTTGGACTTTAAAAGAAAATTTATTAGTCCAAAAATTAAATTTAAAATTAGTGCCTCAAGAATTTCATGTTGAAGTAAGGGAAACCCCTGTTCAAACTGGTAGTTCTAGTATTAAAGCCTTATCTTTTATTATCGGTCTAATAGTTTTTCTTTTGTTTGCCCTTCTTTCCTATTTATTCTTTAAAATTGGAAGTCCTTTTCTTGGAATTTTCTTCGGTTTTCTAGCTTTAGTTGGAGGACCTCTTGCAGGCTCTTCAGTAAGGATGAATAACGAATGGGAAGAAGCAATAATACTAAGATTAGGTAAATACTTGAAAACAGTAGGACCTGGTGTTTTTTTCAGATGGCCTTTTATAGATACTGTTATCACAAGAGATTTGAGAATTAGGGCAATTGACATTCCAAGACAAGAAGCAATAACAAAGGATAACATTTCTGTTGGTGTTGATGCAGTAGTTTTTCTTAGAGTTAAAGATACGAAAAAAAGTGTTGTTAACATTCAGAACTATATTGATGCAGTAAGTAAGTATGCTCAAACAACTTTAAGGAATGTTATAGGTCAAAAAGACTTGGACGAGCTTTTAGAAAAAAGAGAAGAAATTGCAACAGCAATAAAATCTATAGTTGATGAGGAAGCAGATAAGTGGGGTATAGACATAACAGGAATAGAGCTTCAAGATATTGAATTGCCAGGAAACATGAAAAGAGTAATGGCAAGACAGGCTGAAGCTGAAAGAGAAAAGAGGGCAGTTATAATTAAATCCGAAGGAGAGGTAATTGCAGCTCAAAACCTTAAGAAAGCTGCAGACATTCTCATGCAAAGTAAAAAACAAGCAGCTATGAGGCTAAGAGAATTAGCAACACTTTCAGATATAAGCTACGATCAAAGCAATACGATAGTTTTTTATCCAACTCATTTAGGTTCAGAAGTTTTGTTAGCTGGTACAGCACTTTCTAAGCCGTTAAAATACAAAAAAGAAAAATAATTAGCCTTTTTTAACTTTTTTCAATTTAAACTTAGTAGATTTTATCTTTTCCTTTTTGCCAATATAAGAAGGTAAAAGTGCTAAAGCAATTATTGCTATAACTAAAAAAACTATTGCCACGAATACATAGACTGAAACTATTAAGATTCCTAAGGCTATCAGAGCTGGTATTCCAACTACGATTAAAACTAGTAAAGTGAGCAATCCCTTCAAATAACTTTTTAATCCCATTCTATCTCCTTGCTAGCATCGACCCTATTACTCCTGTAGCTATTCCTGCTGCCATAGCTTGCTTGGGTGGTATTCCAAGCTCAGCAACTAGCTTTTCCTTTGTCATACTTTGCAAGATAACTCTTCCTGGTCCTGTAAGTTTAGCGAGCATTAAACCAGCACCTCCGAAAAGTGCAGTTTTTATATTGCCAACATACTGAACATCATAGCTCACGCTTTCATCAAAACCAACTATATGACTTGTTGCAACTTGTAGTGTTTGATTTTTTTCTAGTTCATACTCAATAAAATCTCCTACTGCATGGATAAAAACTTCTCCTGGTCCAGTAAGTTTTTGAAGTATGAAACCCTCGCCTCCAAAAAAAGCAGCTCCAATTTTTGCAAATTTTAACTCGATACCAACGCTTTCTTCTGCACAAAGAAAAGCTCCTTTTTCAACTATGAAGTTTTGTCCTTTATTTAGTTTTATTTCTTTTATTTTTCCTGGTAAGCTTCCTGCAAATCCTACTATTCCTGTACCTTCCATAGTTCTAAACTCTGTTACAAAAAAACTTTCTCTAGTTAAAACTCTTTTTATCGCACTTGTTATCCCACCCTTCATCTTAGCTTCCATCTTCACGTTTTCAGACTTGTAAACAAACCTTCCTGCCTCTGCATAAACACCTTCACCTTTTTCTAGCTCAATATTTAAAACTTGCAGATTTTCTCCGATGATTTTGTACTTCATAAATAATATTTAGAATTAGAAGGTTATTTCTTTTTCTTTTTAATCCTTTCTTCTATTTTTTCTGCAAAACTTTTAGCAGCTTCCTCTAATTCTAAACCTAAAATCATAGCAAGTAAAACAGAAGCTATTACAACCCAAACCACTATCAAAATCGGGATTATTGTTGTAAGCATAGGATGAATTTGTTCTAGTATGCTTGCAAAGATCAAGTAAGAAATTACTGTAGGAATTAAATAACCAGTAATCCTAAAAGTTCTTCTAACCTTTCTAAGCCTTAATTCTTCTATTTCGCCTTGATGACTTATATAAGATACCATCAAACCAGCGCATGCATCAGCCAAATTTTTCATTTCAACAAAGGAAGCAAATATCAAAGCTAGCACAGCCCCTAAGATTAGTAAGCTATCTATTCTTGTAACTTCTATTAAGCCTATAGAGCTTCCCTTACTTAAAGGTAGAATAACCTTTAAACCAATAAGCCAAACCGAATAAGCCAAGCTTATGAAAAGCACGAACTTTGGAAAGCTCGCTCTTAATTTCTTCGCTGAACTTATGTAAATCTTATCCAAATCATTCTTAGGCATCATCTTTAGTTATGAAAGTTAATTTCTTAAACTTTATTCTCTCTTTTAAATATCTCGCTACTTTTTGGTAGCAAGAAGATAACTTTAAATACGTATGGGTTGAATTATATACCAACTGAGGAGGTTGAAAAGAAAGAGGATGCTATTTCTTATAAATTCTACTCAGATAGCTCTGAGTAGAAAGGTAAAGGAGGGTTTTTAATGGCAAGGTTTGAAAGAAGAAGATTTCGTGGCAGGTTTGGTGGAAGACCAAATATTCCTCGCCCTGTTAAAGAAGGCGAGGAATATGATGTTGAAATAAAAGAAGTTGGTTCTCGCGGCGATGGAATAGCAAGAGTTAAGAACTTTGTCGTCTTCGTGCCAGACACTAAAAAAGGCGAAAAGACTCACATCAAAATTACACAAGTAAGGAATAGATTTGCAATAGGGGAGAAAACAAAAGCTGAAGAAGCAAAGGAAGAACCAGAAGCTGAAGAAACTCCAGAAGAGGCTGGAGAAAAACCAACTGAAGAGCCAGAAGAACCTGCTGAAGAAAAAGAGGAAGAAAGGTAAAATTTTCTTCTTTCCTTTTTTATTTTCTTAAGAGTTTTAAAAAGTTTAAAGCATCTTCTAGCATAAAAATATTGTTAAAAAGAATGAAAACTTCTTTTACTTTTTTCAAGTTTTCAATTTTCTTTTTTAGCTTGATCAAATCCTTTTTTGTATACTTATACTTGTACATCTGCTTACCAGGAGGAGAGCCATGCAGCCTAAAATAAGCAATTCGTTTAGAAGAAAACCATAAGGGTTTGGAAGCAAAAGGGTCTACGCAAGAAATCAAATCAAACTTTTTGCAAATATTCTTAAAACCTTCTTCACTCCATCTTCTAAGCTCTAAAGCTATAGAAACTTTATCCCTTTTAATTTTCGAGAAAAACTTTTCAGCATTTCTTATGTTTTCCTCATTTTCCTTAAAACTTGCTGGAAGTTGAATTAAACAAACTCTAGCTTTAAGTATCTTACAAATTTCTAAAGTTTTTTCCCAAAACTCAAAAACTTCTCGAGTAGGTTTTAGAAACCCAACCTTTCCCTTAAGTTTTTCTAAATCCTTTATTCCACTCCTTCTCCAAGTTGGACTCGAGGTTGGATGAGAAATTCCTTGAAAGGCCTTAACACAAAACTCAAAATTTTCTGGAGCTTGCTCACGCCATTTTTGAACAGTTTTTAATTGAGGCAGCCTGTAAAAAGTACTTTGAATTTCAACTAAAGAAAACTTTTGGAAGTATTTCTTCATTCCTCCAGGAAAGCCACAACAACCAACACGAATTTCCATATTTCTCACAAGTTTTATTTTTTTAAACAAGTAAATGAATATTTCCAATTCTTACTCTTTCTAATCCTTCTTCCTTAGCTATTTTTAAACAACTCTCTGCAAATTTCCTTGTTGTTAAGGGTAAATCCTTCATTTCAAAACAAGGATAAAAAGCAAGCAAAGAATAAGGTATACTCGAGTCCAAGCTTGCTATAAACCTACTTATTTCCCTTACCTCTTCCTCGCTCACATAACCAGGAATTAGGAGTGTGCTTGCTATTAGAAAAGGAACTTCCCTTCTTTTTTTATGCAATTTTACCAATTTTTCAAAATTCTCGTAGCTTTTCTCGTTTGAAACTCCTGTTAAAGCTTTGTTCAAACGCGAACCTTTAGGAAACTTTAAATCAAACTTAATACAACCACCAGTTTTAAAAGAATTAGTTGATATAGATGAATTAATTCCAATAGCAGTGGAAAAAGAAATAGGGACTTTAAAATTCCCAAAAATAAAAAAGCTAAGGCTTTAAACTCCTTTTAGGTTTCATCTTTTCAAATTTTTTGCTTATCATTTTTTCCAGTTTTTCTAAAAGTAAAGATAAGACAGAAGGAATATCCCATCCACTGGCTTTAGCAGTGAACAAAACATCTGAAGCTATAAGTTTTGCATGCATAGAGTATTTTTTTCTTCCTTCTGGACTATAAGTTTTCACATCCAACTTAAAACTTGAAATTTTCCACCTTTCTCCAAATTTTTCTAGGAATTTTTGGATTTCCTCTTGAATTTCAAGTTTTTCGGGTAAATGAGCATGAGAAATTTCTATTTGCATTCAACCACTTTTTGCTATTAATGCACGCTCTTTAACGAGCTTATTTTTCCATTTTTCTTTTAATCTTTCCCATTCATCCTCTTTCTTTGCTTTTTCTTTAATTTTTATTTCCTTTTGGCCAATTTTTTCCAATCTTTTATTTATCTCCTTCTTTAAATTTTCAACATATTCTTTTTCAACAAACTTGTTCATCTTTAGGCTTATTTCATCCAACATTTTAACTATATCCGTAGTCAATTCATCTATTTTATTTATTTGCTCTTTCTGTCTTTCAATTTCATTCAATTTTTCACTCAATTCAGAAAAAATTAGTTCAACTTTAGCAGCTATTTTTTCAGTGTAAGCTTTTGCTTCTTCTATTTTTGAAATTTTCATTCCAATTTTTTCAGAAGTTTTCAATAAATTTTCTATACTTTTAACTTTTTCCATAATATTTAAGAACTCTTTAACTTCCCTTCTCAATTCATGAATCATTTCTTCAAGTTTTTCTATGTTTGCTTTAATTTCTTCTATTTCAGAATCTCTTTTTAAGAACTGTTTTTTAATTTTTTCTGGTTGTAGCTCAGAAACAGTTTCAAGAACCATTTCCATGTTTTTTTCAACTTTACTAAGGAACTTTTCTTTTTCAAGAATCATAGACCTTAATTCTCCAATATTTTCAGATAAGTGACTTATTCTTTCATCAATTCCCTTTTTAAAATCTTCCAACATTTCTAATTTTCCATCAATCTTTTCAATCCTAAGAAGAAGGTTTGGAAGGCTCATCTCCTTTGCCTCTCTTGTTGAAAAACTGGTAGGTTCGATTTCATCTTCTACCTCTCTTTCAGGAATTTCTTCAATCACTCCATACTTTTCTTTTAATTCTTTCTCTCTTTTTTTAATTTCTTCTTCTTTAATCGGTTCAATTAGCCTTTCCGTAAGTTCTATCTCATTTTTTGCCATACTTACCTTCACCATACTTTGTTATCCAAAAATCAACGATTTTTTTCTTTAGTGAAGTTATATATATTTCAGCCATCCTAAACCTCCCTTGTTTTAATTTATCTTTCGCTAATTTTAATTCTGTTTTTAAATCAAATACATCTTTCCCTTCTCTTTCAAGCTTTTCTATTTCCATTTCTATTTCTTCGATGGCTTTACTAAACTCTCTATAAGTCTTAAGCTCCTTTTCAGGTATTTTATGAGGCATGTGTAATGGAGGTCTGAAAGAAACAAACCAAGGTATTCCATCATTATACTTTGGATTTTGCATCATCCCTACACCTACTTCTTCTCTTGCAACTCTTTTTGCATACTCTAGCCCATATTTCTTCTCAACTCTCACTAAATCTCCAAGGCCTTTTGTATGCATTTGAATTTCAGTTAATACATTTCCTTTTATTGCTTCCTTAAAGTCACTCAAAACTTGAGAGATCATTATTAGCCCAATCCCCCATTTTCTGAATTCTCTGCAAGCCTTTTCTAAGACTATGTAACCTCCTTTTCCTCCGTATTTTTCTAATAAACGATGAACTTCATCAAAAACTATTACAAGCTTTAAACTACTCGACTCTTCCCAACCTTGTGCAAAAATTGTATTTATTATATTTGTAACCGCTTCATCATATTCTCCTGGTTTAAGCTTGTTTAAAGTGAAAATAGTAATTTCTCCTGGGTTCATGTACTTTTTGAAATCAATTTCAACTTTTGGAGTAGTAACTTCGTATATCATTCCTTTGAATGGTCTAGTATCATCCTTAGAAAGTCCAAACTTTTTATAGTATTTCAAAACTTTAGGGTCTCTACATGGCTTTACAAATCCTGTCCATTGAGCAGTTGGGTCAAAAACTATTACTGGTATTTTTCTATCTAACAATTCTTCTACAAATATGCTTCCAGTTACAGATTTTCCTGAACCAGTAGCACCAGCAATCAATACATGAGTTGTTAAATCATCCATTTTAAACGTTGCTTTCACGTTAGTTTCTGCAATTTTACCAAGCCATATTTTTCCTTTTGGAAGTTTTCTCATGTTTACTGGGAAAATGTACCTGGCTTTTGCTGCTTTCCATTTCAAATACCTCTTTCTTCCATACCATACAGAAAATGCGGAAATAACTGCTAAGCTTAAAACAGAAATCATTTGAATTCTTTGAGGAGTCCAGAATGGTTGAACTATTTCAAACAAATCCGTAGAACTTTTTTTCTTTCCATCATAAGTTGCTTCGACAACAAATAAATAAGAACCTAGTGAAACGTTTGAAGGAATTAGTATCTCTTTTATGTACGATTCATAAGAAGATTCCATGGGTTTAATCTCACTACTCGAATAAATTACCTTTTCCGTTTCGGATTCTTTAATTAAATAAGTTATGTTAGCATCGTATCTTTTCTTTACTCCTAGGTTATAGAGCATAATTCTAAATCTTGCTATTTTTTCTGGGTTGATTTGTTTTGTTAATGCTTCAACCATTATGTCCAGTTCTATTAAACCTTTGAGTGAAACAGTTAAAGTTACTGGTAGAGTTTGTGTTTTTCCACTACTTCTTACTATTATTTCACCAGTATAAGCTCCTGGTTCTATAGTCGGAGGAGCAAAAGCGTTTATTATTATCATACCCTCTTTTCCGCCTTGAATATTAATCGAATTCTTTTCAAGTTTAATTAGTTCTACTATAGAACCACTCAAAGAAATCGAAAAGTTAAGGTTTTTGTTCGCTTCATTTGAAATCCATAAAGCGAAATTTTTACTCTCATTAACATTTATTTGTGCATCGGTTAAATTTGTCCTTAAGCTAAACTTGATTTCTTCTTCAGCTGGTGGAGTAGTAGGCAAACCACCTCCTGGTCCAGACGGTTGGGTTGTAGTTCCTCCGCTTGGCTGTCCACAATCCTCAGGACAGTTTAACTCAGATTCCCCAATACCACACTTTCCATTTCCACAAATTTCAATTTCAGCAGCTGCATAAACAGAAGTTGTTTTCTGGGTAGTAGACGCTAAATGTTTAGAAAAGTCTACTGTAGTATTAACTTCGCTCCAACCAGAAATACAGGATGGATATGTCCAATTAGAACACTTATAGATTTTTATACCAGGCTCATACCATATTTTTCCTTCCTGAAAATCCTCGGTATAATTAAAGGTTATAGTTAAATTTGAAAAGACAGCATTTGTTTTAATTTCAACAGCAGAAATCTTATATCTCTCAGGATTTGGCAAATCAATTATTGCTGTAGGTATTATTGACAAGTTTATTGGATTTGTCACATTTGAATTTGGATCACCAAACTGGAGTTCTGCAGTAGCTGTTGTATTAAAGTCAGATAGTTTAATGGAACTAGTTCCTATTTTTGCTAGGAAGTCATATGCTCTTTTATGCAAAGTAAAATTGTAAAAACCAGAATCATTCAAAAATGAATGAATTATGTAGTTTCTATTCGGTCTGTAAAGAGTGAAATCTATTGGAAAGCTAGCATTCAAATACATTTGTATTGGTTCATAAACTTCAAACCAATTCACTGTTTGATTTAACCAACCAGAAGTATCGTTCGCGTATAGTACATAATCATAATCTCCTTTTTTTGTCATATTTTCTAGAATAACTTTCCATGTTGTCCTAAGTGTGTCTGAAGTTAAATTCTGCAAATAATAAACATAAGAAGAAGAATTTGGATAAGTTATATTGACCCAAACTTTATCAACCCCATACCAATCTGTTACATTTGCCTCTATTGTTACATTACCTCCTAAAGTTACAGAGTTAGCATGTAAATAAGTTATAAAAGGAGGTGTTGTATCATATTCTCTAATTATTATTTCGACAGAACTTTCGTTCAAAGAAGTGTTGTAATGTCTGTAAGTACTTATGTCTGCATGGGTTATGTTACATTTTATAGTATGCAAACCTTCTGGTACTGTTGTATTGTCGCTTATGTTCCAAGTATAGCTTACGTATCCTATAGATTTTAAGCTAGTATTTGTTTCACCTTCATACAAAAGTATTTCATTATTATTGTACTTATCCCAGATTTTTACTGGATATTGGTCTATTCCTGAGGTTAGATTTGCATCCTCTACATAGCATACTATAGTAAGAGTTCTTTGATTTTCTGTTCTATTCACTTTTTGGTTATTGAGCGGGTAAGTTACATTAACTCTAGACCAACCGTATATCATTACTGAAACATTCTTTTCTGCTAGCTCATAAAATTCACCCTTTGCTTCAGCTTTTATTCTTAGTACTCCAGGAGCGCAATATCCAACAGTATAAGTTGTATTATCTCCATTTCTACTCATGCTACAAGTTGTCCATCCTTCATCAGTCGTGCTATTTCCTATCCAAGTCACATTATAAGTATAGGATGGCAAACCACAGGAATCCTTGAGAGTAGAGTTTAATTGGATTGTCTCGCCAATATAATAAATTGAGCCTTCAACGGGTGAAATTATAGTTAAATTCAAATAATCTTTTAAGGTTGTATTAATTGTACTGTTAATTATATTCAAATAATAGTATGGATTAACATTTCCAGATAGAGTCACATTAATTAGGTAATAACCCAAGGCATCTGAACAATTAGTTTCCCAAGTTAAATTACAATACCCACTACTATTCGTTTGAGTCTTATTCTTTAAATTCCTATTTATATACCAGGTACAATTGTAACCTTCAATAGGAACTGTTAACCCAAATTCATCTTGGATTCTTGCAGTAATGTTTGAAATTCCTCTGGTTAAGTTTTGAGTAGTAGTAAGGTTGATGTTAAGCTTTCCATAAATTTTTACGCTAAAGTTTTCTGAAATATTCGTTTGGTAGTAAGGATCTTGGTAAGTTCCTGCTTTCCACCATCTTTGTCCAGGTTTGTATGAAGCGTTAGGAGAAAATGTGTAATTACAAAAACCGGTTTGATTACTTATTGCATCACTCCCCCAATCCCAATGAGTTTCATTTAGAGTTATCCAAAAAGTGCAACTGGCATTTGAAACAGCTTCATTAAAATCAGTATCGTTTATTTGAATCATAAATAAAACAGAATCTGTTCTGTTTACTTCTGTATTATTTCCCAAAACATAAATTATAGATACATTGTGCTTTGTAACGTTTGGACCATACTGCACACTACTATTTTGCCAATCATGGTATTGAATGTTTTGTGAGAAATTAAAATCTGCAAATTCAAATTTGAACAAATTATTTCCAGTCCAGCTTTTATTCGTAGTAAAATTAAAAGTAACTATTTTATTGCTTGTAGCATTTTTCTCATCTATAAGTTGCCAAACGTTTAACCTTGTAATGTTTACCCATAGTTTAATTGTTATGTTGTTGTTTTCTGCATCACTAACATTTACACTTATGTTAAACTCGCTTCCCCAAATTCCCTGAGCTGGGGTAATATTAATGTCAGAAAGTGTTGGAAGATTGTTGCTCGAACCACTTGCTTCATACAATACAGAAGAAGAATGTGGTTGTTTCCATACGAATAAGTCTTCCACATTATTTCCATTCGTGTCTTGTTTGCAAACCCAAAATGTATCACTACCAATTTGAATTGGGTAAAAAGTTGGATTGTTTGAATTACAATCTGTTGAAGGAGTGGAGGGGGTAATATCATAAAAAGTTCCGTTGTTAAACCAGTCAACTTTAAGTTTTGGTTCTGCTATAACTATAGAATCGTTTATCGTAGTGTTTGCAATTATGTCATAAAAAATTTCAGGAGTATTGTTCCAGATTGAAATATTCTTTTTCCAGAAGCCCTCGCTTACTATTGGTTGGGATTCATTTATGATAATAGGGACTGCAGAGCTCATTGAATCGTCCCATAAAGTATCATAAAATAAAGGTCCAGAACTTGGGATAATATGGTTAAGAGCTGTTATATTACAAACTTTTTTTCCATTTAATGTAGTTACAGGATAAGAAGTTCCATTAAAGTCACATTTTGTTGCTGTATCACTTACCCTAATATAATTAATCCTTATGTCCACTGCAGGATTATTTTTATAAGTTATATTTTTAATCTGGTTTCCAACAGATTCATTTGCTCTTACATTTCTTATTCTAGACCAAGCACTCTTAATTTCATAAGTTATTAAATTAGAGATGTTATACTCATAGGTTATGTTTATTGAAGTAATTCTTAAATCACCTCCATAATCTGAATGAAAAACTAAAGGAATATCACAATTTCCAGTGGAATCTGCTTGACAGCTTGTCAAATAATTTTGGAATGCAGAATTGTTTGAAACAGAAGAACTTGACCTGAATTTTCCTTGATATAACCACTCTAAGTTCCCATCCCCTCCTATATCTAAGCTTACGTTTGTTGGATAATATTCAAAATTTAGGATGAAAAGGGTATAATTTGCAGGAATATTTGTTCCAGCCACAACTTCACTACCAGGGTCAGAAGTTAGATTTCCAGCTCCAACACCTCGAACATCGTTTTCTGTCAAATAACTCCAAATAAGATAACCAGAAGAATTTAAAACATAAACTCTATCATCTAAACTACCAGCTATTATTTCGCCACCCACATCAGAAGATGTTATGTCGCTTATTAAAACAGTGCCAACTTGTCCTTGAGTATCATAACTCCATAGAACATTACCATCGGAATCGAGCAAAAATACTGTTCCATTATTTCCAGCAACAGCAATTTCTTCATACTCTTTACTCAAATCAGCATCTCCAACATCAACATCATTTATTTCCGTTCCTATGTTTGTATTCCACTTAAGGTTTCCAGAGGAGTTGAAAACATAAACTTTATAATCACTACCACCTGCTGCTATTTCATTTCCTTCATCAGATGAAAGGTTTCCTATAGCCACTCCTTTAAAAGAGCTACTCCCAGAATAATTCCACAATTGTTGACCAGAGGAATCAAAAAGATAGACTCTATTATTGCTTGAAGCAACAGCAATTTCTTCATACTCTTTACTCAAATCAGCATCTCCAACATCAACATCATTTATCGTATTTCCTATACTCAAATTCCAGACTTGTTTTCCTGAGGAGTTTAATAAATATAAAAAACCACTAGAATCTCCACCCACAACTTCCCTTCCTTCATGAGATGAAAGGTTTCCTATAGCTATACCATAAACATCTCCAGTTGTTGAAAAATTCCAAATACTGTTTCCTATACTATTAAGTAGTTGAATATAAGAAGGACCACTAGTTCCTATGGCAATTTCATCCCAATCGTTTGAAAAGATTACATTGCCTACACTTAAACTATAAATTTGCCGGTAAGTTGTTGAGGATACAGGCCTCATAACTCCAGTTAGGTTTATACTAGAGCTTAAAATCGTAGAATTCTTGGGAATTCTAATCCATCTTGTTTGATTTTCTACACCACTAAATATTATATCTTCAGTTTTGTTCGTGTTGTTTAAAGAATCTTGAGTAAAGTTAAAAACTGGGTTATCTAACTCTAAAAGAAAGGTTAATTGGGAAGAAGAAGAGAGCGCAAAACTATAGATAAAAAAAGCTAAAAAAAATGAGAAAATTACTAAAATTTTAAATTTCTTTCGCATACTATCTATAAATATTTTTTATTTTCAATTAAATTATTCTGATTCTAAGATCTTTTTTAATCTTCTTTTTATTTCTTCAAAAGTTTCCTCAATTCTCTTTTCTTTTCTCTTCTTGTATTCTTTGATCAAAACATATGAAATTACTGTAAGTATTATTGCAATAGCAACTAAAACTAAACCGAAAACTATTTTTGAATATTTTGATAACTGTTGAATTTTAACATAAGGTTCACAAAATCTTTCAAAATTTTTTTCTCTTGCATAATCTCTTAGAATTCTCAAGTGATAGTTTATTTCTTCTTCGAATGGAATGAACGAAAAAACTTCAATTCTTGTCGCTTCTAGTTGAATTAGTGCGTGTGCCCGATTAACAGTTTTTTCGTACAGGGAAATTGCATAAATGAAAAAGTCTATTGCCTTTTCATAATTATTATTTTCATATTCTTCCATTCCTATTTCTCTTACATGCTCTCCGTTTTCAAAAATTTTTTTAATTTCATTTATGTTTAAGCATTCCAAGAAAAATATTTTATTTGCCTCTTCTCTAATTTTTTCTAGTTCTGCTAGTACCAAATCAGCTGCAGATTTCCAATCTTTTCCGATTATTAAAGTTACATTTTCTGTATTACTCTTTACGCCATCGAATGCAGTAACTTTCAAATAGTATATTTTTTCTTCAATTTCTTTCGGAATTTTTATAAGAGCGATAAAATTTTGCGTTTCGTTGGGCTTGATTTCAGTTCTTGAAGGAGTTATTGAAATCCAGTTAGAAGGTATACCTTCTACTACAACTTCTACTACTTCTGATTTTGTCCCCAAGTTTTCGACGCTTGCCACAAAACCTGTTTCGTTTCCAGGAATTGTTACAAGTATGATGGGGGAAACGTTAAGGATAAGTTTTTCAACTTGCACTGGTGGTAGGGGTACATATGCACCTGAAGGAGGTGCAACCAAACATTCTTTTACTCGAAAAATATCTGTCGATGAAATTTGAATTTCTTTATACTCAAGAGTTGCGACAAAAGTATAATAACCAGGGGATAAATCTGAAGGAACGTGTAAGCTAGGTGTTCTTTGCATGGTAGTGTCTATTGCTATAGTTTCATTTTTTTTATCAATGTATTCATTCAAATGGTTAGTTATCATATAAGTCATGTTGATGTCAGTAATTCCAGATGGAGAAAATTTTGTTATAGTAACAATAGCATAAACGCTATCTCCTTGGCAAACTTCCTTTTTTTCAGATGGAATAGAAACACTTAAGTCGAATATACCACTTGCATTAACATAAATTTTAACTGTAATCGTTTTTTGTTGGTCGCCAGCTTTCACACTTATATAACCAGTATAATTACCAGTTTTAGCGTCTCTTGGAACTTTTATGCTTACTGTTACACTTTTTGCTTCACTTGTTTCAGGAAGGTAAACAGTTGAATTTGATAAGCTTAACCAATCGCCTGGTTCACCAGAAGATTTGTTTAAACTTGCATAAGTTCCGTAGCAAGGATATAACAACCAAAGGTATATAGTTTCATTCGAAGAATCCCCTGGTTTCATAGTTTTTTCTATTTTTAAAGGAGAAACAACTAAAGTTCCAATACCTTTTTTTACCCTAAATTCTGTCTCTGCATACTTGAATTCTTTATTATAGCTAAAATTACTCTTTACAGTATAAATTCCTTCTGGACTAGAGCTTTCAACTGTGTAGTTTGAAAAGAAATTTTTTGTTTCACCTCCATTAACAGAAGTTTCCCATGTTTCATTCTTTATTTCATTTTCATAAGAGTCAATAATTTTTATAGTTAGGTTACCCGAAGCCCCATAATTTCCCCTGTTTTCTAGAGTTGTGGTTATGTTTACAATTTCAGGTTCACAGTAGGAAGATTTGTCAGTTGCAACTGAAAGGAATATATTCTCTTTTAAGGCTACTGTGCTATTCATAAAAGTTTCGATCCCAGAAGAAATTGGAACTAAAAAAAAGATTAAAAATAATAAGAAAAAATATTTTTTCTTAAAACTCATAATTCAATTTAAAAGTTTGGAAAAAATAAATTTAAGTAAAGTGGAAGCATGAAAAAGGCGATATTTTTAATCTTATTGTTTTCTTTTATTTTTCTTCAAACAGGAAAAAGTATAAGAGAAACTCCAACTTTGCCCATGAATCTTTCTGTAATAAGTTTTTATTCTATAGAAATAAGTGATAAGTTAGCTGAAGGAATTCTATTTACCAATTTAACTGGTTCTGAACTAAACGTTCAATATCCTTTGCTCGCAGGTTCTTTTGATAACAATGCAACTTTTAATTACAATAAAACTAATCAAAAAACAGAGTATTGGGTTTATGTTTCTGGTAATATGTTAGTAGATATTTGCCAAGGAGCGAAATATAATTTATGCTCTAACTTAACTTGTGTTGGTCCAGGAAATTATGAAATTTATATTAGCAACGTAACTTGGAACAGTTCAAAAATAAACGATGCACAAAATCCTTCTCTTTTAAACTCGATTCCAATGGTTCTAGGCTTTGATAATAACAATAAAATAACTCAAATCCAGCCAGGAGAATACGTTTACTTGAGGTACTGGCTAGACGTCCCTCCAAATTTTCCTCCTTATAATTATAGTACGATTTATCAAGTTCAAGCAGTACCTTCTGGTGGTACATGTGTTTAAAAAATTAATTTGTATAGCATTAGTATTAGCTTTAATTAAGCCTACTTATGCAACAAGAGGTCTAGGCATAGGACCTGCAAAAATGAACATTTCTGTTAGTCCAGGAGAAGAACACTTATTTTATCTAATTCTTTTTAATCCAGGTGACGCAGATGAAAACGTGAGTTTAAAAGCTTACTGTTTGAACTGTCTAAGAGATTATAAGATTTTTGGGTTTTATGTGGGTAAGGTAAACTATACAGAAGATTTCTTAAGATTTCCAAAAACAATAAAAGTTGAAAAAAATACTACTCATCTGGAAGGAAAATTTGTAGAAATTAACATAAAAGTCCCAAAATTTGTTAGATCTCAAATTATTCTTGGAAATAAAACTATTTCATCCTATATTCTGGCATCGAATTTAAAACAGCTTGACTTCAGAATTGTTGCTACTGCTGGCGAAAAAACAAAAATTTCTGTAGTAAGCGATTTAAAAGTAAAAATAAAGGAAGAAACGAATTATTTTCCAGTTTTTTTAATAATTTTCTTTCTAGTTTTAATTTTTTTGATAAAAAAAACTACTTTGATTTTTTCTTTCTTTTAAAAAATTTGTAAATTCTTCTGAAACCAATTTTCCAAAGAATGAAAAGAATTACACAAATTATTATAAGAATGATTATTATTAAGCTCCCGAGAGGTATCCCTTTTATATGCATGTTCAAGTCAGCACCTACTGCTGGAGTTGCTCCCATCGCTCCAAAAGTAGACCAAACAGCTGAAATAGTTATTCCACCTTTTATTTCCTTTTCATCTATTAGTAAAGTGTAATAAGGAATGGAAAATTCACCAGTATAACTTGGATTAATTCCTCTAACCAAAAAGTTTATTTCCTCTGGAGTGGAAATCACAAGTTCTTTTTTAACCCAAATACTTGGAGTAATGTGTACTGTTATTGGAATAGCAGCTTCTGGACCAGTATGGTTTGGTACATAAACTTCTTCTGGGTCAAAAGTGAAAAATTGTCTATAGTCTTCCCTTACTTTACCTATACGCCAGCCAAAAAAATAAGCATCACTTTCGCAATTCTCGCATTCAAAAGTAACTTTTGCTTTAATGTCATAATCTCCTGGGTTGTAAACTATTAGAGTAGCAGAGTAAGGATTTCCTATGCTTGTTCTAATGTTAAGCCTAGTAGGACCCATTCCAATTCCTACACCTGCAAAAACAGAAGGAATAGAAATAAGAAAAAAGAATACAATAAAAACAAATAACGCTCTTTTCATGTTTTCACTAAATTACTGTATTTTTTTAATATTTAAAAGTTTTAACAGTCGCATTCGCCGCAATCCAATGAAGCTTCTACTATTTTGAATCTGTAAGTTGTATTGTATGTACCTGAAGTTATTGTATCTGGATAAGGATTAAGCCAATACCTTAAGTAAATATAAGCATCCTTGTATTCGGGCATGCTTGCATTTACTACTTGATAAACGTCTGTTCCTGGAGGTGGAAAACTGTATTGAGGCGTGTCGTCCACACCAGTTGCTGAAGTAGCGTTTGCCCATCTTACACCCTCGCTATCTGGTTCGCTTGGAACATAAATGTACATATAATCTACATTTTTTTGGCAGTCTCCTCCCGAACATGTCAAGTTATTGCAAACACAGTGACAAACTTTTGTCGGTGCTGTATTTGTATCAAAGGTATGTACCCAATACATCGTTCCATAGTTTGTATCATCTCCATAATTTTCTGTTGCATTGTTCCAATAATCCATTTGAGTTATTGGATATTGGATGTGCCTAGTTGTTGCGTTTGTGAAAAATATTCCTAAGGAAAGATTTCCTGAAAGTTCAAAGCCAATTACTTGCTGAATGCTTGCATTCATTGGAACTGTCTGGGTTTCTGTTGCAAATATGTTTGGCATGCTTACTATTGCAACTATTACTAAAGCTGCTAAGAGAACTATGAATGCTATTGAGGTTATCCCTCTCCTCAATTCCATATATAAAATTTGAATTCTGTCCAATATAAATTTATTTTTTCAAATAGCAAAGAGAAACTACCCCAATTCTCCTTTGTTCTACTTTATTGCTTTTAACTAAAGCAAAAATGTATTTGGAAACTGTGTTTCTGTGCAGGTTTGTCTTTCGAGAAATGTCCATTATAGTTAAACCTTCTGGATGCTTAGAAAGTACTCTAATTATCTTTTCTTCTGTTTCATTCATTTTATCCTTTAGCAAGGTTCTTCCTCTCCCACGGCTTTAAAGACTACAGTAGAGTTGTACTTTCCAGAAGGTACTCCAGGAGGTGCGTAGAACCAATACCTTATGTAAATGGTTTGATCGACTGGTAAACTGTATGCAACTCTGTTACCAGTGGAATAACTTAAAGTCAAATTATTAACAGTAGTAAAAGCTGGATAGGTCAAGTTGTTGTAAGTTGAGTTGCTCCAGGTTACATTACCAATATAAATTTCATAATTTCCGCAAGTTTCTCCTGGTGTGCAAATCATGTTTGCATTGGCTTTCTGGCATATATCTATAGGAGCAGTTCCATTGTTAGTAATCCAATATTCTGTTTTATTGTCGGAAGCATTGTAATTCCACGTAGCGTTATTATACCAACCTATTCTTACATTATACTGAGTATTAGTTTGAGCTCCTGTTTCATTCGTGAAGAATAT
>CAZRMN010000017.1:0-17510 GCA_964601215.1 uncultured archaeon
GTATAACAAAAAATAAAAATTTTTTGGTTTCGGCTTATGTTAGACGTATAACATTAAAGAAAAAAAAGAAATAGAAAAAAATGGGGAGATGGGAAATTTTTCTATAGCAGACTAAAGAGAATCAAGGAAGCTATGGAAACTGTTGCAAAGGCTATGATAATAATTGAAACCAGTGTCACATAGATTTTTCTCTGTTCTTTTTGTTTAACTGCTTTGTATATCATTCCAGCGATTGAAGCAAACCAGAGTAGTGCCAGAAATACCGATGTCCATGCCATTTCTGAAACTAGAGTGACATAGGTGCAAACTAAGAAAGCTATTGAAACAACAAAGTATGCCAAAGGTTCTCTATACTTTGATTTTTTCATTGCTATTATTGCTGAAACTACAATGATTAACAAAGGCACTAGAGTGTCTAGCAGTGTAGTAAGTAGGTCTGGCATTAGTTGGGTTGGTATTGATGGGTTCAACCGTTTGCCTCCTTTAGCTTCGCGATAGTAATGATTGCAATGATTGCCAAAGTTCCAATTATTGGTACATAGATGTCACTAGACCAATCAACAGTAAACCAAACGATTGTTACTAGCAATAGAACGACAATCCATAGAATCGCCACACAAAGTACTATCGAGGTCCTCATCTTTTTTACCTCTTTTTAGGAGATCCATACCCATCGGTCATAGCCATATTTGTCGCCTATCTGTCTGAAGCTATTTGCTATTATTTGGGAATAGCCAATGCTTAGCGAAAACATTTCCAAGCCTGGCGCTGGTAGCGCACGATGCCAAGCATAATCAGCCCACCACCATGCCCAAAGAGAAATACCTCCTAGGCCAAAGTATAGGTATGTAGATACTGTGCATATAGCTAGTCCATATCTTGAATCATAGGCTGTATCGATTATATGTTTCATCCAAGCCATTTGGTAGGTATTGACTGCCACTAGAATCCCTGCAAGGATGCCAGAAAGTCCACCAGTTTCTGGTATGGCTGCTATTAGAACACCTATGATAGCCCCTAGAAAAGTTCCTTCAATGCCCATTTCATCAAACTTTGCTTTTATCAATAAAGCCTCGTTTTTTCCGTTGTTATTGGTTACAAAGTATTCATAGAGTTCCCATTTTTCCCCGTAGGTTATAGTCCACCAAAGTATTGTAGTTCTGAGATATATCACTTTTACCAGAATCCATGGGTCCCTTATTCTACCATTGCCGTAAAAACTCACTTTAATAGCTCCTGAGCCGTCGGAAAGCCACACCCTTCTTAGTTCAACCTTGTATTTGCTGCCATTTATCATAGCTTCAAAAGTCTTTAAGACTCCTCCGAATCTTACTGCTTTCAAATTTTGTATACTCATTCTCTTCTCAGTTTTTGGATGGAGAAGATTGTGGTATTCTTTCATGTATTTTTGATACTGTGGTTGCTCTTTTAAAAATCTTCTGAAAAGCGCTGAAGCAATTCTATTGTCGAAATACCTTATCCATCTTCTGAACCTCTGAAGATACTTCCAAAATCCTTGTTCTATTCGGTATTTAAGCCATTGAATTTTTTGCCATCTTCCTAATCGCTTATCAAAGAATGCTGGCTGTGCTTGAGCTACTGGTAGGAAGATTGTTGAGACTACTACAATTGTCATCAAAGCTATGCATATGGCTACTATTTTCGCTTTCAATTCTTTCCTTCCCTCCTATGGTTTTCTCTCCCTCATCGTGGAGAGCCTCCGCCATGGCAACATGCCATGACCATACTCTCCTTCTCCCTTCCCCTGTGTTTCTGGCCTTCTCCCGTTTTATAAATAGGTAACTATAAGAAGTGAGAAATCTGAAGACAAGAAATTTTCAAACTGAAGACAAGTGAAGACAAAAAATCTAAAAAATCAGTAAGAATAACTACCAAATTTTCCTTTTTATTTTTCATCTTTTTTTTATTTTTCCCACACAATTCAGATTGAGTTTCCTCGACCCATCTTTCATCTTTTTCCTTTTCTTTTTTTTACTTTTTGCGTGCTTTCACTCGAAGTAAGGTAGAGCTATTTTTCTCATTTAAGTAAATCTTTTTTGATATTATAAAAAACCTTAAAAAATTAATACTTTTCGGTAGCAACAAACTCAACTTTTTTGAAATCTCTACTTTCCAATTCTTCCAAAGTAGCAAGAAAAACAGTAAAATTTATACTACATCGAATATAACTATACTTAGCGACTTGCTGTATTACAGAATATTTGATATCCTTAGACAAACAAATAAAGTAAGCTTCTTTCCCTACACTTTTCACATCCTGAAAGATTTTGTTTCTATTGTTAGAATTCTCCACAATAACTACTACACGTCTTCCTTCCTTCTCGCACAAAAGCTTGTTTTCCTTTTTTTCTAAAACAGAAAAACCCTTGTTTCCAAGTATTCTGTTAATTTTTTCCCAATCAATTTCAAATTCCTTGGTCTCTGGTATCTTCTTCCTTTTGAGAATAAAAGCGAGCTCGCCTTCATGTGTCAAAAAATAGTATCTTGCCTTTTGTTTGTATACCTTTGCTACTCTTGAACCTATTAAACCTAGCTTAACTAATTTTCTCGCCTCTTCGTTAAAGACTCTACAAGACATTTTGATTTGTCTGTAAATTTCAGATGTAGAAGTTCCTTTAAGCTCACCTAGAGCAAAAATTATTTTCCATCCATTACTACTTACTTTTTCCATCTTTCTTTCTATATCCTTAGTTTCTTTTTTAGGTAATTCTTCGACCTTTGGTTTTAACTTTATTTCTTTAAAAACCTTCTCGTTCATTAGCTCTTTCAAATCTTCATCGCTTATTTTACCCCTTTCTTTAAGAACTAAAGGGAATTTTACTAAAAATGGATTTGGAAAAACTGATTTTCTAATTAATATAAAAGCATGTCCAGTAGGTAATCTCCTCAAATAGTCTATATCCTCTTCTTTTTTAAGCCCGAGCATGTTTGAAGCATCTTGGATATCAGAAGAATACTTTGTATCTAAGCCTAAATTCATATAAATATGAGTAGAAGTATTTCCTAAAGCTGGATAGCTAACCAAAGAAGGATGTTGATCAGCATATATCATACCTATTCCAAGCTCTCTTATTTCCCTGAATATTAGGTCTGTAACTGCTTCTACTCCAAATTTTTTAGTTTTTTCTCTATTCAGTACATGATGGGCCTCTTCAAGAACTATCACTCCTACAAGCCTTTCCCTTGTATTGCTAACTAATAGCCAATCCCTTATCCATTGCAAGAGTATTTCAATAAGAAAAGTTTTATCATCACTCGAAAGGGCATCTAATTCTAGCACAGTAACTTTACCCTTTTCAAAAAAAGTTGAAGGTAAAACTCCTTCTTCACAATCAAAAATTTCACCAGTTTCTCTAAGGCAGAGCGACTCCAAAGGTCTTTTAGCAGTTGCTACCCAGTTCCTTTCTCTCGGAGAAAGCTGAGAATAAGAAAACTTCTCTAGCCATTCTTTTATATCAGGAATTTTTGGATATGAAGGGGAAAATTTTGCATAGAGTTCGTCCAAAGCTTTTAAGATTATGTGTCTCCCTCCTCCTAAAAGCCAATAAGCATGGTCGAAAACTTCAGCAAATTCTTTAGTCCACTGTGAAATTTGCACCCCTTCTGGCGGTTTCAAAGGATTAAATCTAAATGGAACAACATTCCTTCCTACTGTATAAACCGTTATTCTATCTTTGACCTCAGGTAAAGTTAACAAATCTCTATAGTTTCTCTTTGAAAAATCAAAGATCAAAACTGGTATTTCTTTCTCGATCAAGGCTTTCACCAAATAATGCACGATATTAGTTTTTCCTGAACCAGAAGAACCGAATATACCTATATGTGTCAACAAATCCTTTTTGTTTATGAACAAAGGATAAAGCTCTTTTTTTCCATAAAGTATTTTCCCGAGTTTTATTTCTCCATGGCTTACTACTTCCCTTGGTGGCGGTTCTATTAGTGCACTTTCCCTTAGTTCAGTATCAGAAAAAGCTAGAGCTTTTAAACCATCTATTATCTCTAGAATTCTCTTCCTATAATTTTCATTTCCTAGCAAATAGGCTGCTTCAAGCTTTGCTGCATTTTCTTTGCCTAAAAATGGTATTAGTCTTTTTATTTCTTCAAAGATGTTTACTTCTTCCATTCTTGTTCACCAAAGTTAAATCTTGAGAAAAGGTTTGAGATTTTTGATTCGGTTTCGTATTCTTCAACAAGTTCTTTGAGTTGTTTCCTCAAAGAAACCATGTCACGCCAGAATATGGTGTTCTCTTTTCTTTTTTCCATTCTTAACAAAGTAAGATTTAGCTTAAATTCTCTTAACTGCTCTCTGTCAGAAATTGTTGTCAAAATTTTTTCCATTTCAGCTATATCATGGTCTATTTCCTCGTTAAACCTTTTGTTCATTTCTTCTCTTTCCTTTATAGCCTTTTGTACTTCCATTATTCTTTCCTTCAAGAATTTAAGCCTGTCAAAAAGGCTTCCGACAACTTCTGAACCTATTTTTTCTAGAGGTTGAGGCCCTTCTACTTGCATATCTTTTATCATTCTTTGCAAAATAGGGACGCTAACTTTTTGTTGTCTAGGGGCTTTTATCTTAAAATTCTCTTTTTCATTGTATTCTTCTTTCAGCTTGTAGATTTTAATTACCTTTCCTTCTTTTTCTAAATCTTCTTCGTAATCTTCAGTTTCTTTAGAGATTCTGTAGGGTAATTTGTACTCTTCAATCTTCATGTTGTTACTTTTCAATAGTTAATTATTTAAATTTTTATCTGAAGAAAAGAAAAGACAACTGTTTTTTTAAACTTCTTTAACAATAAGTATTTCTACTTATTTTCTCAAAATAATTCCTATGATTCAACTAAGCTTTAACGGTGCACTTTGTACTGTTGGAGCTTCTGCTCTACTAGTAGATACTGGAATAGAAAAACTACTCCTGGACTATGGAACAAAAATTCAAGAAATTCCGCCCAAATTTCCTATTCCAATAGAAGGAAGACCAGATGCAATTCTTTTAACCCATACCCACTTAGACCATTGCGGAGCTATCCCTCTTTGGTATGCTAACGGTAATTCGGTTCCAATCTATTCGATAAACGTAACAAAACCTCTAGCTGAACTACTCCTTTTGGATTCTATAAAAGTAAGCAGAGAAGAGGGAGTAGAACTACCTTTCACAAAAAAGGATGTGAAAAAGACTATTAACAATTTTCTTGCAGTAGAGTACAAGAAACCTTTTAAAATACACAAAACAGAAATAACTTTTTTTAACGCAGGCCATATTCCTGGAAGTGCTATGATATTCTTAGACTTTGGTGATAAAACTCTTCTTTACACAGGAGATTTCAATACGATAGACACAAGACTGATAAAAAGGGCGGAGGAAAAGCTTCCACCAGTGGACATACTAATAACTGAGTCAACTTATAGCGATCGTGACCATCCAGACAGAAAAAAACAGGAAAAAGAACTAGTAAGAACTGTCAGAGAAACTCTTGCTGGCGACGGTATTTGTTTGATAGCAGGCTTTGCTGTTGGAAGAATAAGCGAACTCCTTTTAGTTCTGGATTCTTATGGGATAGACTATCCTGTTTATGTAGACGGAATGGCAAAAAAAGCAATTACTATAACAAACAGATATAAAAACCTTTTAAGGAAGCCCGAAAGCTTAGACAAAGTTCTGGAAAAAGTAGAGTATGTGACAAATAATAAAATGAGGAAAAGGATTTTGAATCATCCGTGTGTTATTTTAACCACAAGTGGAATGCTTTCTGGTGGTCCTATTGTGCAGTATATAAAAAGGTTACATTTTAGAAAAGACTGCAGTCTAATTTTAACCTCTTTTCAACTAGAGGGAACTCCTGGAAGAATTTTGCTAGAAACTGGAAGATTCATAAACGAAGAGTTAAACCTAGAAGTAAGTATGAGGGTAAAAAAGTTAGATTTTTCTGCTCATGTAGGAAGAAGTGGCTTGTTTGAATTCATAAAAAAAGTGAATCCAGAAAAAATCTTTTGTATTCATGGCGATCATACTCCAGAGTTTGCTTTTGAACTAAAAGAAAAAGGTTATGATGCTATTGCTCCTCTTGCTAACAATCGGATATTCAACGTTTAAACTTTTTTCTTGAAGCACTTAGAGCAATAAATATTTCCGTTTATGAATGCTTGGGAATCTTCTATACTAAGTTTTTTGTTACATTTACTGCATACTAACATATTTCACCTATGAGTGATAACATTTAAATAATTATCACTTTAAAATAGTAACAATATGACAATAGAAACCCAGATAAGACTATGCTCTTACCATTATCAAAAATGGAAAAAAATGGCTCTTGAAGCCAAGAATTTGGAAGATGCAAAAAGATTTTTTGAAAAGGCCTTTTTCTGGTTAGAATTACAGGCTTGCTACATAGCATTGTGGAGTGTAGAAAAAACTGCAAGTAACCCAAAAATTAAAGAAAAGATTTTAGATGCTAAGCTTAGGCTTTCTAAAAAGCTTGCTGAATATGCTAACAAAGTTCTAAAAGAACTAAGTTAAAAAAAGTTATCTCTTTAAAAAACAAATTTTATATGTGAAAAAGAGGAGAAAAAAGGTCATTTTTCTGGTAATAGATGGATTAGCAGACCAACCTATAAACAATAAAACTCCTTTGAGCGAAGCAAGAAAGCCGAATTTAAACTATTTTGCTAGGAATGGAATGCTTGGTCAGATAATTCCTGTAAAAAAATCCTTTTGGGGCGAATTAACTAGAACAAGCGTGAGCCACCTAGCAAACATAGGACTTTTAGGTTATGACCAAAAGAAATTCAAGATGAAAAGAGGACCTTTAGAAGCTGTAGGAGCAAACATTCCCTACAAGGAAGGGCATCTTGCAATAAGATGTAACTTTGCAACTGTGGACAAAGAGTTGACAGTTTTGGACCGACGGGCTGGAAGAAATTTCTTGGGATTAGACGAACTGGCAAGATATGTAAACGAGAATGTAAAAATAGGAGCAAAGTTTGTTTTCATGCGTACTTATGGACACAGGTGTGCTTTAATAATAAAAGAAAAGCTTAGTGATAAGATAACGGATAGCGATCCTCTAGAAAATGGGAAAAAAGTACGAAAGGTTAAAGCTCTAGTTCCAGAAGCAGAAAAGTCAGCAAAGCTCGTTCAAAGCTTTATTGATAAGGCAAGAGAAATAATAGAGTTTCATCCTGCAAACGAAAGAAGAATAAAAAATGGGATACCTCCAGCAAACTATATAATAACAAGAGAAGCTGGTAACTTCATTCAAACTTTACCCAATTTCCAGAAAAAGTATAAGCTTAAACCGGTATGCATAGCTGAAAATGGGGTGATGAAAGCTACTTGTTTGTTAGCAGGTTTTAATGCTATTACAGTTCCTGAACTTAAACCTTTGCAAAGTTTAAAATTCATTTTCAATGCAATAAAGGACGCTCTAGTAGAATATGATTTTGTTTATGCTCATGTTAAAGGCGTAGACGAAGCTGCTCATGATGGCGACTTCCACAAGAAAAGGGAAATGATTGAAAGAGTTGATGAACATCTAGAAGATTTCAGGGGTTTTGATGGTATAATAGTAGTAACTTGTGACCATATAACTTCTTGCAAAACAAGAAGACATGAATATGGAGCAGTTCCAGTTTTGGTTTATGGTGTAGGGAGGGATTCAACCCAAGAATTTGACGAATTTGAAGCGAAAAAAGGAAAGCTTGGTTTGATAACTGGAAGAAAACTAATGAGAGTAATAACAGGTAGATAAATTATTCTGGGAGTGGTGGTAGTTCTTCCCCTGTTTCACCTTCTTCAGGTGGAAGCGGTGGCATTTCAGAAGTTTCATAAGATGGCGAAGTTTGAATACTTAAATAAACTATTAAAGAAAAAATTATTCCTATAGCAACAATAGCCATTATCACAAGAAGATAAGCTAGTCTCATCCTATCACATTTCAGTAGCCTTGCCAGCTATTCCCCATTCTTCTGGTGGTAAGGGGGGAATCTCCTCTCCTAAATTACAACTACTAGTTACTTTGACGAAGTAACCTTCTCCTGGATTTAACACTTGAGTTTTTTCCCATTTTCTTGCTTGTGTATTATATTTCCAGGGACCGCTCCTTAGTATACAATCACCAATGATTTTATAGAAATTTATTGCTTGAGTAGGAGCACCTATTTGATTCCATCCTGGACTTAAGCGTGAAAAGTCTTCGATTGTTACAGGTTCTCCTGAAATGCTTGCTTTACAGTTCGAGTTAACCTTTACCCAATAACCATACCCAGGCTTAAGTTCATCAACACTTACGTAACCAACTCCATAAGTATAATGCCAAATCTTGCTTATAACACCACAATTTGCAAGAAAATCTTTTGCTTTTATTGTTTTTTTAACAGGAATGGAAAAGAGGTTCCAGCCAGGATGGAAATTAATCTCATAAGTTTGTGGTTGAACTGTTGGTGTTGTAGTAGTGTTAACTTCGCTAAGTTTTAAGAATCTTTCACAACTTCCAGGAGAATAGAAATACACCTCCAGGTATATATTGTCAGTAATAATTTTCCCTTTTACCATTTCTGGACTGTCTTCTTTTATAAGACAGTAAAACTTTGCAGTAGTAGAATTTCCAGGATATAGTACTTCTTTATCGTATTCTATGTATTCATTTGTGAGTAATTCTTCCTTAACATAGAATTTTATATCATTTCTTGGTTTTATTACTCCAGTTCCTACATTGGAAATAAAAGGCAAGGTAAACATAACCACATTAGTGTTATTTAAAATTTCAGCACGAGGCACCCATGAAAGAGTGATTAATTTATCTGTTTTACTAGTCACATTTGTTATGTTAATTGGTGGAGGTTTAGTTAAAGAAAAAACATCAAGATAGAAACAATTCTTTGCTACAATTTTAATTTTGTTAGAGTTTGGAGTGTAAAACTCATTCTGATGCATTCCCTTAATATTAGGCAAGTCATAACTTTTCTTCAAGACCCATTTACCGTCTTGGTACTCATAAACATCAAAATCAGGGAAGTAGCATACACATCCTGGACAAGAGTCAGTATATACATGAAACCTTAGTATTTTTCCTTTCTCTACTTGATAATACTTTTCTTTAGCACAATTGCCCCACAAAAACCAGGATGCAGATTTAGGTCCAGTTGTAGAATATTCAAT
The DNA here is from genome assembly GCA_964601215.1 of uncultured archaeon. GTDB lineage: Archaea > Aenigmatarchaeota > Aenigmatarchaeia > CG10238-14 > SCSR01 > CAZRMN01. Next base: position 9,179 of record CAZRMN010000017.1, read on the forward strand.
ACCTTTGGAATTAATGCAAGTATCAACATCAGCATCGTATGGATCAATTTCATAACCACAATCTTGAGGACAAGATGTTATTTGTCCATAGCCTTTCATTGCAGTTTCTTCTGGTTCGCAAATCCCATTACCACAAGTGGTTTGATTAGGTGCTAAACAATCTTCTGGACAATTTGAAAAATCTTCTCCTTCTTCACAAATTCCATTACCGCAAACTGGTCCAGGGGGTAAAACATATACATATGCATAATCCCGAGTATACCCAGATTTGGAATCATAATAGTATGTTCCTTCTACAGAAATTGTTAACTTAGCAGGTAAAATCGTATTATTAGTAGACCATATTATTGGAGCAGATCCAGAGCAATCTAAGATTTTTTTCTCACCTTGGGATAGTGTAAAATTCGGATAAAAGTAAACTGAAGATTCTCTATCTCCTTCATATTCGTATACTATAGTTCTTTTAACCTTAAATACTAAAGGTTCACACTCTCCTTCATCTATGTTAGTTACTAAAATTGAACATTCAAATTCTTCACCAGCCTGTACTGTTTGATTTTTTGGGGTAACAGTTAGTAAAGGTGTTTTATGAATACAATTACTTCCACTTGAAGATGTTATTTGATAATAAAGTGAGGCTTTCCATTTTCTATCTTCTCCATAATAATAATCAGGGCAGGAAGGCCAAACACAAATTTCATGGCTTCCTTGAGGAAGATTTTTAAAAGTATAATAATAAGTTCCTGAAGTACCAACTCCCATATAGCAAGATTTTCCTTCTTTTGGTGAAACTCTTAACTGAGCTGCAACTACTGTTCCATCTTCACTAAAAGCAACAGAAAGTACTTCAATTTTTAAAATTGGTTTCGTGAGAGAGGTTTCTGTAGAAAAAGGCGCACTTCCTACTAAAGTACTTGTTTCTATAAGGCTTCCTCTCATATCTCTAATTTCAAGTACAATGTAGTTTGAACCAGCTTCTTTTACATAAATTGCATATTTCTTCTCATAAACAAAAGGACTATCGTAATTAGCAGTACCATTTACCCAACATTTTTCAGAAGAACAATTTTTATTGTATGAATATGTATTTTTAATTCCTGGACAATCTACACTAGCCATAAAATGCCTTAAATAGTAGTCATTAACTTTTGTAAAAACTCCTTTTATCTTCACATCAGAAGGTTGAGACAAATAAATCTTCCCACACAAATAATGAGCCGCATCCACATGGTCTGAACTAGCTAGGAATATCCAAGTATTTCCTCCACCACCTCCACCGTCAATAACCGGAGTAGTTACTTGCCCTGTTATAGACGAGTGAGAAATTAAATCTCTAAAAATTCTAAAGAAATCAAAAAAAGAAAGTGCATAAACCGAGGATAAAAAAATTAAAGAAAAAACAATTAAAATCGGGATAAAAAGTAATTCTTTTTTCATTTTTATCTAACTTTAATTAGTTTTTTTTAAATTTATTTTTTGCTTTAACTTTTTATTTAAAAAAACTAAATTTCAATTTGAATGATAGTTAAAAATTTAAGAATAAGAGAAGTTTTTTCTACTACAACAAAAAGTACTATTGAAGTTGAGCTTGAAATTAAGAAAGGAAAAGTAAGGAGTTCTGTTCCAATAGGAACTAGCAGAAGCAAGTATGAAGTGAAGTTCTTACCAGTAGAAAGTGTAATAAGGAAGTTTTTAATGATAAGGAGAAGATTTACTGGAGAAGATTTTAAAAATATAGAAGAGGTTGATTCTCTTTTAAAAGCAATAGACAAAAGTCCAAATTTTAAGGATATTGGTGGTAACCTAGCTTTAGCAATTTCTTCAGTTTTTTTAAAGGGTTTTGCTTTAAACGAAGGCTTAGAAGTTTATGAATACTTATCTAAAAAACCATCTATTCCCAAACCAATTTGTAATGTCGTTGGTGGATGGAAAGAAAGCGGAAAAAGTGATATTCAAGAATACCTTTTGCTACCCGTGCATCAAAAATCATTTTTAGATTCGATTAAAAAAATTGCAGAAAGCTACAGAGAAATTGCAAGCTTGTTAGTAAAAAAAGATCCTACTTTTGCTTTTTCAAAAAATATAGAGTCTGCTTGGGTTTGCAGCTTAGACGCTGAAAGCATACTCAAAATTTTAAACAAAATTGCAACAAAAAACTTACTTAAAATTGGATTGGATATGGCTGCTTCCCAGCTTTGGAATGGAAAAAAATATGTTTATCCAGTTTCTGGTTTCAAGTTTTCTAGAGTTGAACAACTAAGCTATGTTGAAAGTCTAGTAAAAAACTATCCTATAATATATGTTGAAGACCCATTTCATGAAGATGACTTTGTTTCTTTTGGTACATTAACCCACAGAATTCAACCAAGAATTGTTTGTGGTGATGATTTATACTCAACAAATCTTGAAAGATTAAAACTTGGTTTAGCTCATAAGGCTACTAATGCAGTATTAATAAAACCAAATCAAGTTGGTACAATTACCGATACTATAAAATTCATCGAGGAAGCCAAAAAGAATAAGATGGTATGTGTAGTTTCTCATCGCTCAGGAGAAACAGAAGATACTTTAATTTGTCATTTAGCTTGCGGATTAAACTGTGAATACATAAAGCTTGGCATTAGTGGCGAAAGAACTGTAAAAATAAACGAAATGATAAGAATAGAAGAGAAGATGAAAAAATAAGTTGAGAAAAAACAAAATTATTTTATGTCCTACTTAAAATTTCAAAGATTGAAAAGACTTGAAAAAACTTTAAACGTTTTAGTTTATACTTCAGCGATTATAGACATTTTAATATTTTTAGTCACAACCTATACTTTAATTTCTCATTCAAGTTTAGAGCATATGATTTTACCGTTGAACATCCTTTTATCGATAGTAGTAGTTTTAACATTGATATTAGGCGCAGCATTACTCTTCATGAAACATTTTGAAAATATTATTTTTAAAATAACTTATGGAATTCCAAGAGCTTTAAAAAATCTCAATAATAAAAGATATAGATATAGACCAAAAAGATAATTCTAAAAGTTTGGGTTCCAAATTCTTAATATGATAGAAATCGATGGAGCGATGGGTTATGGCCAAGTTTTAAGAACCGCTATTGCTTTATCTGCTTTGCTGTTAAAACCAATAAAGATTTTTAACATAAGAAAAGGAAGACCAAAACCTGGATTAAGACCTCAGCACTTAACCGGAGTCAAAATTGCAGGAGAATTTTGCAATGCAGAAATAAAAGGTTTAAAAATTGGTTCTATGGAAGTTGAGTTTATTCCAAAGCAACTAAAATTTGAAAATAAAACTATAGATATCGGTACAGCTGGCCAGATCTCTTTGCTTTTACAAACTCTAACACCAGTTTTAATTTTTGCTGACAGAGAAATAAGCCTAGAGATTAAAGGTGGTACAGCTGGTTTAGGGGCTCCGACTATAGAATACTTAAAACACATAACTTTTCCTATACTTTCAAAACTTGGAATTAAAAAACCAGAAATTGAAGTAATAAAACAAGGGTTTTATCCAAAGGGTGGAGGTCTAGTTAAAATAAAATTCCAGCCAATAAAAGAGTTGAAATCTGTTGAGCTAACCAAAAGAGGAAAAATAGAAAAAATAAAAGGAATTTCTATTTGTGGCTCTCTACCCAAACATATAGCAGAAAGACAAGCCAAAGCTGCGGAAAAACTACTGCTTCAGCATGGATTTGAAAATATTGAAATTGAAGTTAAAGCAACGCATACTTATTCTGCTGGAACTTCTATAACTCTTTGGGCTGAATGCGAAAAATCAGTTTTGGGAGCGGATAATATAGGAAAAAAAGGAGTAAGAGCTGAAATAATAGGAGAAGAATGTGCAAAAGAGTTAATCAAATCTATCGAATCGAAAGCTGCTCTCGACAAGTATATGGCAGATCAAATTTTACCTTTTCTTGCTTTAGCTAAAGGAAAAAGCAGAATAAAAGTTGAGGAAATAACTCACCACTGCAAAACTAACATGAAAGTTTGCGAATTAATGCTGGAAGTCAAGTTTGAGGTTGATGAAGCCAACAAAACTATAGAAGTTGAAGGGATTAATTTTTCTCCAAATCTATAAAGATTTTTTTCTCCAAAATTTAATTGTGTATTTAAAACCAATTGAAAGTATACCCATCAATTGGAATAGGCCAAGACTAAAATATCTTGTTCCTTTAGAAGAGTTAATTAAACTATTGCATTTCTATAAAAAAGGAAATTGTAAATTGTCTGAAAATGTGATAAAAAGATATACTAAAGCAACTATTAATGAAGCAGATAGTATATTTGCTAAGGATATTTTAGATTTTTGTTTACTCCTTTACGAATACAACTCTGGATTTTATGTAATAACAAAAAATAGCAAAAAAGCTCTTAGCAAAAGATTGAATGTTTCTTATAATGATGGCATAGAATTTAATTTTTTCCTTAAAATTTTCAAGGATGAAAAAATTTTAAAAGAAGAATCGAGATTTATTCAAACAGAAGAAAAAACTTTGGAAGTAATTTTTTTAACTAAGGAAATAAGCGAAACTTTTGATATAGAAATTCAATCCAGCATATAATTAAACTAAAAATTGTTTTTCATATTCTCTTAAGTATTTAACTGATTTTTTCACATCAGCAAAAAGCTTGTTTACCCTTTCAACATGTTTCTTTTTTATTTCCTTAGAATTTTCCTCTTTTGCAACTTCATAAGCTGGAGCTATTAATTGAATTGCATACCTTAAACTAGTTTTGCTACCTATTTCTGTCAAAAACTCTAAAGCTTCCTTATTCATCTTGACCTTCTCATGTTCAAGCCTTATTTCTATTATTTTCTTTATTTCTTCCTTTTCATAGGATTTTGTGTTTATTATCAAAAGTCTATCTATCAAATCTAAAGGCATTCCGTGCGGAGATTTAAGGTCTGTACCCCTTATTTTAGTGAACCCTCTATTAGTAGCAAAAATTATAATCGGTGCAAGCTCTTGCTCTAGCGCTCGGTTTAAAAAGGCAAATGTTTCTATGTCAAGCATACTACACTCATCGATAAAAACTACTCCTGGTAATAGTTCACATCTCCCTTCTTGAACTAAACTTTTAACATATTCGTCTACCCCTCTTCTTACTTCAGGATCTATTTCTTTTGATTCTCTTCCTCCGAAAAATATGCTAAAAATATCTCCTGTTGAGCGAGATGAAGCTAAGTCTAAAGCATGCAAAGTTACAGGATAAACAAACTCTTTTTCTTTTAAAACTTTTCCTCTAGGAACCTCAACAATTCTGGTAGAAGATAAATCTAGCTTCTTTTCTTTTACACTTTCTTTGCTTTTTCCTATTTTAACAATTCTTCCTCCATCTACATCTATTTGAACTATATCACCAGTTTCTATTCCTTGCTGAATTAGTTGAATAGCAAAAGCTTGATCCATGGTCAACCTTTTACTTTCATCCTTTGTTGCTATTTTAATAGTAGCTCCAACTGGAATTTTTTGATAAGGGTTATAGGGGTGCTGGGAAGTTTCTATCGAAATTTCTTTAACTTCTCCTTCATAAATTTTCCTAAATTCATGAATCCTTGCTCCTATAGCTTTTCTTAAAGTCTGAGTTAAAAATTCTGTTTTTTTCATTTCTGCAGAAAAAATCTCGCTCGCAGCTAATGGTACAAAAGGAACATCTCTTCCTAATTCTTTTGCTATAGCAGTAGCAAGAGCAGTCTTTCCAGAACCAGGAGGACCAGCTAACAAAACAGCCCTTCCAGCAAACTTTCCTTCTTTTATTAACCTTACTACTAATCCGGCTGCTTCCCTTGCTTCTATCTGTCCAACCATCCCATCTGCTACTGGTTTTGCTTTCAATCCGTCTAAACCTAAGCCAGAAATGTGAGAATGCGCGGCAACCCTTTCCCACTCACGAAGAGATTCGGGAATTTCAGCTATTCTAGCCAATTCCCTCACCTCTCAATTTTTAATGTTAGAACTCCATTTTTAAATTCTTTTTCTATACTCGCATTAGGAGGAATTGGAATAAGTTTAAAATAAGCCTTATCACCAGCATATGCTCTAATTTCTATGCTCTGTTCTAGTCTTTTAACTTCTACATCTTTTTCTTTTACACCAGGTAGTTTAATAGTAATTATTTCTTTGTTTCCAATTCTTCTAACCTTACTTTCTGGTTCTTCTGTAACTCTTGCTTTTCTAACTTTTTCCTCTATCTCAACAACTCTTGGTTTTACTCCTAGCCTTTTTTTAATTTCTGGCTCGATTTTTTTGTAATCACCAAAAGTTTTTACTTCAATTTTTGGTTCTTTACCCCTAGAAGAAATAGTTATGCTTATTCCACCCCCTCTGAAGGGTTTAACCCTAATTCTTGGAACTAGAAAATTTTTCCCAAAAATCTTGTCTATTCTTTCAAATTCTTTATCTATTTTTTCAAAAATGTCAAAAGATTTGAAGAATTTTTCAGTTAAGTTACTTCCACAATATGGACAATACTTCCAGCTATCCTTAACCTTTTTATCACAATTTGGACATCTTTTTCTTTCAAACATTTTTTTCCCTCTTTACTTCTTTTAGTTTTTTAACATTTTCCTCGTGTAAGCTTTTTCTTCTTTTATCAATATAAATACCAAGCTTTTTTGCTTCTTTTATACTTATGCCAGCTGCTTTCAATTCGCTTAAACTAAACCCTCTACCAACTCTCTTTTTACCTTTTGGACTTTTTACTATTGCTTGCATGTAAAATTTTTATATTCAAAAAGAATATAAAAAAATTGCAGAAAAGTATCTAAACTTCATTTTCAAAGGCCTTGTTGAACCGCTTTATTCGAAAATCATGAGAATAAAGAACGCCAACAAGGCTACAGAAACCGATGATGAATTACAGGATTGCTGACAGAATGAAGAATACGCTCCGGGCTGAGGTTAGTATTTCTTTTCTCTGAATTTGCAAATTGCCTCGTGTTCAGCCAAATTATAATAAATGGGTTTTTTACAATACTTACAAATCCCTTCAGGCTTTGGTAATTCTTCAGTCATAGTCTCACCTCTATAAAACTCAGGAAGTGAAGAAAAGTTTATTCAATTTCTACTTTTTTTGCTTTCTTGCTGGGTTTTGCTTTTTTCACTCTAATCTCTAGAATTCCTTTTTCAAGTTTTGCTTTTGCAGTATCAGGGTCAACTTCTACTGGTAAAGTCAAAAACCTTCTGAGAGCCCCAAACCTTCTTTCTGCTCGGTAAACTCTCTCTGTTTCTTCGATTTTTTTCTCTTTGTGTTGAGCTGAAATTTCTAGGGTATTTTCTGTTAGCTTGATTGAAATTTCATCCTTATCAAATCCTGGTAAATCTGCTTTTATTATTAAGTCTTCATCTGTCTCGCTGATATCCACTGGAAAACTTTCTTCAAAACCTGTAAAAGTTGCTTTCATTAGTCTTCTCATTCTCCTTCTCATCCTTTCCAATTCTTCAAAAGGGTCCCAATATTCCCAAAACATTTAGCATCACCAGTTAGTGTTTAAATAATCTAAAAAATATATGCTTTCAGAATTTAAATAGTTTTCTCTAAGAGGTTCTGTTAACTTATTGTTGGTATAACGTTCTGAGGATATGTGAAGTTTGCGGAGCAAATTTGGGAAAGCGAAGTACAACGAGCTTTCCGTATAGTCGCTGTTATGTGCCCTGAGTGAAACGAGGATCGAGTAAATCTTTGATTTGCGAAGAAGTCCGCCCCCAGGCTATTAATAAAATTCACTTTTCAAGAAATATGTTTTTATTAAATTGTAAGGTTTTTCTGTTTGGTATCTCATAACCGGTCTATAAACTCCTCTTTCATCAGCTTTTGAATACATTCTGTATTCCCTTCCAAACCCCCATTCATAAAAAAGAATACCAGATTTTTCAGGATTTCTTTTCATGAATTCGTCTAAAATTAATTTAATATATTTTACTTTGACAGTTTCTTCATTCCCTTCATACCCAGCAAAAAGTCCGTCTACACCAGTTTCTGTAAAAATTTCAACATAAATTATGCTTAAATTGTATTTTTTAGCAACTTCTTCCGTATAATCCATTGTCTCCTTAACAATAGTTTTCAATATCTCCCAATCATTCACATGGTTTGCATTCATGTTTGGACCAACAAAGTCATAGCCTGAATAGTTAAATTCTCTCCAGTATTTTTCATCTTTACTTATTTCTTTTCTTTGAATTTCTCTTCCTATTAAATCAAGGAAGTTTTGATAAGTAACCATTAACTTTCCTTTGTAAACTTTTCTTATTTTAGGAAGAATTTCTTGATGCCATTGAGAAGATTTTTTCCAACCGACCCATTGATGCGGTTCT
>CAZRMN010000018.1:0-16764 GCA_964601215.1 uncultured archaeon
AATACAAATAATATTAATATTTGGGTTGGTTGTTTTAGTTAAGTTTAAAAAATAAAATACTATAATTTTATTGAAAGGGCCTGTAGTCTAACGGTAGGACGGCGCGCTTACAACGCGCAGATAGCAGTTCAATTCTGCTCAGGCCCATACTTTTTTCACAATTTCTCTTGGAAGATTTTTTCTATTTTTTTGTGTTACTTCAATCACTTCTCCATATTCTTTAAAACTTTTAACTAAATTCCTATGTAAAACAGCAACTAAAGGTTTGTCTATTAGCATAAGCTTCACTATTTCTTCTTTAAATTTTTTGCTAAACATTTCCATTTTTCCAATTTCATCTATTGCAATTACTTCACACTCTTTAAGAGCAAAATTCAAAGCTTTCAAAGCAATTCTTTCAAATTCCTCCACATTAACACCATACTTCCCAACTCTCGGACCAACTCTTATATCTTTGCTAGCCAATAAACCAACTTCACCAGAAAAAATATCTTTGACGTAAAAACCAACTCTTTTTCCTTCTTCTCTTATTTCTGGTGTTATAAAACCCCCAACTTTTACTCCCTTTTTCTTTAAAATCTCCACAACTTTTTCTAAAACAGTTGATTTTCCACAACCAGGTTTTCCTGTTAAAAAAATCTTCATAATTTTTTCTACTTTTTTTAAATATTTCAAACTACTGAATTATTTTTAATGTTTGAAAAATTGTTATTAATAGTAATAGTTCTAACTCTAAGCTTTTGTGTTTATTTCATTTTTAATCCTTCTCCTTCTGGAATGCTAACCTATCCTCAGAACTTAGGTTTAGGTTTGATACTTGGAATGATAAGTTACATATGCGTTCTTTTCTTTATTTTTAGAGGTAGTAAAAAGAAAGAAAGAAAAATTGCAGAAAAGGCTGGAATTCTTCCTTATATAGAAATAAAAGCGATAACTGAAGAAAAGTACGGATTGGAAAAATATGCTAATGCTTTAGAAGATCAAATAGATTATGCAGAATTGGTTTTTGAAAAAGTTTTAAAAAGAATTAAAGAATATAAGAGAAAAGGAATAACTTATGAAAAACTAATTCAAAGAAAGAATGATTTGAATTCATTACTTTTTCATTTATACTCTGCTTTAGAAAATCTAAAAAAAGGTTCAGAGCTAGATTCTTATGTTCAATTAGATTCGGCACTAGAAATTGCTGAAAGTTTACCATACGAGAATTTGAGAAAGAATTTGAATGCCCTTAAAGAGAAATTTAGTTTAAGAATAGCAAAAAGAAAAGAAAAATACCTGAAAAAATTGAAAAAATATAAGGAAAAAATTAAGAGAGAATTTGAAAAGATGGAAAAAGAGAAAGAAAAAAGAATAGATGAACAAATAAAAAAAGATGTAAAGAAAATAAAAAAAGAGTTTTATAAAAATAAAGAATAGTCTTAGTTTATTTTTTGAACGAAAAACAAAAAAACGATAGCGGGGAGTGGATTTGAACCACTGACCTCCGGGTTATGAGCCCGGCGAGCACTCCAGGCTGCTTTAGGGTGGCAAGACCATCTACCCCGCTATCCTGGAGCTTAATATTTATATAAAATAAGTATTTAAAAATCTTAAAAAATTAAGAACTCGCTTCTGCAGTTAGCCAGCTAGAAGCAAGCCAGCCATAAGGCATACCTTGGGGGACCCAAACATCAAGGTTTACAGTTCTTTCTTGACCAGGTGTTATTGTTGTTGTTATTAAATCTTCTACTTTACTAGCACAAGCAGCAAAGTTTGGATTACTCCTTTTATCATATTTATAAATGAAAATTTTTTCGCAAGTTCGATAAGTTGCTACACAATAATCTGCCAAAGGGCCTGAAGTAAAATAGAATATCCCCCAGTCTGCTTCAGACAAAGAATCAACTTGTGCTTGAATATCAGGTTGTTCTGTGTTTGGATTACCATCATCAACATCGCTTTCGATAAAAAGTGCAGTTCCAGTACTATTGCAACCATGAGTAGCATTAATTTCTGATCCATTGATTAAACACCAGAGGTAATTACCACTCACATTTCTGTAATAACCCCAAGCGATAGCATTCTGGCAATTAGTTCCACCAGCATTTGAAGGTTTTGAAACATTCCATTCAAGTCTTCCTACATAGTAAAATTTCGCACCACTTTCATTTTTCCTTATTACAAGAACACTACCAGAAGAGTATTTGTCTGCGCTTAAACCAACAGGATTGCTTGGTTCACTAGTCAAAGTATCTGCATAAAAATAAACACTTGAAATATTCAAAGAGCCAGTGTTTTTAATTATTATATATTTCAGACCGCCTATAGAAGCAGGAAGTACAGGAGACCAAATAACTTTAGAAGGTAAAATTGTAATCTCCATTAGGGCTGAAACATTTATCGTAACATTTGTTTGATTAGAAGCAAGGCTTACTTTGGGGATTTTAACAACTAACAAAAAAGAAATAATGATAAACAAAATTATAAGTGCTAAAACTCCCAACACTCTGGACATCTTATACAAATATATTTTTAGTTTTTACAATAAAAAACTTTCAAATTTTTACCACTTTTAGTGGTAATCTTTGCATTTTTTCCAACTCATAAAAGTGGGTAATTCATATCATTACCTCGTTTTTTAAAGTTTCTTGTGGAGTGGAAAAATGAGTACTCAAAAAATTTGATTGAATTGTATGAGGTGCAGCTATGAATTATAAAAATAAAGGAATCTTTTCAAGAGCTAAAGGATACATAAAAAGTTATTTTACAATTCCATCTTTAATAGGTGGTGCAATAGGAACTGCTGTAGGATATTGGGGTTCGATAACTGCTTTAACAGCTTATGATCTAATAGCAAGAAAAATTCCAGAAGTAATTCAAACTGGTAACCTTTCTTATTTAATCTCTTATTCGAATGTTTGGAGTGATGCTGGAAAAATTGCTTTTGCTACTGGTGTTGCTGGCCTAATTTTAACTAGGAAATTAGAATCTGCAACCTTTTCTTTTCTCAAAAAAATTTTGGGGAGGTGAAATTTTTTGGGATTATTGGATTGGATAAAAACTCCTGAAGGTGCTTTTCTTCTTGGAATGCCCATTGGGTACCTATTGATCAATTGGGGAAAAAGTAAGTTTCAAGCATATCTTGAAAAAACTGGTAAAGAAATAGGTAAAAATATAGCTCAAGGCATGGGAATTCGAAGAAGAGAATATGAACCAGTAGAATTAGAAAAACTTTACAGAATTTTAGAATCTCTTGATTCCAGAATTTCAAACCTTGAAGAATCTTTAGGTTATAAAAAATGAATGAGGGAATTTTAAAGGATAAAGATGCGATAATCTTTTTAATATATAAGAGTATAGAAGGTATTGCAACTGGAATAGAAGAATATAAAATATATAAAAAATCTGGGATTAAAGAAAAAATTATTAAAAAAAGTTTTGAGGAAATTCTTAAAGAATACATTAAAGAATTGCCTTTGACTGAAAAGCTAATAGTAAAAACCATACTTTCACTTCCTTGGTCTGAAACTGTAAAAATGATTTCAAGTCTAGCTCTTAGCTATGGGAAAAAGGGAGATGGTGAATACAAAAGTACTTTTGATGTTATTATGGATGTTTTAAAAGGTATTAGATGATTTGATGTACTTAAACAAAGTTTTGGAGATCAAAAACAAAATTGAGGAAAGAAAAATCACTCCAGAAATTTTGGAAGTGTTAAAAGAGAATCCTACTGAAAGAGGGAAATGGGAAGAGGAAATAAATAATTTGAAAAAAGAGATTTTAAATTCTAGTTTAAGAATTGAAGACAAAGAAAATTTTTTGAAATCCTTGAACGAATACAAAAAACTAATTCCTAAAAATTCAAATCCTTTTCAAGAATACTTTCCCTACATTCTTACTTTTGGTTTAGGGTTTTTTCTTGGTTATTCATTGAGAGGAGAAATGAATTCTATGCAAAATTTTTTGATTAAAAATATCTTAAAAGGTTTTTACGGTGAAATGGGAAAATAAATATGCGAGAAAAAATTTAAGATTATTATTTGAACATTTAATTGTGGAAAGAAAAAAGATTATAGAGACTTTAAAAAAATTCGGTTTAACTGAGTATCAGTCAAAAGTTTACAGTACTTTAGTTTTTCTTGGTCCTTCAAAAGTGGGTGAAATTTGCAAGAATTCTAAAGTACCTCAGTCAAAGATTTATGATGTACTGGAAGAATTAGTAGAAAGACAGTTTGTGGAAGTGTTCGAAGGTAGACCAAAAGAATTCAAAGCTTTACCACCAGAAGTTGTCTTGAAAATGTTAATAGAAGAAAAAGAAAGAAAAATTGAAAACTTGAAAAAAGATGCTGAATGGATTAAAAAAGTTTTGAAACCAACGATTAGTGAAGAAGATATAATAGAAGGAATTTGGACACAAAAAGGTGAAAAATCAAAGGAAGTTCTCAACAGACTGGCAAAAATGTTAGAAAATTGTAGCAATTATGCCTATGATATTACAAGGGATTTTTCTTATACTTCTTCTTTTAGAGAAGCCATTAAGAAATGCGTGAAAAGAGGAGTAAAAATAATGACGATAAGCATGAGCAGAATTACCGAGAAAAATTACTATAAAGCCAAATGGTATCATTCTTTGGGTTTGCCGATAAGAATTTTTGAAACTAGAGTTCATCCAAGAATTTTAGTAGTTGATGGAGAAGAAGTTTCCATAAGACTTGACCACAACCCTTTCAAAAGAACTTTCACTTTTCAATCCATATGGTTCAGGGAACCCTCTTTGGTAAAAGTTTTTGACAGATACATGAAAAACTTATGGAAAATCTCCAAACCTGCAGATTTAAACGCGATCAAATTTTAGAAGAAATTAATCTGCTCCTTCCTTTTCTTCCTTTTTGTTTTTTTATTTTTATAAGTCCAAGTTTTTCCAAATAGTTAATGAAATCCCTAAACCTTCTTTCAGAAACAGGTTTTAAAACTTTTTTAGAATATTCTTCATACAATTCACCAGAATAATATTCCTTTTCTTTTAAAATTTCCAAGATAATCTTTTCATCTTCGTTCAACTTTTCTTTTATGATTTCTGGTTTCACTTTTTTTACTTCTTTCAAAACTTTTTTCACATGTTTCACTTTAAGTTTATCCAAACCCTCTTTTTCAGCCAATAAACCAGCTTTAAGTAAGCATTTAAGCCCAACTCTTACGTCCCCACCTTTTTTAACTGCATGGTTAGCAACTAAAAGAACCACTCCTTTTTCGACTGAAAAAAAAGCTTTCTTTACTCTTTCCTCTAGTATATCCTTCATCTCTAAGAGAGAATAGGACTTGAATTCAATCTCATCAAAACTCAAACTACTTCTAATTCTTGGCTCTAAATTTACAAAAACTCCTGGATTATTAGAAATAAAAACCAAACAAACAGGGTTTTCCACATACTGGTTAATCCTTAGTAAATCGTACAACACACTTTGGTCTTTAAAAACTAGTTGGTCAACTTCATCTAAACAAATTATTAAAGTTTTTTTTGTTTTTTTACAAGCTTCTAAAACCCTTTCTAAAATTTCATCTTTACCCAAACCTCTTCTTGGAACAAAAAAACCAAGTTCATGAGTTATTTTTGAAAGAATAGAGCTTGAGGTTTTATAATCCCAACAATTTATGTAAATTGTTTTAACTCTTTCGCTAAATTTTTCTAACTCTCTAAAAACAAATTTTACTACATGAGTTTTGCCTAAGCCAGGAGGTCCAAATAAAAAAGTGTTTTGAACAATTCTACTTTTTGCTGCTAGTTTTAAATTATCTGCAAGCTGTTTAATTTGATTTTCCCTGTGAGGAAGGAAATCTGGTAGGTATTCTGGTGATAAAACTTCTTGACTTTTAAAAACCCCATGCTTTTCCAACATATTACTCTAGCTCGTAATAAACTCTTCTGTTATTTTTCCCTTTGTTTTCCATTTTTACTATTTTTATTTTACCAATCTCACTTAGCCTTTTTACATGAGTTCCCCCATCTGCTTGAATATCAAAACCTTCAATTTCTACTATTCTCAATTCAGGAAGGTTTGGCGGGACAAATTTGGCCAATTTACTTATGTTTGGAATTTTTAAAGCTTCTTCCCTTTTCAAAAAGTAAATTTTTACTGGCAAGTCCTTTTTTATTATTTCATTAGCTCTTTCCACACATTCTAAAATTTTTTCTCTGTCAAAATTTTCTAAGTTATAGTCAATTCTTGAATGCTCAAGACCAAGTTGATTTCCAGTTATTAACGCTTTAGTTTCTCTATGAATAACTTCGCTTAACACATGAGCTGCGGTATGCATTCGCATGAGTTTATACCTTCTTTTCCAATCGATTATTCCTTTAACCTTATCGCCGGGTTTAAGTCCTTCCTTATCAACTTCATGAAAAACTTTACCTTCTTTTTTGAAAACATTAACCACAGAAAATTCTCTACTGTTAGAAAAAATCTTACCAGTATCGTTTGGCTGCCCTCCTCCTAAAGGATAAAAAGCAGTTTTATCTAGCTCTACTAAATTTCCCTCAACTGAAACTACTGAAGCGTCAAACTCTTTTAAATAACAATCTCTCATGTACAGCAATTCTGTCATAGTACTCCCAATAACTTTCTAATAATTTCTTCTTTTCCTACTTCAATTATATAAGGTCCTAATCTCGGCCCTTTTTCATCTTTTAAAATAATTCTGTAAAGTATCTTAAAGAATTTTTTAGGTTTAATACCATTTTCTCTTGCTACTTCAAAAATTCTAGTTTGTATTTTTTCTCCATCTTTTTCTTTTTTAATAACTTCAATCAATTCTTTTACAGCTTTTTTTTCTGCATCTGTAAGTTTTAACACTTCAGCTTTTCTTTCAAAATCCTTTACCCAATTAGTTGCAAATCTAAGTCTTTCTTCTAATTCCTTTTTCTCTTTTTCGCTCAGCTTTTTTATCAGACCAAGTTCTTTCAATTTTTCTACAGCAAATTCAAATCGATTCTTTTCTGGTAAAATTTTTGCTATCTCCACTAATTTCATGTATGGTATTTGCAAACTCAACTTTTTGGGAGGTTTTAAAAAATGAACATACTCGAACAATCTTTTAGAGTTAATTAACTCCCTTTCGTTTTTTACCTTTTCCAAACCAAAATAAATCCTCTCTAATCTGAGCAGCTCATCCATGTATTTTGGAATATCTGTAACATCTAGCTCTCGAGTACCTTCAAACCTCTTGAACATAAGTAATATGAGACTTTTAGGGCTGCCATACTTAAACCAAACTTGTGGTGTGAAAACATTTCCATAAGATTTGGAAATTTTTTTTCCACTTTTGTCGAGAAACATCTCATACATTACATGAATAGGAGGTTCAAAACCTAAAATTTCTCTGCAAATGGCATCATTAACTTTTACTGAATCTAAAATATCTTTTCCATGAGCTTCAAAAACAATTTTTAAAGTAGCCCACCTAGCTGCAAATTCTCCTTTCCAACTTAACTTTCCATTTCCTTTGAAATAGCTTGCTTCTCCTTTATGACCGCAACCCTTTACAATAATTTTTTTATTAGTATTCAAGTTTTTTCCTATGAATTCCTGGTCACAAACATAAAGTACTTTATGCTCTTTTGGTAAAAGCTTGTAAGCTCTTGTAGTGTATATTCTTCCACAGTTTTCACAAACAGGAAAGTAGGGTAGCATCTGAACGAATTTCTCTTGACCAGTTATTTTTTTAACAATTTCTCCAACTTTTTCAGCATTCATAAGAATTTTTTCTATTTGTTCGTCTAGTAATCCTTTTTTATAATTTTTGGTTCCTGAGTGAAATATATAGTCTATTCCAGCTTTTTCTATTGCTTCTATTAGTAAAGAACTCATGTGTTCTCCATAGCTTTCATGACATTCGAAAGGGTCTGGAATATTAGTTACTGGTACACCTATAAACTTTTCCAACCAATTTGGCAAACCTAACGGGACTTTTCTTAAACCATCCCTATCATCAGAATAAGCTATTAATTCAGATTTAAATCCCATGTCTCTCAAAGCTAAAGTTATTCCCCATTGCCTAACCACATCGCCAAAACTACCCAAATGAGGAAATCCAGAAGCACCTAACCCAGATTCTGTTCTTAAAACTTTTATTCCTCTGTTTAATTCTTTCTCCCTTTCCACTATTCTTTTAGCAATTTTGTCTATCCAGAACTCGTACTTTTTTTCCATTTGTTCCACGAGTGGGCCTAGAGGGATTTGAACCCTCGACCTATCGCTTTCTTCAGCGAAAGCGCGCCATATAAGGCGATTGCTCTAACCAGGCTGAGCTATAGGCCCATATACTTACAAACACATTTGTTTATAAATTTATTTTTCTTCAATATTATTGATGCAAACGTTTAATAAATCTTTTTTAGTCAATAAAATAGTTAATACTTTAATTTCAAATAATTTTGAAGTTTTTGTTACAGGTGGCTGTTTTGATATCGCGGCGAAAAACAAAAAACTCCTTCTTGTAAAAGCTCTGATTAATATCGATGGGTTAAGTCAACAACAAGCATTAAGTCTAAAAGCAATTTCTTACTTTGTTTCGGCATATCCTTTTATTGTTTCTTTAAAAACTAATAGAGAAATGTTGAAGGATGAAATAATTTATTCGAGATTTGAACTTCCTGTTATGACCCCAAAGATGTTTAGTGCAATAATCGAAGAAGAAACTATACCCTATGTTAAATCCACTAAGGGTAAACATATAATTCCTATTAACACTTACACTTTAAGAAAAAAGAGAAAAGAGTTAAAGCTCTCTTTAAAACAACTTGCTGAAAAAATAGGAATAAGTAAAAAAGCTTTGTATGAAATAGAAAACAATAGAGTTACTCCTACAGTTCAGACAGTAAAGAAGTTAGAAGATGTTTTAAAAACTGATTTAAAGCTTGCTTATCAACCAGAACCATTAAAAGCAACCTATTTGAAACCGAAGGATAAATTTGAAGAAAGAGTAAGAAAAGAATTCATAAGAATAGGTATCGATAACTCTTCTGTTTATTCAGCACCTTTTGAAATAATAGGAAAAATTAAAAAACCTATAATTACTGGTCTTTCCAAGAACGACAAAAAAATTAAAAAGGATGCGCTTGCAGTCAAAAAATTATCCTTCATACTTTCTTCAGAGTGTACTTTTATAGCCAAAAAGTTTGAGGAGAACTCAGTAGAAGGGGTTCCGATAATCTTGGAAGAAGAGCTTTCAAGCATTGAATCCGCAAAAGAATTCGATAAACTTTTAAGGGAAAAAATTTAAATATTTGTATACCTACATACACATTAAAGATTTTTGGAGGTGTGATGATGACTAACGGAAAGGCTATGCTCGGTCAGTTAGGAGGTCAACCTATACTAATACTTCCTGAAGGAACTTTAAGAACCGTAGGTAAAGCTGCACAAAAAAATAATATAGCTGCAGCTAAGGCAGTAGCCGATGCTATAAGAACCACTCTAGGACCGATGGGAATGGATAAAATGCTAGTAGATTCCATTGGTGACATAGTAATAACAAATGATGGGGTAACAATACTAGAAGAAATGGAAATAGAACATCCGTCAGCAAAAATGATGGTAGAAGTTGCAAAAACCCAGAATGAAGAGGTTGGTGATGGAACTACAACTTCAGTAGTAATCGCTGGTGAGCTATTAAAAAAAGCAGAAGAATTGCTCGATCAAGATATTCATCCAACTGTAATAACTAAAGGATTTAAATTGGCGAAAGACGAATCGCTAAGAATTTTGGAAGAAATTGCTAAACCAGTAAGTCTTGAGGATGGAGAGATGCTTAAAAAAATTGCTATGACAGCAATGTCTGGCAAATCTGTCGAAAAAGTTTCACCCAAGTTAGCTGAACTAGTTGTAAAAGCGATAAAAATGGTTGCAAAAGAAGAAGATGGAAAAATAGTTGTAGATACAGATAACATAAAAAGAGAAAAGAAACATGGAGGTTCTTCTGAGGATACAGAACTAATAAAAGGAATTGTTATAGATAAAGAAGTAGTGCATCCAGGAATGCCAAAAGTGGTTAAGGAAGCAAAAATTGCTTTGCTAGATACTGCTCTGGAAATAAAAGAAACTGAAACTGATGCAGAAATAAGAATTACTTCTCCTGAGCAAATGCAAGCTTTCATCGAGCAAGAGCAAAAAATGCTCAAGGAAATGGTAGAAAAAATTGCTTCAGTAGGAGCAAACGTTGTGTTTTGTCAAAAGGGTATAGATGATTTGGCTCAGCATTACTTAGCAAAAAAAGGAATCCTTGCTTGTAGAAGAGTTAAAAAGTCTGATATGGAAGCCCTAGCAAAAGCAACTGGCGGAAGAATAGTCACAAACCTTGACGATTTAACCAAAGAAGATTTAGGATATGCTAAACTAGTTGAAGAAAAGAAAATTGCTGGAGAAGCCATGACTTTTATCAGAGATTGCAAAGATCCTAAGGCTGTAACAATTCTAGTTAGAGGAAGCACGGAGCATGTGGTTGATGAGGTAGACAGAAGTATAGAGGATGCCATAGGAGCAGTAGCTTCTGCAATCGAGTTAGGAAAAGCAGTTGCTGGTGCTGGAGCACCTGAAGAAGAAGTTTCTAGAAGATTGAAAAAATTCGCAGAAAAGTTCTCAGGGAGGGAACAACTGGCAATACTTGCCTTTGCAGATGCTTTGGAAATAATCCCAAGAAGCCTTGCAGAAAATGCTGGCTTAGACCCGATAGACATACTAGTTGAATTGAGAGCTGCACATGAAAAAGGAAAAACTACTTATGGTATAGATTTGTTTAACGGAAAAATAGTCGATTCTTTCGAGAATGGTGTAATTGAACCCCTTAAAGTAAAACTCCAAGCAATAAAATCAGCTGCAGAGGCTGCTGAGATGATTCTAAGAATAGATGATGTAATTTCAGCAAGTAAGCTAGAAAAAACTCCTTCTCCACCAACTCCAGAAGAAACATAAAGTAGATAAACTTTTATTTACTTTCTAAAAGAAATAATAGTTAGGTGAAAACATGCCTACTGAAAAGTATCCAGAAGAATTTGAAATTGTTCCTTTATCTCCTATAAGAAGACTTGAAAAAAGAATAGAAAGGTTGGAAGCGACAGGTGGAATAGACACAAGAAGCTTTCTCAGAGAAATTGTTGATATAATAAGGATGAATCAACAAATTGTTGATGAATTAGCTAAGGCTAACGATGCTTTAAGAATAGAAATTTCTAAGCTTCCATCAAGATTGGAAGAAGTGGCAAATAATTTAAATGAACTTTTAACTTATATAAAAGCTTCTGCTACAGAAGAAACAGGTGCTTCTCCTTCAATATCCTTGAAACCATTAGCTGATAAGCTAGATAAGTTAATAGAACAAAACAAGAAAATTGTAGAAACAAATCAAGCTCTTTCTCAAGCATTAAAAGAAGTGGGAGAAAAACTGAGAAGACCAGTAATTCCTATAAGAAAACCTTTACCAATTCCTAAAAAATAAGGGATTATATGATAAAAGGTCAAGGAGATATAATAGCTGCAGTTCTTATAATTATAATTGGTATTGCTCTTACTGGTACTGCTTACATGTGGGGCTATCCTTTAATAGAAAAAAGACAAGGTGCTGCAATAGTTGAAAGAATAACAAATGCTTTTAGTAGAGATAATGTGAATTCGCTAACGAATAAAATAGAATTCATAGCTAATAATGGTGGTGAGGATACTTTCAGTATAGATACTAATGGTATATGGATACTCAAGGAGGGGGATACTTCAGATATGTATAATCCTGACAAGAATTGTATTCTTTTTTCTTTTAAAAGCAAAGTATCAAACATTGCTCCAAATATTGGTTGGGTGCCCATAAGCTCGCCGAATACCAACCCTACCGGAACTGCAGGAATTGATGACCCTTCAGTAATTTTTGCTAGAAGTGACACTTCAGAAGGTGCATATAACATAACTTATAAACTCTGGTTTAGACAATTGAACGGAACAGATAATAATTATTTAATTTTACTAAAACCAAGAGCCGGTTCTTCAACTGTTTCAACTGCAAAATCCTTGAGAATTTCACGAGGAAAAATTTACTCAACAGGAAATTTAATAATCACAGAAATCGAAATTTTACTTGGGTAAGAATGAAAAAAGCTCAGTCTCTGGTAATTCAATTTGTTATATTTTTCATTTCCGGTTTTGCCATATTTTTAACTATCGGTAGTTTTTTTAAGTATCAGAGTGATGTTTTTAGAGATAGTTTGCTTTCATCTAACACTAAACTATTCAACAGTTATTTTTCTTCAGTTGTGACTTCTATGGTTGAGAGTTGCAAAAAATGTGAAAACTCAACTTTTACTTTTAGAATTCCTAAACAACCCTTAGGTTACACCTTGAAATTTGAAATGAATAAAGGACTTAATGTCTCAATCGTTGGAAAAAATAAATATTTCTTTTCTTCCTTACACAAGTTAAACGAAACTCTTGAACTAAGCGGATGGAGTGATTCAACTAAACCAATATCTTTAACATTTTCAAGGACTAAAAATAAATTAGTAGTTGAGTAGTATGGTTTTATTGCTTAGAAATTTTGTAAAAAAACTGATAATAGGTTACAGGAATTACTTAGCTTCTCAAGCTAAACCCTATCCTGTTCAGCCAATTATTACACAACCTCCTCAACCCACCTCTATTTCAATTCCAATAAAAATTGAAAAGACTGGTGAAGTTAAAATTGGTGAGGAAGGAGTTGCACCAACTTCAGAAATTCCTCCTGAAACTGCTATTATAGAAGGTGTAGAACTACCAAAATTTCCTCCAGCAAGAATAAAAATTTTTAGGAGACCTATAGAAGAAGAAAGAAAGAAAATTTCTTTAACTTATCCATTAATTCCAAGAAAACCAAAAAAAGGAGAAAAGATATTCGCCTATGCAAGAATCTATTGGGAACCCAGGCAGCATAAGTATATTTACGAAGTTGTTGAACCTGAGATTACTGAAAACTTAAAAAAACTAATGCCAAAAATTAAGGAATTGCTTGAAGAAAAATTGGATGTTGATTTTTCAAAACTGAAAAAGTTTGAAGCAAAGGATTATTTGTATAAATCTATAGACGAGATCTTGGATTATTATAAAATCAAGATTAGTGAAAAAGAAAAAATGCTTTTACGCTATTTCATAGAAAGGGATTATATTGGACTAGGAAAAATAGAACCTTTGATGAGAGATGAACAAATTGAAGATATAAGTTGCGATGGTGTTGGAATTCCTATATTTGTATTCCACAGAAATCCTAGGTTGGGTTCTATACAAACTAACATAGTTTTTAATGATCCTGATGAACTGGATTCTTTCATCCACAGGCTAGCACAACTTTGTGGTAAATCTATATCTGTTGCCTCACCTTTAGTAGGTGGTTCTTTACCAGATGGGAGCAGAGTACAGGCAACTTTAGCTACTGACATAGCTAGAAGAGGAAGTAACTTTACCATAAGAAAATTCACTGAAGAACCTTTAACACCAATTCATCTTTTAAATTACGGAACCCTTGATGTGCAAACACTTGCTTTTCTTTGGTTAGCAGTTGATTATGGTAGAAGTATACTTGTCTCAGGTGGAACTGCTTCTGGTAAAACCACTCTATTAAATGTACTTTCATTATTCATAAGACCGGAAAGAAAAATTGTTTCAATCGAAGACACTCCTGAACTAAAACTTCCTCATCCTCATTGGGTGCCACATGTAGCAAGAGTTCCTATAGCTATGGAAAAAGAGAAAAAAATAGGAGAAGTTGACTTATTCGACCTTCTAAAAGAAAGCTTAAGGCAAAGACCAGATTATATCATCGTTGGAGAAGTAAGAGGTAAGGAAGCTTATGTTCTTTTCCAAGAAATGGCTACTGGTCATCCTTCCTTGGCTACAATTCATGCGGAAAACTTACCAAAGCTAATAGACAGACTTACTACTCCACCTATTTCTTTACCTCCTGGGCTAATAGGAAGTTTAGATTTAGTTGTTTTTCTTTTAAGGGTTAGATATAAGGAAAGACATGTGAGAAGAGTGAATGAAATTTTAGAGATTGTAGGTGTTGACCCAAAAACAAAATCACCTATAACAAATAGAGTATTTAAGTGGGATCCTGTTAATGATAAATTTCAAATTGTTGGAAAAAGTACTCTTCTCAAAAAAATATCTCAAACTACTGGTTTGAGCGAAAAAGAACTTAAAGAAGAACTAGAAAAAAGAATGATAGTTTTAAGTTGGATGAAAGAAAGGAATATAGTTAATTATAAAGATGTTTTTAATGTGTTAAACATGTACTATTCTTTTCCTGAAAAAGTAATGAGAACTATTTTGGGTAGAAGGTAATGAGTTTTTATACTAAGCTGGCGATGAATCTTTTCGGTAAATGGGGAGAAGGCTTAATTTCTTACTTTCCAGAGTTGAAAACTGACTTAAAAAAAGCTAAGATGCGTTATTCTGTTCCAGAGTATATAAGTATGGGTATTCTTACTAGTATTCTAGTTTTTTGTTTTGAATTCCCTTTGCTTTCTTACATTTTTGCCTTGTTAGCTCAAGGTTTTTTGTTTAGTTTAGTTTTTTCTTTCACCATTTCCGTTTTTTTAACTCTTACAATTTTCTATTTCATACTGAGCTATCCTAAAATAATAGTTAACGAAAGGGCTAAAAAAATAGAGAATGCTTTACCATTTGCTACTCTTTACCTTTCAACCATATCTAGTTCAAGACTTCCAACTTACAGAACTTTTGAAATTTTTTCTAAGTATAGTGAGTATGATGTGCTAACTAATGAAATTTCTAGGATAACTAGTGATGTCAAGTCTTTTGGTATGGATATAAACACTGCATTAGAAAGAGCTGTTGAGAGAACACCTTCAAAAAAACTTAAAGAGATGCTGTATGGGATATTATCGATTAGTAGGAGTGGTGGGGATCTTAATGCTTACTTGAAAGAAAAAGCAAAAACTTATATTGTAGAGTATAGAAGAAGACTATATGAGTTTTCACAACAATTAACGATGTTCATTGAAATATACTTGACTGCAATAATTTTAGGTGCGGTTTTTTTCATCACTTTAACTTCAGTAATGGGAGGTATGGCAGGCATTTCTGGAAATGTGTTAACTCTACAATTCTTTCTTATATTCTTTTTCATCCCCTTAGTTTCAATAGTTTTCATCTTCTTGATTAAAAGCATGACCCCAGGTGGCGGATAATGAGAATAAACTTACACATGAAAATAATAATCGCTTCCTTAGCCTTTTCGGTAGGAGTTTTGTGCTTAGGTTTCTTAAGCGGAGATATGAGAGTTTTGGGTATATCCTTGATTTTAACAGTTTTTGCAATAGGTGGCACTATATTTTTAATAGAATACTTGAAGTTCTTAGCCATAAAAGAAATGGAACAAAGATTCCCTTATTTTCTTAGGGATTTGATTGAAGCCATAAGGTCTGGTGTACCTTTTCATAAAGCAGTAGTAATTTGTAGTAAGTATGACTATGGTAAGCTTTCGAAAGAAATAAAAAAAATGGCAAATCAAATCACTTGGGGAATTCCTTTTGATAAAGTAATAGAAAAATTTGGTGAAAGACTTAAGAGAAGTAAGAAAATTTATACTGCTGCTAGAATTATAAAAGAGACGCATCTTTCTGGTGGGGATGTGGTTACAACTTTAGAGTCTGTAGCTGATATGATAAATGTGCTAGAGGACTCAGAAAAGGAGAGAAAAAGCTTGTTAAGTCAATACGTGGTTTTAATGTATGCAATAGATTTTTTATTCATTGGAATTGTCATTGGAATAAATAGGTTTATGGTCCCGATATTCCAAGTTGCGAGTGAAACTGGAGGGACAGAAACTCTTGGCTTGCAAAACCCTTGCGTTCAACAGTTCGATCCATTTTCTGCAGGGTTTTGTTCTACTCTTAATTTTATTTCTCGAACTTTTGGTTTGGGGGATGTTTTTTTACCTACTAATATAGGAGCCTATTATACCTCTTTGTTTTTTGTGATGAGTTTGGTAGAATCTGTTTGTTGCGGTCTAGTAGCTGGGCAAATTAGCGAGAATTCAATACTTGCTGGAGTAAAACACAGTTTAATAATGATAATTGCCACTTTTGGGATTTTTACCGTGCTTATTGGTACAGGATTAATGGGAGTTTAAATGAAAGGTCAAATTAGTTTTGTGGAGTATTTAGTAGCGATGACGATTTTTATTACTTTTTCAGTTTATTTTTTTTACTATCTCATGAGTTTTTTACCTAACTATTTGAATCAGTTAGAAAGTGAAAGAATTAGAAGTGAGGCTTATCAAATTTCTGAAATGCTGATAAACGACCCAGGAGAACCTACAAACTGGTATTTAAACCCTAATAACGCAAAGAGAATTGGTTTTTCAGATGAAAACTTTAATCAAACAAATCTATTATCTCTAGATAAAATAAATGCAATTGGTATAGCTTGTACAATTGGCTACAAAAAAATCAAAAAGTTAATCGGTTCTGATTTGGATTTTTCAATAATTCTGAGGGAAAAGCCTTCAAACAATGTTTTACTTGCTTGCGCTCCACTTTCTTCACCAACAAAAGTTACTAATGTAACCATAAGAAGAATTGTGTCAATTAATACCCCTGCTGGGTTAGAATTAGGGGAATTGATCTTACAGGTATGGTAAAATGGAAAAAAAAGGATTTATATTCGTCATTGAGATGATAATTGCAGTTATTATTTTATTTGTTTCTTTCAATATTTTTTTCCCTGGGTTTTCTTATAAAAGCAA
>CAZRMN010000019.1:0-15989 GCA_964601215.1 uncultured archaeon
TATGCTTTCAGAATTTAAATACTTTTCTCTAGGAAAAAATTTAAATTAAAATCGCAAATTAAAGACTATGGTAAGCGTACTATTTTTAATTTTTGGGATTCTAGATTTTCTAGCTGGAATAATTTTAATTTTTAGTAGTGTAACAATTTTACCAGAAATAGCAAAATATATCGGTTTATTTTTGGTTGGTAAAGGAATTTGGACAATTTTCACAAGCCTAGCTTAACTCTTCTAAAATCTTTCCTTTTATCCTTGCTTTTCCTCCTGTTGGTTCTGCTAAGATTTCATTACACTTTAAGCATCTAACTACTGTAGAAGGTTTGTTAAAAATTACTTGCACATTCTTACATTTCTTGCAAAGCACTCTAACAAACTTACTTTTTGGCATCCTAACTACTGGTTTCATTTCCATCACTTCTTAAGTTGAAACTTTTTTGCTCTCCAACCTGCCCCACGAGTATGTTTTTTACCACAAACTTTACACTTAAACCTTAAATCAACTTTTTTAGTAGGTTTTTCCCTTCCTTTTGGATTCTCTTTTGGAAAGCTTCCATAACCTTTCATTTTTCTCAAGAATCTTCGCTGACCTTGAGCGAGAGTTCTTCTTTTCCTTTTTTTAACTACCGAAACCTCATGCTCAGTATGCTTTTTACAATATGGACAATAAGTTCTTATTGTTTTTGGGAATTTCATGCATTCACCTTAAACTTTTCTACTATACCTCTTTTTATTAATATTTTTATATTTTCTTCTGGCAACTTAGCTATATCGCCTTTTTTAAAAGGACCATAACTTTTTCCATCTGCACCAACAAACTCTGGTACATCTTCCTTAAAAACTACTAGTTCAACCTCTTCTTTCTTGGGAATTTTAAAAATTTCTTCGAGTTTTTCTTTTCTTCTTTTTTTAATTAACTCAACCAAATTTTCAAAAAATTCTTTTTCTTCTTGAGTTAAGTTCTCTGGTGGAATTTGAGTGCGAGCAGTAATTATAGCTTGATTTATGATTTTCCTTTCCCTCCTGTTGAAAATATTCTCAACTAATCTTTCGATATTTTTTATTTCCAGAGCTACCTTCCTATCTTCTTTCTTTTCTATTAATTCTCTTTTGTGTTGTAAGTAAGAAGCAACTTTTTCAAAAAAGTTTTCTGGCAATTTAATTAGCTTAGGCGAGCTTTGTTCCTCTCTTTGAATTTTTCTTATCAATTCAAAAGTTATAGTCTCTTCTGCCATACTTCCACTGATAATATAATAAAAAGAAAGTTAAAAAGCTTATTTTTTCTTCCTTCTTTTCCTAACTTTCTTCTTTATTTTCAATTTTTTGAAGGGGTAAGTCACTGGATTTTTTATTTTTATCTCTTCTGATCCAGCTTTGCATATTTCATCTGGTATACAGACATTCATACTTTGATAAAAAGTTAAATTATCACAATTTGGTGGGAGTAGATTTCTTTCTTGTCTAAAATGCCATCTAAGTTGAGTTCTTAAATAGTTTGCTCTTAATGGTGGAATGTTTTTTTCATTCCATTCTTTCAGTTTTTTCTCTATTTTTTCAAGGCTCCATCCCATGTTTCTTAAAAAGTTTATAAGTATGAACACGCTTCTTTTCCTTCCGTCTGGCAAACCTTTCAGGATTGTTTTTATGCAAGGTGGAAAATAGGTTTCTGGAATAGCTTTTAATTTTTTAACTCTTACTTCTTTTGGTATTTCAATTTCAGTCTTAATTTCATGTTTTGCCGACCAGTCCAATGCTTCTATTATTAGACCTTCTGCATCATGCAAGGAATATTTTGGGATCAAGAATTTCTCTTTAACTTTCACCTTTTCTGGTAGGGCATGTTCTTTTTCAAATTTCTCCAGGTCTTCTGGTTTTATTGGTAAACTAACTAGTAAAGAAGATTCATGAAGTGAATAAGGTAATCTGAATAAATGCCTTGAACCAAAAACATCCATGGAAACAATTTTAAATGGATCAATTCCTTCTTCGTTTGAAATTTCTCTCAAGGGTTTTCCAATTCTTTGAGAAATTTCTTTCGGAGAAGCAAACGCTAAGAGTTCTTCTTTAAGTTGGTCTCGAATATACCATTTAATATATTCTATTATTTTTTGTAAAAGTTCTGGATAGAGTGAAGCAACTGGTTGGAAGTTTACTTTTTCTGGAAGGGATTCAAAAGGTATACCAATGTGAAAACCTTTTCCCCCAGTGAACTTTAAAGAATAGTTTTTCACTCCATGGTCTTTCAAGGCTTCAATAATTTGCTTCGTTACAATTTTTGCTATTTCAAAGTCGTTAACATCAGGATCTATGAAAATATCCCATCCTATTCTTAAAGCATCTAGTTGTGGTTTTGTTAGACCTACATCTAACTTCATCGGTTGAGACCATTTTTCCACACTTGCATGAAAAGAAACAGCACCTTCAGCAACATCTTGGAGTATATCTTGAATGTATTGAATCATGTTCGGTCTTTTCCCAAATCTTTGGTCTCTGTATACGCAAACAACTTCCCTATTTTTTGCTACCTCAAGAATAGCTTTGAGTACAGATTCCCTAGAATACCAATTCCAAACTCTTGTAAAATCCACCATACGAATCATGAGAAGCTTTACTTCTCAAAAATATATTAAAAAAGCAAATTTAAGTAATCATACTTTTTTCAAATCAGGAACTAGTATAGTTTTTTTACAATTTGAACATTGAAACTTTGGCCTTTTGAATTTTTTCTTACCCTTTTCCATTTTTATCGTTTTTATTTCATAATATCCACAATAAGGGCATTCGTATTCTACTTCGGCATCCTTTCCCGGAAGTTTTCCTATTATAATATTTTTTCTTCTAGTAAAGAACTCAAAGTTACTCGGTCTAAGACCTTCAGAAACCCATTTTTTAATTAGTTTACTTTCCATAAGCTCACATAGGTCTTCTTTTTGGTCTTAAAGCCTTGGAACCACATTTCCTACATTTAACTTTACCTTCTTTAACTTTTGAAGGGTCTGCTCTAATTTTTGTTTTGCACACTCTACAAACAAAAACTCTATGGAAAAGCCTTTTCATGGCTTCTGGTGCAATCTTTTTTGCCATATTATCACTTCAATTTTATTAGTTATTATGCTTTTAATCAATAAAATTTATAGGTTAAATTTATATACTTTTTACGACAACTTTTTTTCTTGAATAAAATGATCAAACCTGAAATAAGAATACTAGGATTCGACGATGGTGCATTTGTTTCTAAGTCTAATTCTTCAGTTCCAGTAATAGGAGTAATTTTTAGGGGTGGAAAATTTTTAGATGGAGCGTTAAAAACTGAAATAAAAGTTGATGGGATGGATGCAACTCAAAAATTAGTAAAACTTATAAATTCTACAAGACATAAACAACAGTTAAAAGTAATAATGTTTGATGGCATAACTTTAGGAGGTTTTAACATAGTTGACATAAAAGAATTGCATGAAAAAACTGGCTTGCCAGTAATAGTTATAAATAGAAAAAGACCAAACTTGAAGAAAGTAAAGAAAGCTTTAAAAAATTTTAAGGATTTTAATAAAAGGTGGAAAATAATACTTAAAGCTGGTAAAATAAAAGAATGTATGATAAAATCTGGAAAAAAAGTTTACTATCAATCGATTGGTTTAAGCGATGAGGAAACGAAAGAAATAATAAGGTTAAGTACAACAAGAAGTTTTATACCAGAGCCCTTAAGGGTTGCACATATTATAGCTACTGCAGTTGTAAGAGGTGAAAGCTACGGTAAGGCGTAAAAAAGTAGAAGAAAGCTGGAGAAGAAAAGAAAAATCCATTTGGAAAAAAGTTACAGAAGGTTGGTTTGGTTACATCTTCTATGCTCTTTTAGGAATTGTAATTGCATTTTTCCTTAACATGTCTTTAGGACTTGCTTTAAACACAGATTTACCTGTGGTAGCAGTTGTTACGTCTTCTATGGTTCATGATGATTCCACAGAAATAAACCATTATCAATGGTTAGAAAAGAATTTTGGATATACTAAAGAATATATTAATTCTTGGCCGATTCCAAACGGTTTTTCTGCAGGAGACTTACCAATAATTCAAGGATCAGATGAATATCATATTGGCGATGTGATAGTTTATTCTGTTCCAGGTCAAAAAACTCCAATAATTCATAGGATAGTAAAAATTAATCCTGACGGAACTTATGTAACTAAAGGTGATCACAATCCCGGATTGCTTCCTTTTGAGCATAGCGTGAGAAAAGAATGGATTCATGGAAAAGTAATCTTTATTATTCCAAAATTGGGATATTTTAAGGTAGTAATTTCAAAACTTTTGGGGGGATGGGCTTGAAATTTTGTCCAAAATGTGGAAATATAATGAAAGTTGAGAAAAAAAGAAAGCATACTTTTTTAGTTTGTAAAAAGTGTAATAAAAAAATAAAACTTAAGAAAGAAAAGGTAACGATTAGCGAATCCATACGTAACCAGAAAAAAGAAATAGTAATAATGGGTAAGGATGAAGGTATAGCTGAACTCCCAAAAACCAAAATAATGTGTCCCAAATGCGGGAATTCTGAAGCATATTGGTGGATGCAGCAAACAAGAGCTGCTGATGAACCCCCTACTATATTTTACAGATGCACTAAATGCGGCTATAGCTGGAGATACTACGGATAATTTATTGTGAAGTGTTTTAGAACCTTAAAATTGAAAAGATTTAAAAACTTGTAAAAAATACTAATTTTTGATGTTTACTTTGTATTACAAACCGAAAAAAATTTCTGAAGTAAATTTGGATTCAGATAATAGAATTTCTTTAATTGGAAAAATAATAGAAAAAAAGGATGACAGCTTCGTTCTAGACGATGGTTCAGGAAAAATAGAAATATTTTCGGAAGAAGAGGTAGAAAAAAACAAACTCATAAGAGTTTTTTGTTCTATAATTGAAAAACAGGTAAAGGCTGATATAATTCAAGATTTAAATGGCTTCGACCTAAATCTATTTAATAAGGTTAGGGAACTATATAATAAAGCAGGTGTTTGAGTGTTTAAGGCAACTTTAAAAGATGTTGGTTTATTAAGAGATTCAATGGCTGCTATAGCTGAACTTATTGACGAAGGAATTTTTAAAATCGATAAAAATGGAATTAGTTTGACAGCTGCAGATAGGGCATTAGTTGCAGTAGTAGATTTTAAAATTTTATCTACTGCTTTTGAAAATTATGAAGTTGATAAAGAGCAAACTATAGGCGTAAACATAGGAAATTTTTTATCGATTTTAAAAAGAGCTGGTGCAAATGACAAGTTAACCATAGAACTGAAGGATTCTAAGCTTGAGCTCACCTTAGCAAATTCTTCTAAAAGAAGGTTTGTTTTGCCTTTGATTGACCTAAGTCAAGAGGAGGTTCCGCCTATAGAGCAACTAGAGTTTACTTCAAAAGTTGAACTTAAGCCAGATATACTTAAATCTGGTATAGAGGATGCAGAAATAGTTGCAGATTCTGTAATTTTTGAATCTTCTCACAACAAATTTGCTATAAAAGCTGAGGGGGATATAAGCTCTGCTGAATTAGAACTAGAAAAAGGAAATGAAAGTTTAATAGAATTAAAAACAGATGGAAACATAAAAGCAAGGTATCCTTTGGATTACTTGAAGAAGATGGTCAAAGCTGCAAAAATTGCTGACACAGTAACAGTAGAATGGGGTCAGGATTATCCAATGAAAATGAGTTTTAAAGTAATGGACAAACTTAATTTGTCTTTTGTACTAGCTCCAAGAGTTCTAGAAGAATAAGAAAGAAAGTTAACCTTCTGCCTCTTTTAAAACCTTTCGTAATGAATTATTTCATCCATATTTCGCAGTTCTTTTTTTTCTAGTTTTTCCTCTGGGTCAGGATATCCTATAGGAATTATTGAAATTGGTATAATTTCTTCAAGAAGGTTCAACAATTTTTTAATCTTTTGAGTTACTTCTGGAGAAGAATTGCTATATCCAGTGATATAAACTGCACCCAAACCTAAAGCATGAGATGCAAGAAGAATATTCATAGAAGCACAAACCCCATCTTCTACCCATCTTGTTTTTGATTTATTCCTATTCACACAAACTACAACTATTATATCTGCTCCAACTATAGCTTCTTCATTTTCCTTTCCTTTAATCTCGGCCAATTTCTTTTTAGTTTCTTCATCTCTAATTATTATAAACTCCCAAGGTTGAGAATCTCTTGAAGATGGCGCACATCTTGCTGCATCTATAATTTTTTTTAACATTTCTTCAGGTACTCTCTTTTTCAAAAATTTTCTTCTTGACCTTCTAGTTTTAATCGCTTCAAGTACTTCCATTTTATCCCCTTTTCATCATTTCCTCTTCAAATCTCATATATTCTTTATGCATTTTTTCAGCTTGCTTTAAACTTTTTTGAATTCTTTTATGCACTTCCTCCAGTTTTTTAGGAATTTTTCTTTTTCTTTTTTTCAAGTAGTTATAGATTGCTTCAGCTAATGCATCTGCAGCTAAAACTGAACAATGAATTTTAATTGGTGGTAACTTACCACCCAAACTTTTAACTATATCCTTGCTACTAATTTCTAACGCTTCTTTTAGTGTTTTATCTTTTGCCAAATCAGTTATAATACTAGAAGAAGCAATAGCTGTAACACAACCAAAAGTTTTAAACTTTATTTTTGAAATCTTTTCTTCTCCAGTTTTTTTATCTTTTTTAACTTTAATGTAAAGCCACATAACATCTCCACAGTAGGGATTTCCTACCTTTCCCACTCCATCAGGATTTTTTATTTCTCCCATGTTGTGAGGATGGAGAAAATGTTCCATTATCTTTTTGGAATAGGGTAAATTTTCTTTTTTCATTTCCATCCTTTTTTGAAAGGTGAAATTTTTCTCAATTTTTCAACAACCTCTGGCAATACTTCTAACACATATTTTATCTCTTCCTTTTTAGTCCATCTCCCAAGAGTTAGCCTTAAAGAACCATGAGCTTCGTATGGTTTTAACCCAATAGCTAATAAAACATGACTAGGCTCTAAGGATGCTGACGAACAGGCTGAACCAGTAGAAGCAGCTATTCCTTTTGCATCTAAGTATAAAACCAAAGCTTCTCCCTCTATATAAGCGAACCAGAAATTTGTATTATTTGGCAATCTTTTTTTAGGGTGTCCATTCAAATGAGAATCTTTAATTTTTAAAACTCCTTTTATAAGCATATCCCTAAGCTTGGTAAGCCTTTTAGCTTCTTTTTTCATTTCCTTTTTTGCAATTTCAGCTGCAGCACCAAAACCTACAACTCCTGAAATATTGACAGTAGAAGAGCGCAAACCAAACTCGTGTCCTCCTCCATGTAGTAAAGGTTCAATCTCAACTCCTTCTCTTATGTACAAAGCTCCAACTCCTTTAGGTCCATAAACTTTATGAGCATTGGCTGTGAGTAAATCAATATTCATCTTATTCACATCTATTGGAATTTTACCATAGCTTTGGGCAGCATCTGTATGGAAATAAACTCCATGCTCTCTGCAAATTTTTCCTATTTCTTTTATTGGTTCAATAGTTCCTATTTCATTATTTGCATGCATTATCGAAACTAGGATAGTATCTTTTCTTATAGCTGCATCAACATCAGAAGGGTTGACTAGTCCATACTTATCTACTGGTAGATAAGTTACTTCAAAACCTTGTTTTTCGAGCCATCTGCAAGAGTTTAAAACACAATCATGCTCTATTTTTGAAGTAATTATATGTTTTCCTTTTTTTCTGTTTGCAAAAGCAATTCCTTTTAAAGCAAGATTATTACTTTCGGTAGCACTTCCAGTAAAGATTACTTCCTTAGCTTCTGCTTTAATCAAACTTGCAACTTTTTCTCTTGCTTCTTCTAAAGCTTTTTTTGCTTCTCTTCCAAAAGAGTGCAAACTCATCGTGTTTCCAAATTTTTTAGTAAAAAAAGGTTCCATAGCTCTTAAAACTCTAGGATCTACTGGAGTAGTTGCTGCATAGTCCAAATAAATCCTTTTCATAAATATCACTTAATATTAAAATTGAGTTAATTTAAACTTATTGATTAACATTGTCCACTAGAAGAGGAAGCACTACTACTTAGTTCTTGAGAGCATTTTTCTGGCGGAGTATTAAAAGCTGAACAAACAGCAGATTTTATTCCCTCAGGAGTTCTTGTTACTCTTGTATAAACTCCATTTATTACAAACGAAGGTGAACCACTAAGTCCTAAACTACTTGCATCATTCTTATCTTGTTGATAAAGTTGTTCTCCTTCTTTTTCCACACATTCAAAAACTTTGTTTGAATCTATTCCTACTTCATTCAAAAGTTCGGTTGTTTTTTCTTTGTCGCAATCAACACTTCTCTGACTTGCACATGAACTGTAAACCTTTTCATAATAATCTTTTGCATATTCAAAATACTTGTCTGGAGCAACTTTTTGAATGCATTCTTGAATCATGTTTTGTTGTCTTTCATGTTCTCCATGCATATTACTGAAGAATTTAACCTTAAAGTCAGCATAATCTTTCAAGAATAAAGCTACTTCAGCAAAAGAATCTAAAGATTGAGCACCAAATGGACAATAAGAGAAAATATAAAGTTCAACTTTTGGTCTATCAGATTTTGGAATTTCTTGTTGAGTTTGTTGTTGTTGCGGTTTGGGAAGTTCTTTTGTAGTATCAAGAGGTTGAGAAATAAACAAATATAAACCATCTTTAGTTATATAAACAGGAATTTGTTGACCTTGATAAGAAGTTGTAACCTTGTACATATCACTCATCTCTTCTACAGAAACCAAAGAAGCAGAACCTGAAGTAATTAAATTTTTGTTAATGTATTCGACCGCTTTACTTCCAGCTTCATCAGGAGTTAGTTCACTTCCAATAGAACCAACATTTACCTCTGTTGCTCTTCCTGTTAAATTTAAAATAAAAGAAGGGAATGCCAAAAAAATGCCTAAAATGATTATTAAAACAAAAGTAGAAATCATCCATGCATTTATTTTTGGTAATTTTAAAGTGACTTTTTGTTCTTCGGTCATTTTATCTACTCATTATTCTATTTTAAATGCTTTTAAATTTAACCAATCTTTTTATTTTCCCATACTTTTTTCTTGGAGGCCATTCAACTCCAGTTTTTTGCACGATTGCACCACCAAAAACTTTTGCTTCTGGATTGAGTTTAAGTTTTTTCACTAGCTCTGGTAAAAATTTGAAAAATTCTCTTTCAGTTTTTTCATCAACTTCAAAATTCCCTCTGTAAAAATGTACATCACCTTTAGAATCTACATATCCTCTTATTATTTTCATAGCTATTGGATCACTCTTTTCTTTAACCCAAGCTTTCTTTTTAAACCATACAAGATGAGAATAAGGCAAATCAGGTTTAGCAATGTATAATTTTCCATCTTTTATACAAAACATCCTTCTGCTCTTATGAAACTCTTCCTCTTTCATATTATCAAAAAAAACTTTTGCATCAAAGTTTAAAAATAATATTATGTTTAAAAAGTATGGGTT
Source organism: uncultured archaeon (assembly GCA_964601215.1). GTDB lineage: Archaea > Aenigmatarchaeota > Aenigmatarchaeia > CG10238-14 > SCSR01 > CAZRMN01. The sequence goes on from CAZRMN010000019.1 coordinate 9,507, forward strand.
AATAGGTTTAGGCCTAATAATTTTTGCTGAAATCACGCTTTTTTTAAAAATTAAGCCTTTCATCTCTTGGTTTTGTCCTTTTGTATGGATTGGTTATATTCTTCTTATAGATAGCATAACTTTTAAGCTTAAAAAAAGGTCTTTAATGAGCTCATATCCAAAGCAGTTTTTAAGCTTGTTTGCAATTTCTCTCTTTTTCTGGTTACTTTTTGAATTTTACAACGATTTTCTAAAAGGTTGGTATTATGTTAACATTCAAGAGCAAGAAATACTTGCAGGAGTAATAGCCTTTTCTACAATAGTTCCTGCCGTCTTTGAAACAGCTTATTTGCTAAAAGGATTCCATCTGTTTGAAATAAAACCTAAAGAAAAAATCAAGATAAGTAAGCCTTTGCTCTATCTTTCGATTTTTGTTGGTGCAATTTTTGTTACCGTACCACTTATCGTCCATTCTCCTTACATGTGGATTCTTGTTTGGACTGGCTTTTTCTTTCTTCTTGACCCAATCAATTATTTATCGGGAGAAAAATCAATTCTAAAAGAAATAAAAATGGGTAAGTTTAATACTATACTTTCTCTTTTTGTTGCAGGCTATATTTGTGGTTTTCTTTGGGAGTTCTGGAATTATTGGGCTTATGCAAAATGGTATTATACTGTCCCAATTTTAGAAAACATAAAAATTTTTGAGATACCTATAATTGGATTTTTAGCTTATGGCCCATTTGCATGGGAACTTTTTGTGATGTACCATTTCCTTAAAGTATTGTTTTCAAAAGGAGTACCAGGAATTTAGTTTTTTAAAAATTTCTTTTATTTCTTCCACAACCTTAGAATTAGTTTCTAATACTGGCTTAAGATTTACGATGGCATCTATAACTTTTTTGTCATAAGAAATTTTTCCTAAAAACTTTTCTTTTGCCCAGTTTTCAATTTCTCCCGAAAGTTTAGGATTAATATCCCATTTATTTATCACAATTCCATAAGGTACTTTGAAATAATCCACAATTTCTAATATTCTTTTTAAATCAGAAAATCCTGAAGGAGTTGGTTCAGTAATTAAAACTGCAAAATCTGAACCTCTTACAGAAGCTATTACTGGACAACCTATTCCAGCAGGAGAATCCAAAATCATGATTTCATGTTCAAAACTTTCAGCTCTTTTTTTCAACTCTTCAACAATTTTTCCAGAACCTGTTTCCCCTGGATATACTTGCGCACTTATTAATGGGAATCCATAGCTTGTGTTTTTAATCCTTATTTCTGCATTTTCTACTGGTTTTAATTCAACAGCATCTACAGGACAAACTATTTTACACACACCACAACCTTCACAAAGAAAAGGATTAACATGAAAGTTTTCGTTTTTTTCAATAGCAAAAAATTTACAAGCTTCCATACATTTGCCACATTTTATGCATTTTTTTTCATCTATTTTTGCTTTAAAGGATGTAGAAATTCTTTCTTTTGATTCATAATCAGTTATACCCAACCATAAACCTAAATTTGGAGCATCAACATCACAATCACAAGCAACAACTTTTCTACTTTTAGAAAAAAGTAAAGCCAAACAACTTGCAAGCATACTTTTTCCAACTCCGCCTTTTCCGGAAGCTACCACAATTCTCATATTAATTTCACCATTTTTTCCAATTTCTTTTCACAATAGGCTTTAAGCAATTCTTCAGAATAAGGAATTTCAATTGAGATTTTAACTCCAAACTTTTTAGCAATTTTTTCAATTTCTTTTTTGTTTCCCACATTACATTTATTTAAAACTATTTCAGAAGGAATTTCCAACTTTTGGAGAAGTTCAAGAATTAAACTTAAATCATGTGCTCCTAAAGGAGTTGGTTCAGTAACTGCATAAGCTTTTTCTGCTCCTAGCAAAGCTTGAATAACATTGCAATGAGCTCCTGGAGAAGTATCTATAATTAAATATTCTGCTTTTTTTTCTTTTGCAACTTGAACAGCTCTTTTTTTAACCTCTCTTACTATTGGACCAGTTTCTGAAACCCCTGCTTTTGATCTTCCTGTAACTAACCAAAAATTTTCATTAATTTTATTCAAAAATATTTCACCACAAACTTCTTTTTTTATTTTTATTGCTTTAAAAGGACAAACCAACCAGCAAGCACCACACGAACTGCACAAATCATAGAAAAAAACAGGATATTTTCCTTTAACCCAAAAAATCGCATGCTCCTTGCAAATTTCCGAACATTTTCCACATTTCTTACATTTTTCTTTATCAAGTTCTGGATATTCTCTGTAAACTTTTTCTGGATTTTCAAGCTTTTGATTCAGAATTAAAAAATCATTAGGACATTCCACATCACAATCACACAAAACAACTTTTTTTCCTTCTTGTGAAAGTTTAAATGATAGAAGAATAGCAAACGTTGATTTACCTACTCCACCTTTTGTACCAGTACTCGCATAAATTTTTAACCCCATATTCTTCTCCACCATGGACCTCTTCTTCTCCATCTTCCCCATCTTCTAGGAATTGTAGGAATTACTTCTTCTTTTTTAGTTGGTTGATTTAACCTTTCAAGTTTATTTTCCAAAAACTTTTTTATAACTTCTTCAGCAGTTTCCCCCTCTGCCTTGTAAATATCTACTAAATTGCTTCTGAGGGTATGAAAAGCAATTTCTCCTATTTCTTTTGTTAAAAGAGCATCTATTTTTTCTTTGACAAGAAACTTTGAAACAGAAAGTCCTGCTTTTGTTGTTTGTAATTTATACGGATTTGGTTTCACATAAACTCCTTTTATCTTTTTTTCTTCCGTATCTAGAATTGCAAAAAGAAAATAATTCGACCTCCCGAACTTTTGCATAACTTTTGATTTTAAACCTTTTGAATTTTCCAAAGGAATAGCTATTTTTTGTTGTTTACTTTTGAAGGGTTCTATATGAATTATAAAAGAATCTATCTGTTCTATTTCACTTTTTATCTTTTCCTCTATTAAGTCGGCAATCTCATGAGCCTTTTCCACATCTACGTATTTCCTAATTTTTATTGTAACTTCCCCAAGAACAAAAGGGCCAGACCTTCTTAGTTTTAAATCTTTTAATTCTTCTACCCCAGCTATAGAAGCTATCACTTTTCTAACTTTTTCTTCTATTTCTTTTCCTGGACTAACATCTAATAAAGCAAATAATGAATCTTTTGCAGTAAAAATTCCTATTTTTAAAACAAGAATTGAAATTAAAATTGTTATTATTCCTTCTACGTAAGGTATAGAATAAAAAGTTAGAAAAATACCTACAAAAACTAATAGAGAAGAAGCAACATCGCTCAGCCTTTCTTGAGCATTTGCTATTAAGGATTGAGAACCAGTAACTTCTCCAGACTTTTTGAGATATCTAGCTAAAAAGAAGGAAGATATGGAAGAGATTAAAGCTATTGCTAAAGCCTGGAAAGGATATAAAATTTTTGAAATTGAAAAAAGCTTTGAATAACCCTCAAGCATGAATTCAACAGAAGTATAAAGGATAAAAAGAGAAATGAAAAAAGTTGCTAGGTTTTCTGTCTTGTAATAACCATAAGGAAACTTTTCGGTAGGTTTTTTTTGTGATATTTTCAAACCAAACCAAGAAGCTAATCCAGTTAGTATATCAGTCCCACTATGTAAAGCATCGACTATTAAAATAATACTTCCTGAAAAAAAACCAACGATTGCTTTTGCTAAAGCCAAAATAGCAGTAACTAAAATAGAAACTAGAGATGCTCTTTCTCCTTTTTTCAACTTTTCAATTTTTTTCATTTTCTCACTTTATCTCAATTATTTTTCCAGAATAATTTTCTATAAACTTATCCTTGAAAACTGACTTAAAAGTTTTAATTGCTTCTTCTCCTGTGCAATGTGAAGGAGCTATTTTTTCAGTAAATTCTTTTAATTTTTCTGCTATTTTTTTCACTTCAACTTTTTCTAAACCTAAAAGATGAAAGCCTCCAATAATCAATTTAATCTTTCCATATTTTTTGTAAACAGCTTCAGCCATCTTAACTATTCCAGGATGAGAACATCCTACTACCATCACTTTTTCTCTTTCAAAGATTAAACTCTGTTCTTTAATTGGATAATCGAAAACAAAAGTGCTAATTCCTTTAATACTGTTGTCATATCCTTCTGGGAAAAAAATTATTGTCTTTTTGCTCAACCAATTTAGACCTCCTGTATGATCAGCATGCAAGTGTGAAATAAAACAGTAGTTAATTTCTTCCTTCTTTATTCCAAATATTTTTGAGTTATGTTCAAGAATTTCTTTATCAGGACCTGTATCAAAAATTATTTTATAAGGGCTAAAAAAACAAGAAAAACCCCAACCAGCTTTAAAATTACCTTTTTTTCTGTTATCACAAAGAGTGAAGATCTTCATTTCATTCCTTCTCTTTACATGCTTTTTCCAATTCTTTAAGCTTTTCTTCATTTTCAATAACTTCTTTAATCGTTTCACACTCTCCTGTTTTTACTACTATTCCATGTGAGCGAAAGAATTCTAAAGCTTTTACCCCTATACCTTTTGCAAAAACAGCATTTATGTTATGTTTGAGCAATGCTTCAACAGGTCTTTCTACTTGTTTTCTAATCTCCTCTAGTTTATTCTCAAAAAATTCAAGCTTATCTGTTTCTGTGTCATAAATTGCAAAATAAGGAGATCTTCCAAAATGCCATGCTATCATCGAATCCTTTCCCTTTTTTTCTGTTACTGGGAAAAGGATCCTCATCTTATCACCTAAGCCCTTACCATTGGTATACCACATTTTGGACAAATATGACGACTACAAGGCAGTCCTCTTTGATGGGGTACTCTAAGTCCACACTTTGGGCAAACACATTCAATTGGTGGTCCTCCAAAACCCCTTCCTCTTCCACCCCTACCTCTTCCAGGAAAGGGTGGCAAAGTTGGTGGTGCAACACCTGGTGCAGTAGGAGCTTCTGTTTCTTTTAATTCCCCATTTAAATACATCTTAATTGCATCTCTTATGCTAACTCCTCCCACTCCTGTTATTATTTTTATTCCTGCTTGTTTTAATGCTAAAAAAGCATTTGGTCCTACATTACCACAAATAACTACCTCTACTCCTTTATTCGCAACAATTTGTGCAGCTTGAATTCCTGCACCTCCTATAGCATTCATAGCAGGATTTGCTATTGCTTCAAAATTTTTTATCTCGTTTCCTTCTACTTCAGCTATGATAAAAAAAGGACATCTTCCAAATCTAGGATCAACTAAGCTTTCCAAATTGTCCGAACTTGCGGATACAGCTATCTTCATTTTTCTCACCAATTAATTTTTGTTTTCTATTATTAAACCTTTCTTGTCATTGGGCTTCCACATTTTGGACATATTAAGGAGTAACAAGGTACTCCTCTTTGGTGTGGCATCACAAATCTACAATTTGGATTTGTACAAATGCAAAATCCACCAGGGCCTAGACCGAAACCTCCCATTCTTCCTCTTCCGTTCATATTTTTCACATCTTCTTCAATTCTTCGATCCTTTTTTTCACTGATTCGATGTCTTGTTCTATCAGCTTTCTTTCTTCTTCTAAAGCTTTAAGTTCTTGTTCGAGATAATTAATCTCCTCTTCTCTTGACATTTGTGGCTGGAATGGTTGTGAAGGCAATTGGGGCACTCGCTGAACTTGTTGCTGTTGCTGAGGTGCTTGAGATGCTAGTACTGGCCCTTGGGGTGTCCACTGAACTGGACCATACATACCTGTCCACCACCATCTTGGAAGCCAAGGGAACCATCTACAAAACCAAAAAGGATTTCCTCTTCCCCATCCTGGCCAGAATCCAGAAGGTGCTACTGGATATCCTGAATATCCGTAACCAAATCTAGCCCATCCTGGCAAACCAGTTAACCAAAACATCCATCTCCATCCTCTGCCTCTTCCCCATCCCCATGGCATTATTTTCACCTCCTAAATTTTGTGCAAATGCACGTAATAATTATGTGCATATGCAAATAAATACTTTTCGGTTAAGACAAACTTAAAAAATTATGTGCATATGCAAAGAATTTTAATATTTAATTCTAATATATATATGAAAAAATGTCAAAAATTACACTGGCTGACGTAACAACTGCAAAAATATTAGGACACCTTATAGGAGATGGAGGAGTATCTCCTATATTTAACAAGATGTACTTTACCAATTCTAATATAAAACTAATTAAAGAGTATTGCTCTTTATTAAAAAGAAGAAATATTCCTTTTTCATTAATTAAACAAGAGAATTACATAATTGTTGTAACTTATAGGAAAAAGTATGTTCTTGAATTCTTAAACTATGGAGGATGCAAATCAAAAGATAAGTACGTTCCGCCATCTGTTATTAATTCTACGAAAAAGATAAAAATTGCTGTTTTAGATTCATTGCTTAAAGACGAAGGCAGAAGAGTTTCAGTAAATAGGATACAATTTGCTACAACTAAAAAGAAATTTATGGATTCCTTTATACAATTGCT
>CAZRMN010000020.1:0-15178 GCA_964601215.1 uncultured archaeon
ATCTGGACCACCAGTGACATTAACTAGAGCTGATTTTGCTCCAGTTATGTCAACTGTTATCAATGGATTATTCAAAGCTTTTTCTACTGCCTCTATAGCTCTATTGTCGGTGTTGCTTTCCCCCATTCCTATCATTGCTAGTCCACCTTCTGACATAACAGCTCTTACATCTGCAAAATCAAGATTTACTAAACCAGGCTTTGTTACAAGCTCTGCAATACCCTTTACTGCATTAACCAAAATTTCATCCGCTACCTTAAAAGCAGTTTCTAAACTTACATCTGGCACTATTTCTAGTAGCTTATCATTTGGAATAACTATTAATGTATCAGTTACTTTTTCCAAGTTAGCCAATCCTTCTCTAGCGTTTTTCATCCTTTGTTTTCCTTCCATGCTAAAAGGCAAGGTAACTATTGCTACCGTCAAAGCACCTATTTTCTTTGCAATTTCTGCAATCACTGGCAAACTTCCTGTCCCAGTTCCTCCACCTAAGCCGCAAGTCAAGAAAACCATATCTGCTCCTCTCAAAACTTTCTTAAGGTCTTCCTTGTTTTCTTTTGCAGCCTCTCTTCCAATTTCTGGGTTTGCACCTGCTCCTAAGCCTGAGGTTAGTTCTTTACCAATCAAAACCTTTTTGTCAGCATCTGTATAAAGCAAGTCTTGAGCATCCGTGTTTACTGCTATTGTTTCAGCACCAACTATACCAACTTGCATGAGTCTGGTTATTGTATTGTTTCCTGCGCCTCCAGCTCCCACTACCTTTATTTGAGTTTTTCTACTTTCCAAAAGAGACCTTAGTTCTTCATCTTCTTCACTTATTTTTTGCTTAAAAGTCCTTCTTTCTATGAGTTGTTTCACACCCATGGCATCACTTATTATAATTTAAAATGTAAAGATAAATTCTTATTCGAATATTTCGACGAATTTAACTCTTTCTATCGGTTTTACCCATTTTTTTATTGTTTTAGCTATTAGTTCTTTTGCTGTTCTACTTAAAAGGTAATCCTTTTTCTTGTACACTATTTCTACTTCTTTTTCCTTTACTAAAACTTCTATATCTTCCTTTTCTATAGAAGTAAAGTAGAAAACTATTGCTTCTATTTTTTCCTTTGTATCCTTTATTTTTTTCAAGACCTCAATCTCATACTCCAGAGTTTTCCCAGCTAAAGGGTGATTAAAATCAATTTGTACTCTACCCCCAGAGATGCTTACAATCCTTCCTTTAAGACCGCCAATATTAATCATAGCACCAATCTCTGGTTTTATATTTTGTTCTTTAAACTTTGAAAGCGGAATTGATTGAACCAAGTTTGGGTTTCTTTCACCAAAAGCCTTTTCTGGTTTTATTTCAATTTTTTTCTTTTCTCCAACTTTCATTTTTTTTATTTCTTCGTTTAGACCGGGCAAGATAAAATCAGCGTCTATTATTATAGGGACTGGTTTATACTTGTAGTTTGGTTTGTAAACACCTTCTTTTTTAGCAACATCTTCTTTAGTTAAATCGAAAATCTCTTTTGTATCTTTTACTCTACCTATATAGTCTATATATACAAAATCTCCACTTTCCATCTTTTCACCTCTCTAATTCTTGGAGATTCTGCCAGGTTTGACAGAAAGCTCCAAAAACCCTCTAAATTAATTGAAAAGAAAGATAATTAAAGATTTAAAAATTTGTGCAGGGGGTGGGATTTGAACCCACGAAGGGACTAACCCACAGGGTTTCTTCATCTTGAATCTGCGCTTAAGTTTAACTTAAGCCCTGCGCCTTAGACCAGACTTGGCTACCCCTGCTACTAACAAATATTCAAAATCTCTAGAAATATAAAAAGTTTGCTCATTTTATTTTTTTGTTTAATTCTTTCATTTTCTTTTCTAAAATTTCAGTTGCTTTAACAATGATTTCTTCTGGTTTTAGTCCGCTAGCACTTTCAACAGTAAAAATAAAAGTATCTTCTACAGGAGTTACTTTTATCGCACCCTCTGGGCAAACTTCCTCGCACTGCATACACATGTTGCACTCAACAGGATCAGAAACAACAATTTTTCCTTTTTCTATATTCAAAACCTTCTTTACGCACTTCTCTACGCATTTCCTACATTTCTCACCTTTACACTTCGAATAATTTATAGTAATTTTTGGCAGGTTTTTATAGCCAACAACAGCAGCTTGCCATTTTGCATGAACTTTTCCAAGACCAAGCTGAGCTATGGCTTCAAATTCTAGCTCTTGATTTTCAAAAAGTTCTACTATAGGTATATTATCATACACAGGCATTACATCCCTGTCTCTTGACTTAAGGTCACCAGAGTAAACCGTGCACGGCCCTTTTTTCTTAAGGACTAATTTAACTTGACATCTTCTGCACCCCTTGCCTTCGCATTTACACTCTTCTGGCAAGTTGTAAATCCTTGGGTCAAAAGTTAAAGGAATTTGTCCCAATCTATTAGCAAGTACCTCGTCAGGCAAAGCAGAATCATTCTTCCTAAACTCAACCCATTCTATTGCCATTGTTGGAACTTCAGAAACCATTATTCTTCTTAATGCATTAGCAAAAGCAGGGGTTATTCCTTCAACTAAGAATTTTATTTCAGAACCAGTTTGCTTTAAAATTTGAATTTTCATCTAATCAACTATAACTCTACATTATGTTCTTGAAATATTTTAATTTTTTTATACTCTTCTTCCACGTCTTCCTCCTTTCGGACGCATTTTCCCGTGAATTATTGGAGTTACATCTTCTATTATACCTATTTTTAAACCAGCTCTTGCCAAAGCTCTTATTGCTGGCTGAGCGCCAGGTCCAGGACTTTTACTTTTTGTACCGCCAGCGGCTCTAACTCTTATATGCACTCCTGTTATTCCTTTTGCCAAGGCATCTTCTGCCGCTTTCTTCGCTGCGAGCATAGCAGGAAAAGGCATTCCCTCTTCCCTATCTTTATCAGTCATCATTCCTCCAGAATACCTTGCTATGGTTTCTGCGCCAGTAATATCAGTTATATGAATTATGGTATTATTTGAAGTGCTGTAAATATGAGCAATTCCCCATTTTTCCTTTTTCTTTTTTTCCACTTACTTCACCTTTTTTGGAGTTATAAGAACTTTAATTTTATCCTCTTCCTCTTTGGGTACTAGATAGCTAGGAAATGGTACTTTTCTATCATTTATCATTACATGACCGTGAACTATGAATTGTCTTGCTTGTTTGGGAGTATTTGCAAGACCTTTCCTAAAAACAATAGTTTGTAGTCTTCTTTCCAAAATGTCTTCTACTGTCAAGCTTAAAACATCATCTAAAGTTGAATTCTCTTCCAAAAGCCCAAGTTTCGCAAGCTTTTTTATTAGTGTCCTTTCCTTTTCTTTGTCTTTTTTTGCAGCAAGCTCCCTTGCCCTTCTTCTATAATTTCTCAGCAAGGCTTCTGCTTTCCAAATTTCTCTCTTTCTTCTTAAACCATACTTTTTCATCAATTCCTTCTCTTTTTCTATTCTTTCCTTATCCCAAGGTCTTTTTGGTTTTTCATATTTTTTTCTCTGTCTTCTCATTCAATCACTTTTTCTCTTCTTTCTTTGTTGCAATTTTCACAGCTTTTCTTACAACACCTACAGCCCTACCTTTCCTGAAAGAGCTTCTCGTTCTTTGTCCTCTTACGGGCAAACCAAGCATATGTCTTACTCCCTTGTAACTTTTTATGTTTATCATTCTTTCTATGTCAAGTTTAGTTGCAATGTCTAAATCTGGGCCAGTCAAATGCATGTTTTTTCCTGTAGTTCTATCCTTTCTTCTGTTAACAAGATAGGCAGGAACACCAAATTTAATCGGGTCTTTTATAACTTCCTCAATTTTTTTAATTTCTTCCTCGCTTAAAGTACTAAGCTTCCTTTGAGGGTCAAAACCAGAAGCAGCACAAATTGCCTTACTCATTGTAAAACTTATTCCTTTAATTTTTTTCAAAGCTCTAACTAATGGTTTTTCCCCGTCCAAATCAGTACCAGCAACTCTAACTATAGTTTTTGGCTCAGTTTTCTTTTTTATTTTCACGACTTTCTCTTTCTTCTTTTCCTTTACTTTCTCTTTACCCTCTTCTTTAACTCTTGTTACTCCCATTTTACATCTCCGTTAACTATAATAATTTGTAGGTGCATTTTTAAACCTTTCTTATTAGAAGAGAATGGACCGGCCGGGATTCGAACCCGGAGCCTCCACCTTGCCATGGTGGCGATCTACCATTGATCTACCGGCCCTCAAGAATTTATTTATTGGCCAGCTTTTTAATTCTTTGTTGTATGTATAACACTTCAAAAACCTATTCTCCTTAACATTTCAATATTTTCACAGCTTGGCCTTACATGACAACCTAAACAGACCCTTCTTTTAAGGTTTGGCAACTTCCCTTTTTCTGGTATTTTTCCTATTCTACACATCCTTTCTATCTGCTTTTTATAGCTCAAAAACTTTTTTTTCAGTTCTTCGCTTATTTCAAGCTTGACCAAAGACCTAGAACCAAAGTATATGAGATAAGCAGTGTCAACGCTTTTTCTAAAAAAATCCTCGATAAGTATACTCTCTCCTACATTTTGCAATATATGCTCCTCTTTCACACCCCTTCTACTTATTCTTCCCAACTTCAAGTCTATTGGAATTATTGAACTTTCTTTTATTCCAACTAGGTCAGGAGTTCCAGTTAATCCATGCTTAAAGGATTCAAAGGTTTTTTCTGTGAAGATTTTTTTAAAATTTTCTTCTCTCAAAAGTTCATAAAACCTGAACAGAAAATCTTTAAGGTCCTCTTCATTTATAGTTATTTTTCCTTCATACTTTTTCATTGAAATTTTTATACTCTCTTGCACTAGTTCTTCCACTGGTTTTTTAAGCAAGTTTTTTATGAAAAGGTTTACCGCAAGGTGAACAACTTCACCATCCCAAGTTCTCCCTTTCGCTTCTTTATACTGCTTAGCCAAAACAACCTTTTCTAAAAAAAGTCTTCTTGGGCATTGATAAAATTTGGCAACTTCTAAAGGAGTAACAAAAAGTTTCCTATAATTCTGAAATTTCTTTTTAATTTCTCTTTTAATTTTTTCAGCATAGCCTTTTTCAATTTTCCTTTCTATTTTTAAAACACCTCTTACCCCCTTTACAAAACCATTTTTCTCAAGTTTCTGAAGTATTAAAAACAGAAGGTCTGAGCTGCTCCCCCCTCTTTTAAGTAGCTCAACTAGTATTTCCTCTAGTTTAACTTCTTCACCAAGACGAGAATTTAAAATCTGGATTATAGTATAAACATCTTTATCTTTAATTTCAATTCCAACATGCATCTAAATCCCAAAACTACTTTCTAGCCCATTTTAATTTTTTTGCATCCCTTTTCATGAAGTAGTTCTTTTCACATTTGGAAGAGTGAAACGCTAGAATAGTACCATCAGTTTTAACAAAAATTTTCCCCCTTCCTGGTTTAATAGGTTTTTTGCAAAAAGCACATTTCATACTCTTTCCCTGATTTTCAAAAATATAAATTTATCTCTCTACCATTTTTGCAGCAGTTTCCATTTCAGTTTCTCTAAGCATCAATATATCTCCAACTCTTACAGGCCCAATAACATTTCTAGTTAGCACTTTCCCCTTATCAGGCCCTTCTAAAACCTTACACCTAACTTGAGTTACTCCTCTAACACCAGTTCTACCTAACAATTGGAGTACTTCAGCAGGATAAGCATCTTCTGGCATTAGATCACTTCTTCAACTCTTGAATTTTACTGATTATTTCTTCTAAAGATTCTTTTGCTTCACCAGGCTCTACTATACAAACAGAAGCTGCAGCAACATCTATCCCAGCAGCTCTACCCAATTCTTGCTTACTAGGTACATAAATGTATGGCACACCTTTTTCTTCACACAAAGGGGGCAAATGCATGACTATTTCTTCTGGTTCTACATCTTCAGCAATTATAACTAATTTTGCTATACCCCTTTCTACTGCTTTTGTAGTTTCGTTCGTTCCTTTTTTCACCTTTCCAGTATTTCTGGCAACTTCCACAGTTTGTAAAACTTTATCACTTAATTCTTTAGGGACGTTAAACTTCACATACGACTTCGGCATCATATCACCTCATCTATCTTATATTCTATTTATGGGTAAAATATAAAACTATATCTTTATTTACTTTATCAACTCTTGCAAACCCAAACCTTTGAAGCTGGATTATATCGCCAGGCTTTAATTCTTTCATGCTTGGTTCACCAATCCCACTCTTAACTTCACCATCTGGCATAATTAGTTTAATTTTTATGTTTGGTTCAGAAACCCAATGAATTTTCTGATATTCAAATTTTATTTCTTTGCTTAAAAATTCAGATTTTCTTTTAAGCTTTACGCTGCAAAGATTTATCAAACCAACCTTTTTATTGTTATATCTTTTTAAATCTTCTTTTTCCACATAAATCTTTTCTACATCTACAGGAATTCTCCTTTCCCCTCTTTCTGGAAAATCCGGATGTAAAGGAATTTTCACTTCCCTTATTTTTGGTAATTTTTTAATTGATATTTTCACAGGTTCAAAAACAGCAAAATATCTGTTTGCAATAGGGTCTATTAATTTCCTGTTTTCTGCATAGAGTATTTCAACCGGAACTTTAACATCTGCTAAACTCAAACCCATTTTTAAAATAAACTTTCTTATCGCTTCAGGTTTTATACCTCTTTTTCTCAAGGATTGTAAACTCCAAGTTCTTGGGTCATCCCAACCAGAATACTCTCCTTTTTCAATTGCTTTTCTAGCTTCTGTTTTACTCAACTTCAAACCTTCAAATTTTAGCAAACCATAATGCACGAATTCAATTTTCTTCCATCCCATTTTTTCCCAAATGAATTCTTCCATCATATCCTCAATAACCAAATCCTTCCCTCTTAGGATATGAGTAACTCCTAAAAGCTGATCATCAACAGCCCAACTGAATTCTAGTAGAGGCCACACTCTATACTTTTTACCAACTCTTGGATGTTCTCTTTCTACTATTCTTAGCAATACCCTATCCCTAAAAGCTGGATTGGGATGTTTCATATCAGTTTTTAATCTAACTACAGCTTCCCCTTCCTTATACTTTCCACAGAGCATATCTTTCCATTTTTTCAAATTTTCTTCTATACTTTGCTTTCTATGTTTGCACTCAATTCCCTTCATCCTTTTTTCTCTTAAAGTTTTTGCGTTGCATTCACAAACATAAGCCAAACCTTTTTTAATCAGTTTTTCTGCAACCTTGTAAAAAATTTTCAACCTATCAGACTTGTAATAAATCTTGTCCCACTTAACACCTAGCCATTTAAGTCCGTCAAGTATTAAATCATAAGCTTCAGGAAGAATGAACTTTTCCTTTGAACCTATTGTATCATCAAAAACTAGTAAAAGCTTGCCCTTATACATCTTCACATACTCATCGTTCAAGATTACCATTCTCGCATTTCCTATATGTAGCGGACCAGAAGGAAATGGAGCAAGTCGCATTACTATTTTTTTGTATTTTTCAGCGTTTGGTAAAGGTGGTAGTATTCTTTCCTTTTTTTCCTTTTTCTCTAGATCTTCTGGTTTAATTTTGAAATTTTTTAAAAGCTCTTCCTTTTGTTTTTCTATACTCCAAGAGTTTACTTTTTTAACAATTTCCCTAATTTTTGGGATTAGATTTTTGATTTTAAGCTTAAGCTCTGGTTTTTCTGCTAGAATTTTTCCTACCACAGCTTGTATTTCAGCCCTTCCTCCATACTGGATTGCATTCATTAAAGCATGCTTTAAAATCAACTTTTCTTCCATTTTCATCTATCTATTAAAAGAAAATAAAAAAAGAAAAAGCTTATCCAATCCATTCTTCTAGAGGCATTGGTGTAACTTTTAGTTGACCTATGTTTAATTCATCTATTTTGGGCAATTCCTTCACAGGTTTTACTATAGGTTTAATGGGCCTAGGAAACGCTCGTCTATAGTAGTATGGCTTAAATGTTATTAGGTAATTCTTGAAGTCGCCAGAAATACCTATTTGGCCATATCTGCTAAACTTCTGAACTAAAATTGTTAGTACACTTCCATCTTCGCTTTTATATCTTATTACTTTAGTCCCTGGTCCTAAATTATAGTCTTCTTCTGTAATTCTAGTCATCTTGTAAACTTCCTCGCCAATTATAAGATAAACGTTTTTTTCATTCCCGTACTTCATTACTAGGAAAATTACTTGTTTTGATGTTTTGCTAGATTTATCAAAGGCAACACCTTCTAATACTAGAACTTTTGTTGGATTTTTTGGATAAACAATACTTTCTGCAGTTGCTGCAGGTTCTTGAGCTAATGCAATTCCTATTCCTCCTATGCTCAAAGCAGCTATTACTATCGCGATTATTTTCTTATTCATTTATTTCACCTTTCAATTACTTTTAATTCAACTTTTATTAATCTTTAAGATTTTTTTGGGTCTAGACCCTAAATTTTTAAAAAGCTTAAATTCAATAATAAAAAAGGTTAATTTATGGAGGAAGAACATTTTAAAATTTCAAAAAATTTGTTGAAAGCGCTAACAGCAGATACAAGAATAAAAATTTTAAAAGCTTTGGAAAATAGACCAATGACAGCTTCAGAACTTTCTCGTTTTCTGGGCAAGCATGTAACTACTATTACTGAGCATTTGGATTTGATGAGAGAATCGAATCTTGTTGAAAGAATAGAAAGACCAGGAAGAAAATGGGTTTACTACAAACTAACAAAAGAAGGGAAAAAAGTTTTGCATCCTGAATCCTATCGCTGGGTAATGGTTTTTTCTGTCATAACTTTTTTAATAGTTGGAACTTGGTTTGTTTGGACTGTTGATGCTTATCCTGGAGATATTTTTTATGGGGTAAAAAGAGCAAGAGAAAAATTCCAGCTTTTTTTTGTTTTTAATAGTTTGGAAAGAGCCAAAAAACATTTGGAATTTGCTGAAAATAGATTAGAAGAAGCAAAAGTTGCTGCGGAAAAAGGGGATATAAAAACTGCAAAAGAATTGATAAAAGAATTTAGTATTGAAGTTAGCCAAGCTAAAAAGGAGATAGAAAGAATGAGAAGGAACAAGCAAAGAGTAGCAAAAGCTTTAGAAACATTTTCTGAAGTAACACCAAAATACATCATGATTTTGAGAAATATTGGAGTTAAAAATCCTGCTTTAAAGAAAGAAATAAAACCTGCTCTAAATGCTTCGATAGAAAGTCAAGAGAATGCTTCCAAAGAATTACAAAAAATAACAGGAAGAGCTTATCCATTAATTAAAATCTCTACGCCATGATTATACTTGCATATCCTACTACAGAAGTGTAATCTTCTGTCATATCTCCAGAAGTTTTATAGCATAGAAGCTTACCTTTTTTTGCTTTTAGTTCCTTTGCTGCAACTATAGCTACAGCTATTGGCCCAAACCCACAAATGCTAGCATTCTTTTCATTAATTTTTTGGAAAAACTCTTTTTCATTTAGTTTTAAAATTGCTCTTATTACTGTTTTATCTGTCTTTAAAGCAACTTCATGCGGCACATAATGTGAAAAATCCGAACTAGCTAAAACAATCCATTTACCCTTTTCTTTTTTTATTACTTTTGCTATACCCTTTCCGATTAATCTACAATTTTCTAGCAAAGTTTCATCTGCAAACTCATTTAGTATGGAAATTGGTACAAATTTAAAATTACTTCCAAACCTAAATTGTAAAAAAGGCAGTTGAACTTCTATCGAATGCTCGTACTGATGAGCTAAAACATCATACTCCAATATCTTACATTCCTTTACTAACTTTTCAGCAATTTTTTCATCAATTACAACTTCACCGAGAGGAGTTTTCCAAAGTCCAGATTTCATGATAGCAAACTGCGATCCCATGCCAGAATGGTTCGGTCCCAAGATAATAAAATTTGCTTTTTCTAGCTTTGAATAAACCCATGCGGCAACAGGACCAGAATATATGTAGCCAGCATGTGGCACGACAGCAGCAATAACCTTTTCTTTTTTCACTCCTTTAGGTCCAAACTTATGATTAAAGCAAAACTTTAACTGTTTTTTCAAGGATTCTGGGTGCAAATTATAAAATGTACCTGCAACAGTAGGCTGTCTTAATATTATCATTTGGGTCAAATTAAATTAGTGAGAATTAAAATTTAACCTTTTACTCCAAAAAAGGTTTTAAAATTTTTTAATAACTTATAAATATATCTTTTAGTCAATAATTAATTAGGGTGTGGGAGTCTTGGGAAAGAAGGATAAGTTGACAAGGCTTTTTTTAAGACTGAAACCAGTAAAGATGTTAATCTCTTTAAAATCTGGTCCAAAATATGCTACAATTTTATCAAAGGAAGTTGATTGTACTTACTCTCATACTGTCAAGCTTTTAGACCAGTTCAAAGCCTACGGTTTAGTAAACTTTGAAAAGAAAGGAAGAATAAAAATTGTTTCGTTAACTGATAGTGGTGAGGCATTAGCTCAGGCCATAGAACAAGTTTTAGTTAGAATTTCAAAGATAAAGGAAAAGGCAAGCTAAGCAATATACAACTCTTTGGTTAAGTGCTTTTCAGCTACCCATTCCTTAAAATTGGACTCCCACATCTTATTCCTTTTTTTAATTCTTTCTCCATTAGCTCTTAACACATTTTCAAAATCTGAATTCTCAATTACTATATCCTTAAAATCCAAATCCCCTATTTTTTTCAACTTATTTGTGGCAATTCTTCTAACAGCGTTTATCGCAGCCTGTTCGCACAAACCTTTTATATCACAACCAGTAAAATATTCTGTTTTTCTAGCTAGTGTGCCCAAGTCTACATCTTTTCCCAAATTGAAATTTTTTGTGTATATTTCAAAAACCTTTTTTCTTTCTTCCTCTTTTTTAAGAACACCAACATACAAAATTTTACCAAATCTTCCGTGTCTGAAGAACCCTGGATCGAGTTCAGTCGGTCTATTAGTAGAACCAAGAATGGAAAACTCATAATTTTCCATGCCGCCCATTAATCTAAGCATAGCATTAACTACCTTATCCCTAGAGGCATTAAACCTGCTTCCTATGTCATCTATGTCATCCCAAGCAAGAATCGTGTACTGGTTTGTTTCCCTAGTCAAATTATCGCAGAACTCGAACAAAGAATGGACACCTATTTCATCCCTACCAATAAAAGCTGCTATGTATTCGGGTCTAAAAGGTATTATGTTTGCATGCATTTTTGCATAATTAATTGTTGCATCTAATATAGTGGATTTACCGCTCCCAGGAGGACCAACCAAAAGCGTATTACTAACCCTTATATTCAATTTTTCGAATAGTTTTTGGTTTAGCAGAGGAGCTAAAATACTAAATTTAACTTCTGTTTTTATTTCTTCAAGACCCCCTATATCATCCCAGCTTATTTTTTTGAATCTCTCGAGCAAAAGCTCGCGCATGCTTTTTGCAAATCTTTTTTCTCTTTTTTCTATACTACCTTTGCCAAGTATAATTCCAGAATTTATAGCAGCATTTATGACATCAAAATAATTTGGTTTTATCAATCTTATGTCAACATTAAATTTTTCGCATTCAGTTAAATCTACTACCCTATATGCCTTGAATTTTTTATGATAAATTTCATTCTCCCATGGTAGAATCAGACCCAAAGGCGATTTTATCCCACTTTCTATTCCTTTTTTTATAGCTTCTTCAATAGCTTTTTCTTTAGTAAGGGTTTTAGGTTTTGGAAGTTTTTCTGGCCTTATGTATACTACCATCCTTCTTCCATAACTCCTGTTTTTTATCTTTATGCAATCCTTCTTTTTCGAATATTTTCCAGAAAGATGTTTATATCGCTCTACACTTGCTGTCGCATGAGAAGATGAAGGATATTCTTCTCTTAGTAATGTTTTAAAACATTTAATCATTTTCTTAACAAAATTTTGTTCAGTTGTTAAAGAGTAAGCAAACCCATAGCCTATTATTTCATTCTTTTCAAAAATTGGATAGCAATTTTCTATTCCCAATCCGCCTTCATCTTCTGCTACTCTACTCCCCAGTTCTATTAATCTTCTTGCTTCATCTTCTGGTATTGTTTGCATTTTCACCACTTTATAAATGAATACAAAAGATCGTCTCCATCCTGAGGATTTGAAGAAGACGCTACCATATTTATTATATAATTTCTATTTCCCAGTATTTTTTGAATTTCATAAGTTATTCTAGTGAAATCTTCATGAATTTCTAAAATACTTTTCGTTTTTTTACTTTTAGCTAATACAAGAGTGTAAGAATAATCCTTTCTAAGTATTTTATCCGTTTCATATCCAAATTTTTTCAGAATTTTTTCTAGAAGTGGTAGTCCAGACAACTTAACTAATTTTTTAATATTTTTTTCGTTCAGCCCTTCCTTTGCAAGTTCTCTTGCAACTTCTTTTACATCTGGTTTATAGAACTTTGAGAGTATAAACTTACTGACTTTTAAAACCATGGCCATTTAGTTAGCCCCATTTAAAAAACTAGGCAATAAAAAATAAAAAACTTGAACAAAAAATTTTTTATTTCTTGCGTTTAAGTTTATTTTTTTCTTAGTTTAAATTAATTTTAGATGTACTGTAGAGTTGATACAGAAAACTACAAGATTAGATTTGAAAATGATACAATCACTTTAAGTTCAAGGAAAATTCTTTGGCCAGACAAACTCCTAAAAATTTTTAAAGAATTGGAAAGATTTGGATATAGTGTAAAAATAATTGCCGAGTCTTCAGTCTTGCGGAGCAAAAAAATTAATTTAGAAGAATTTGAGAAATTTTTGGAAGATCAAGAATATAAAGAAGATTATGTAATATTTGAAGCAAAACCTAAAGGAATAAAAAGATTGTTAAATCGCTCTTTAGTTTCTGGTTATGCTTCTTATATGTTTTTAGGTGTAGAAGTGTTCAATAAGAATTCTTGCGAGTTTACAATAAAAGGGAAGGATTCTATCAAATTACTTGGAATTATTGGGAAGTATATTGTCGAAGATTTGGTTTTGAATTTTAAATATTATACGAACTTTTAACATATACTAATTATGAAAGAATTAGAAAGGCTCGAGACCGAGCTTAAGCTAAGGGGATTTTCTCCATTTACGATTAAGTCTTACCTTTTCTATAATCAAAAGTTTTTAGAATTTGTTAAAAAATCAGTTGAAGAAGTGGACGAAGAGGATGTGAAGAATTTTATTGCTCAAAAAATTTCTGAAGGAGCAAACCCAAAAACAATAGTTTTGATTCAATCTGCCTTAAGATTTTTCTATGATGAAGTTTTGAAAAAGGGGATAGTTAACCTAAAACCTCCAAAAATTTCCAAATCCTTGCCAATAGTTTTAACAAGAGAAGAAGTTAAAGCTTTGATAAATTCGATTAAAAACAAGAAGCATAAGCTAATAGTAAAACTTCTTTATTCCTCCGGCTTAAGGTTAAGCGAGCTAGTAAACTTAAAAGTTGGTGACCTTGAACTTGAAGAAAGAATAGGTTGGGTAAGAAAAGGAAAGGGAGCAAAGGACAGGATGTTTATTATTTCTTCTAAGCTTGTTGATGAGTTAAAAGAATACATAAAAAACAAAAAAGATTCTGATTATGTCTTTTCTGGAAGAAAAGGCAAAATGTCTGTGCGAAATGTGCAAAAAATAGTTAAGCTCGCTGCAAAAAAAGCAGGAATTAATAAACCAGTTCATCCTCATACTTTGCGCCACTCTTTTGCTACTCACTTACTAGAAGCAGGGGAAAACATAAGAAAAATTCAAGAATTGCTTGGCCATTCAAATTTATCTACAACTCAAATTTATACTCACATCTCAACTGAAGAATTAAAAAAAGTAAAAAGTCCTTTGGATGAATTAATTTGATTTCAAGAGAGAATTTACCACTTTTGTAAGTTCTTAAAAAGTAACATTATAATACAAAAACTATATAAGATTATAGTATACTATAGTAAACTATGGTGACCACAATTCAGCTAGACGAGGAAGTTAAAAAGAAATTGGAGATGTTGAAAATCCACCCAAGAGAAACTTATAATGAAGTGATAAAAAGGTTGATCGAAAGTTCGGAAGAAGAACTAAGCTTGCAAACCATAAAAAATATTGAAAAAGCTTTAGAAGATGTGAAGAAGGGTAGGGTTTATTCTACAAAAGAAGTTAAAAAGAAGCTTGGGTTAAAGTGAAACGATGTATGAAGTTAAATGGACAGAATTTTTTCTTAAGCAGTTAAAAAAATTAAACAAAAATACAGCTAGAAGAATAATTGATAAAGTTGAGGCCACAGCTTCAAATCCATTTAAGTTTGTTAAAAAACTGAAAGGTTTTAACCTTTATAGGTTAAGAGTTGGAGATTATAGGGTAATAATGAGTATAGAAAGAAATAAAATGATCGTTTTTGTTTTAGAAATCGGACACAGAAAAAAAATTTATAGAAACTACTAGTTAAGATTCATAGACTCTGACAAATTCTGACATAATGTTCATCCCAATTCATTTTTTGTGTTTTTCTCTGCAATCCTCATAGAATCAGAATTCTAAAAATTGAAAAACTCTCAAATCACTAAACTCATTCACATCGAATTTTTCAAAAGCAAACCATACGAAACTTAAACAATTTAAATATTTAATTTCTGAACGCTATATATGGAAAGCTATGAATTGAGTGAATCTGATTATAAAATCCTTGAATTACTTTTTCGAGGCCATTGTTGGGTTCATTTTGAATCAAAAGTTCCTAAGCCAATAGAAGAAATCGTCGAATATGGTGGAAAATACATAATCTATGGTTCAAAAGAATATGTTAAAAAACTTGCAGAAAAAATTAAACCGATGATTGGAGAAGTAATAGAAGGGATAAAATATTCTACTGTCCCGCTCAAGGAAAACTCTTATGGTTTAGTGGTTTATTGTGATAAAAGGAATAGAAACAAAGCAATAAAAATTTTGGAAAAATTGAAAGTAAGCAATTACGAATGGAAAACTGATAAAGAAAGTTGGAGAGAATGCCTTTCAAATCCTTGGTTTTCTTTTATTCTTCACAATATTAATCCAGAGGGATTCAGAAAAATATGTAAGCTTGTAGGAGCGAAAGAACCAGCTCTTGTTAGCTTTGCATTAAACTTATCAACAGAGCTTGCACCAGTTTTCAAAAGTGTAGGTAAAAAACTTAAGGAAGGAAAGGT
>CAZRMN010000021.1:0-5041 GCA_964601215.1 uncultured archaeon
GGGCCAGACATTACTATAAAAGAAGCTCAACAAATTTGCGAAGCGGTTTCGTCCAAATTATCACCAGATGCAAAGATAATTTGGGGTGCTCAAGTGGCGAAGGAGCTTGGTGATACTATAAGAACTTTACTAATAGTAACTGGAGTAAGATCGCCGCAAATATTCAGTCCAGAAAAATTATGGAGCGAGGAAACAAGAAAGGATATAGAAAAAATTTTAGGCGTAGAATTCTTAAGTTAAACTAGTGAAACCATGTTTAACGTCAAAAAAACCTTAGAAAAGTATAGAAGAGTATTGGCGCTAACTAAAAAACCAGAAAGAGAAGAAGTTTTCAAAACTGCTAGAATATGTTTAATAGGAATAGGGTTAATTGGTTTAATTGGTTTTTTAGTATATCTAATATTTACTTTATTGCCCTTGTTTGGGTGAAAATATGATATACACTGTTAAAACTGTAGTCGGGAGAGAAAATATAGTACTCGAAAGTATAGCAGCTAAAGCAAAAACTCATGGGCTAGATATTCGTGCTTTGGTTCATCCAGAAGAAATAAAGGGTTACATTTTTGTTGAGGGCGAGATAAAGGATATAGAAAAAGCGTTAAAAATGATCCCTCATGTAAGAGGATTGATAAGAAAACCCATAGATTTAAAGGATATTCAAAGGTTTTTAGAACCTAGAAAAGTTGAAATAGAGTTGAACAAGGGTGATATAGTAGAAATAATTGGTGGTCCTTTCAAAGGAGAAAGAGGGAAAGTTGTGAGATATGACAAAACAAAAAGAGAATGCACTATAGAAATGTTAGAAGTTACTGTTCCGATACCAGTTACAGTTTCTGTTGAATTCGTGAAACTAGTTGAAAAGGCAAAAAAAGAGTGAAAAGTATGGCAGAAAAAGAAACTTTGGAATTGCTCGTTGAAGGGGGTAAAGCAAGTCCTGGTCCTACTACTGCTCCTAAACTTTCTGCTTATAAGTTGAACGTGGGTGAAGTTTTCAAAAAAATAAACGAAATGACTAAAGATTATGAAGGTATGAAAGTTCCGGTAAAAATTATTATCGATAAGGAAACGAAAGAATATGAAATTAAAATTGGGACTCCACCAACTTCTAGTTTGATTAAAAAAGAACTTGGGATAGATGTTGCAAAAATTACAGAAGAGGAAAAAGCTGCTGGAAAAACTTCTGTCGGAAATTTAACCTTCGAGCAATGCGTGAAAATTGCAAAGATGAAAATGAACGATTTGCTTGCTAAAGATTTAAAATCTGCAGTAAAACAAGTTTTAGGAACTGCTAACTCTATGACAGGCGTGCTAGTAGAAGGAAAAAGACCAAAAGAAATAATCAAAGAAATTGATGAAGGGAAATGGGATCATGCGTTAAAGTAAATTATCCAGAAATAATTTTGTTTATTCTTTCTTTTAGTTTTTTTAATCCTAAAATATAAAATTTATAAACTTTTAAAATAGTGAAATAAGTATAGACTGCCTAGGCAGGAGGTCTTATGACCGAAAAAATATTAGCTGCAATAAAAGAACTGAGAGAAAAAGCAAAAAAAAGAAATTTTGTTCAAAGTTTTGACTTAATTGTAAACTTGAAGGAAATAAACCTTAAAAAACCTGAAAACAGGTTCTCTGAAGAATTGTTTTTGCCACATGGAAGAGGAAAAGAAGCAAAAGTTGTACTTTTTTCTGATACAATAAAGGATGCAAACTGTGAAATACTTACGAGTGATGATATAAGAGAACTTGGAAAAAATAAAAGGGCTGCAAAAAAACTGGCCAGAAAAACAGATTTTTTCCTTGCTGAACCAAAACTGATGCCGCTTATCGGTAAAATGTTAGGTCAATTTTTAGCACCAAGAGGAAAAATGCCAAAAATAGTTACAGAAGATGCTAAGACTTTGGTTGAAAAATATAAAAAAGCTGTAAGGATAAAAGTTAAAGAGTCGCCAGTAGTTCAATGTATAGTTGGAAATGAAAAGATGAAGGATGAGGAAATA
Organism: uncultured archaeon; assembly: GCA_964601215.1. Classification (GTDB taxonomy): domain Archaea; phylum Aenigmatarchaeota; class Aenigmatarchaeia; order CG10238-14; family SCSR01; genus CAZRMN01. Next base: position 1,998 of record CAZRMN010000021.1, read on the forward strand.
GCTGAAAACATAAAGGCTGTTCTAAAATTTTTGGAAAATAAACTTCCTAAAGGAAAGAATAACATTCAAAACGTTCTGCTAAAACTTACCATGAGTGCGCCGGTAAAAATAGAGGTGTGAAAATGGTAAAGGAAGAAAAAATAAAAAAAGTTGAGGAAATAAAAAGGCTACTCGAAGGTTATAGGGTAATAGGACTAATAGATATGTTCAAGTTTCCTAGCAAACAACTACAGGAAATAAGAAAGAAAGTTAGGGGTGAAGCACTAATAAAAATGTGTAAAAAATCTTTGCTTCAAATTGCTCTTGAAAAAGCTAACATGAAAATGTTGATAGAGTTATTACCTCAACAGCCTGCTTTGGTTTTTACAAATCTTGAACCTTTCAAGTTCTATAAAAAAATAAGTGCGCTTAAATCTCCAACTTTTGCAAAAGAAGGTGACATAGCTGAAAGTGATATAATAGTTAAAGCTGGTCCTACAAACTTGTTACCAGGCCCTGTGATAAGTGAACTGTCAAGAGTTGGAATACCTGCTGGAGTTGAACAAGGAAAAATAGCCATAAAAAAAGACGTCACTGTTGCTAAAAAAGGCGATAAAATAAGCAAGGAACTGGCTTCTGTACTAAGAAAACTTGGAATTCAACCAATTACAATTAGCCTTAACATCGTTGCAATTTATGAAAATGGAAATGTTTATTCAAAGGATGTTTTAGAATTGGTTAATATTTATCCGCAAAAATTGAACGAAGCTTATAATCATGCCCTTAACCTTTCTATTAATGTTTGTTACCCTACTAAAGAAAACATAAAGTTTTTATTGGTTAAAGCGTTTAATAATGCTAAAGCTTTGGAAAGCAAATTTGGAGGTGCAAAATGATGGAATATGTATACTCGGCGCTCTTGCTTCATTCAGCAAAGCAACCAATAACAGAGGAAAACATAAAAAAAGTACTGGAAGCTGCAGGAATAACTCCAGACGAAGCAAAAATAAAGGCTTTGGTAGCAAGTTTGGAAGGAGTTAATATTGATGAAGCTCTGCAACAAGCAACAGTAGCGGTAGCAGCTCCAGCTAAAGAGGAAGAGAAAAAGGAAGAGAAAAAGGAAGAAGAGGGTAAGAAAGCTGAAGAGGCTGCAGCTGGATTGAGCGCCCTGTTTGGTTGAAGAGGATAGAATGGTAGACGTTTACATAGCTGGATCTTTAAGGCATACATCTAGAGAATGGTGGAAAACTTACGAGAAAATAGGTGAAAAAATTCAAGAATTGGGTTTAAAACCTTACATACCACACATACACACGATAAAAGAGGTAAATCAAAGCATAGAAGATATTCATAACCCAAACTTAAGCTTGAAACTAAGGGAAGCAGTTTTTAGAAAAAATTTGGAAATAATAAAAAAATCGAAGCTTATTGTAGCTGAAGTAAGTAACCCTTCAACTGGAACTGGTGTGGAAATTGGTTTTGCTTTATTTTTCAAAAAACCAATAGTTTGCTTGGCTAAAAAAGGTGTAGATATAAGTAGCATGGTTCTCGGACCAGTAAACTCTGGTTTAATAGATCTTATTAGATATGAAAATCTTGAAGATGGGCTAGAAGAACTTAAGGTATTAATAAAAAATAAATTTAAGAATATAATCTCTAGTGTGTAATATGAAAAAACTCATAGAACTTGCAAATAAGATTAAGGATAGCGAACTAAGAAAAAAAGTAATTAGTTTTATCAAAAATCCAAAGCTTTCAAACAAACACTTTAAAAAATATCCTGCAATGAGTATAGAAGAAGCAAAAACATACTTTTCTCTTGGTTCAGCTTCTGGAATGACAACTGTGGAAAGGGATGTACTCAAACATTCTATAGCCTTGGTTGATTTATGTTTAAGAGTTGCAGATTCTATTGAAAAAAATTATGGATTACCGTTGAACAGAGACCACTTAATAGCAGCTGGTATTGTTCATGATATAATGAAGATATACGAGTACAAGAAAGATGAAAAAGGAAATTTAGAACCCACGGGAATTTTACTAGACCATTCCATGCTGGGAGTTGCAGAACTTTACCATCGAGAATTTCCAGAAGAGGTAATTCATATAGTTGCTTCACATTTTGGTGAAACTGGACCAACGCCTCCAAGAACTTTTGAAGCTTTAATTTTCCATTACTGTGATACAATTCTTTCCTTGGTTGAATTTCACTTGCAAGAGCCAAAACAAAAACAACCTATGCAACTAGTTTTGTTTGATGAAGAAGCGTTAAAAAAAATTATAGAAAAAGAGATTGAAAAAAAATAGATTTTTCTTTTTTAGGGAAAAATAAAACCAATTTTTCCTTGTTTTAGAGTATTATCGGAAATCTACTCTCTCGTAAACCTAGTATATATTTAAATCAAATTTTCTTTAGGCGATGCTATGTTAAGATGTATGTTTTGCAATTCAAAAAGGGTTATGAAATTTATAGATGGTTTTGGAGAAAGAAGGGTATTTTGTAAGGTTTGTGGTAGAAGTTTTCTGGAAAATACTTATCTTAAAGTTAAGTCGCAGACGACTTTACTCAAGTTCCAACCTGCTGTTTACGATCATTTTTCTGTTAAAATGGGTTGAGAAAATGGAAAGGATAAGCAGAGTAACAATAACTCTTTTAGTTGACAGGGGCTTGTTAAAAAAGCGTGTAACTATAGAAAAAGGCAATAGGATTGCAGGTTTTATAAAACCAGTCAAAAATTTTTAGAACTATTTTGAAAATGATAAAAACTCCTTTATATTTTACGAACTTCCACATCGTCCACTATAGTACTTCCTGTATTTGCATCCCATGTACTTTGAGGGAAAAGAATATACGAAGTGGCAGTATTTGCTGTGAATTGACAAGAATACTGTGTCCATGTAGCAGGTATATTTAGAAAATCACATTCAGCAATTTTCGCCCATTCAGAATTCTGGACTATAAGTTTGAGTCTTGTTGAATTATATGATTTAGCCCACAATTTGTATTGGTAAGTTGAGCCAGGATCTGTTTGTATACTTTGTCTTCCGTTCCATATCTCTTGGTT
>CAZRMN010000021.1:5051-13344 GCA_964601215.1 uncultured archaeon
TTACTTACATTAATCCATATTCTCATCGCTCTAACACCAGAATAGGAATCTGCTGTAGAGGCATAACCATAATTGGATCCACAACCAAAATTTTCCCAACCATTTGGTTGTGTTCCGCAAATAAAATCATTACCTTCGAACCCAGAATTTATAACACTATTTTGACTTTCTTGGCATACATGATTTTCACATACTTTGTTATCAAGACATGGTTTATCTAAGTACATCTCTTCGTTTTCGCAACATTCATAAGGACAAGTTTGTTTAGGGCAACATGCCCTGTTAAAGCAATAATAACCAGAAGGGCATGTTTTGTCACGATATCTAGTCTCAGCTTTGCAACATTGATATATACAGTCAGACTTAAGATCAGGAGTTACTTTAAGGTAAACTATTCCATTAGAGTAGTAGTAGGTATTGTTATTCAATGGAAGAGAAGATTTAGCTATTTCTGAGCCATTCAATAAAACTCTCTTAGGATTAAAACTTAATATTTGGAAATCCTGTTGAACCCTAGAGGAAATAAAAGACAATCGGGTAGAATTATACGTTATATAATTTATTAGGTTGTCAACATCAGAATTAATTTCTACCGATAAAAGTTTGATATAGATATTTGATATGTTAAACTGAATGTGGTAAGTGCCGGGTGGAACTGACACCAAGTAATTTCCATTCCCATCTGTTTGGGTTGTAGCCGCAATGCTACCATCCTGTTTGTATACAATAATTTCTGCTTGAAGTGGTTGATTTCTTCTATTTCTTAAACTTCCAGTTATTTTGTTCATTATAGGTTGGAGTGCAAAGTTCCTTGTGTAAGTTTGGTTATTTGAAAAACTGAAATTGATTGAATTAGTTATATAGCTTGTTTTACTTGCAACCAAAGTGCAAGACCCAGGAGCAGGTGTAGTCATTCTTATTAAATAACCACCCGTAGAGTTAGTTGTACTGCTAAATAAGTTGCAAGAGATCAAAACTCCTGAAATTGGTAAACCAGTTGATGAATCAATAACAGTTCCTGTTATATTGACTGGATACTCCATAGATGTTCCTAGCGTCAGAGGGTGAGGATAAGGATATGGTTTGTAATCAATTTCGCCTTCTTCAGCAGATGGGGCACGTGTGTAATAAACGGGATCTATTCTACCCATATTGTTTATATACCAAACACCACCGTCTGCTCGTATAATCGTATTATTCCAGATATACACATCTTTGACTGCACAACGTGGATAAGTATTGGAATCGCTTGTTTCGCCTTGCACCAAGGAATATGCATGTCCTCTTGAATCAATTGTGTTTCCAAACCATAATCCCCCACCACTTCCAATCCACAATCCCTCATCTTTGAGTTGATTGTTATATACCTCACCCCATCTACTACCATCTCCATAACTTCGATAGGGGTGATGATCAACTGAACCAGAAGTGTAATAATCACTTATGTTTGTAACATTGTTATGTCTAAAAACAAATATTCCCCCATGTTCTGTGACAATTGCATGTCTAACTTTACTAAAAGTACAATCCTCAACATAAACTACAAAAGGTAGCTCATCATATTTACCAGCTATATCCCAAACATTTTCGACCCAAAGGTTGGGGTTGAACCCTGCATACCAACCAACATAAACACCATACTGCCATCCAGTGCCCCTATCAAAGCTTTTCGCCACAAAAATATCATCAAATTCGCAATGATCGATAACACCTTTACAACCAAATGTTTCGTTACCACCCATCCATCCGAGAGCTACAACTTCTATCCCACTTCTTCCAAGTTTTCCATCGAATCTGCAGTGATGTATTCTAAAATCTTTAGCACTTATCACTCTTATACCTACATCACCTGTACCAATGTTAATATTACTATCACCCCTTCCTCTGAATGTTATACCATAGATCTCTAACTTCCCGCCCGAAGTTCCGGCTATTTCAAACATGACTGTATTGGAAGGGCTCGTTTCTGTAGCTTCGCTTAAGTGGAGAATAGTTTTGTTTATTCCAGCACCAAAAATTCTTAACCCAGAAGATGGGATACTAAAAGATACATGTGTATTTCCATTTGTATCAAAAAGCCAGTCTCCAGGAGGAATTTCAACCCCACTCGCTCCGGTGGATATTGCCAAGTCTATTGCTTCTTGAATAGCGGCAGCAGAACCATTGGCAGCCAGTACATCAAAAGCGTAGACCGAGGAACTTAACAAATTCACCAAACTTGAAATTAAAATTAAAAAAGAAATTAATAGAGTTTTTTTCATATATTTAATTTGTCTGGGAGTAATAAAAACACGAACAACATCAGTTTATTTTTTTCTTTAAAACAACAAAAAGATGATGTTTTTCAAAAGGGTCTAACTCAACTCTATCCAAGATTTCAAAATTTTTCCCTAGTTCTTCAAGACATTCCTTGTAAACTTGTTTTGGAGGTTTGGTAACATCTATAGACTGGGATTTTATAGCTATCATTGCATATCCTTTAGTTTTCAAGAATTCTTCGCAGTTTTTAACCAGAATTTTTATTTGATCTGGGTCTGCAACATCCTCATAAACAATATCAACTTTTTCCGGAATAATATCCTTGTAAGTTTCTATTAGTCTTGCATCAGCAAGTATTGGAACAATGTTTTTTCTAATTTCTGCTAAGGTAACGAGATCACGAAGAGGTCTTTCAGAAATTTCAACAGCATAAACTATCCCTTCTTTTCCTATTATATCACTGATATGACTAATAGTAGTACCTGAACCTGCGCCCAAGTAAAGTATTTTTGAACCTTTTTTAAAAGGAAAATGTTTAATTCCTTTTTTTATTGCTGCGCAAAGCTTTGACCTGAAAGGAATCCATTCCCTGTATTCGGTCGAATCAGCTTTAACTAATTCTTCCCCGTAAACTTTAACTCCTGGTGTAAGGTTAAGAGTAAAAATTTTTTTTCCAATTTTGAAAACGCCCTCAAACTTATGTTTTTTTACTTTCATCTAACTACCGAGAATCCTTTTAACTTTTTCTTCTAAATCTTTTTTGAGTTTATCACCTTTATACTCCCTTGAGTAATAATCAATTTTAACTGCCATTGAAAGTTTTGAAGCAATTGCCCTAGCAATCTTGCCTCTATGCTTTTTTGGCGCTTTTTGAATTAAAGGATGTGTAAATATTAAACCATACTTTGGTGGTTTTCCTTTTCCATGTAAATATCTGAATAAACTCTTTTCTGCACCCAAAAGTTGAATGGTACTAGAAGGCATTTTTGCAAGTTTTAAAAGACTTCCCGCTTTTGCAATTAGTTTAGCTGCAAGCATTGGACCAGCTATTTCTGCCAAATTTGGTGCTACTTTCTTCAAAAGTTTTTCTAAATATTTTTGAAGCTTTTCTCTTAACGCATACAATTCAAGAATTTGTTGAGCTAATAGTTTTACTGCTCTTATATCCTCATCCTCAAAATCAGTACCCATACTACTTTCAGCGATTTTTTTAAGCTCTGGGTCTTTTATTTTTTCTCTTTTTCCAAAATTTTTAACGATTTTGGCAAACTTTTCATGACTTTTAACAGTTTTGTTCAACTCGGGGAAGTGCAAACCATACCATTCTCTCAACCTTTCTACCAGAATATTAATAGTTTTATCTATCTCTTCTATCGCACCATTAACCTGAACTACTATTCTGTCCTTTTTTATACTTTCCTTAATTCTTTTTTTTGCTAGTTGTACATTAACCTGAACTAAAAGTTGATTAAACTCAATTTCATCCTTTACAAAACCTTTTTCAACAGCAATCTTTCTTAGATTGCTTTTTATGAATTTTTCTGCTTCACTTCCGGGAATACTTTTTACTCCTTTCCTAGCAACTGAAAAAAATATTTGTTTAAAGCCCTTTTTCTTAAGTTCTTCTTCAACTTCCCTTTCTTCTTCTAGAATTTTTTCTTGCAAAACTTTTAGCTTTTCTGCGATTTTTTCTGGGTCTTTAGGGAAAAGCCTAAAAGAAATTATTTTGTTATTTTCATCTACACCAAAACAGCCTATTGGAGTTGTAACTATATAAGCTCGCATAGTTTTTAATTATTTTAGTTAAACTTAAAATAGTGATGGGATGGGCGAGAAACTGATATTTTTGGGGTTTGCAGTAATTATGCTTGGGATTTTGTTAGTATTAATAGGAAGTGTCTTATCTGTTTTCAAAGGTAGAAAGACTAAAACAGAAGGCGGTTTTATTTTTTTCGTTGGTCCTTTTCCTGTGGTAGGTGGTGCGACAAGTAAAGAAATTTTTTATGTTCTTTTAACAGTTTCAGTAATTCTTATAGTTTTATTTTTATTGTTGGGTAGAGGATTAATATGAAAAATGGAGAGCTTGTTTTGCTTGTATCGAAAGATTCTACTTACTTGGTAGAAGTAAGCGAAAGAGAATTGCATACTAAAGATGGAGTTTTTAAACTAAAGGAGTTGAAAAAAAAGAAGTTTGGTGGGGAAATAAAAACCCATTTGGGAAAAAAGTTTAGAATAGTTAAACCAAACATAATTGATATTCTTGAAAAAAGACTTAAAAGAATGCCTCAAATAATAATGCCAAAAGATTTGGGTTTAATATTAGCTTATACTGGCATTTCACCCGGAAGTTTGGTTGTTGACGCAGGTTGCGGCTCTGGATTTCTAGCAATTTTTCTGGCAAATTATGTAAAACCTGGAAAGGTAGTAACTTATGAAATAAATAAAAAGTTTGCAAAAATAGCAAGGGGAAATATTAAAGCCTCTGGTCTTTCCAAATTTATCAAACTTAAACAAAGGGATATAACTAAGGGAATTGCAGAGAAGAACGTGGATCTAGTTTGTTTGGATATGAAAAATGCAGAAAAAGTTGTAAAGCATGCTTACAAAGCTTTAAAATCTGGTGGGTATCTAGTAGTTTACTCACCTTACATCGAACAAGTTAAAAAAGTGGTAAGAGAAATTGAAAAAAGAAATTTTTCAAGTATAAAAATTGTTGAAAATATAGTAAGAGAATGGCAATTTGAAAAATACTTAAGGCCAAAAACTTTGGGGATTATGCACACAGGATTTTTGATATTTGCAAGAAAAATAGGTTAAATTTTAAATACAAAAGATAAAGTGAAAATATGGAAGATAAAATTAAGGAAGAGAGAGAAATAGAACCTCAATCTATGCCAGAAATTACTCCAGAAATGATCCAAACTACTCTTAAAGTTTTGGAAGCCGAGGGAATGACTTATTCTACTAGTTCGGGTGTTTACATACCCACAGAAAAGGGATGGAAACTTTTAATAAGTAGAAAAACAGAAAAGGAAGAGATAATAGCTTATGGGCATCCAAACATAACTGCAATGCATAAAACAACTTTTGAGATAACTAAAGCAAGTGAAATAAAAAAAGATGCTGATTGTATAATAGGTGTGAAAGCAAACAAAGCATGCAAAGATTTAAGACAGGAGTTTAAAAATGCATTAAAAGATGGGAGAAAAGTTGAAATAACAATAGAAGCTGAAGGAATAAGTGATAAAATAATAGCTTATGGTTCACCAGCGTTAGAGCTAAGCCATCCTGAAGATATAGTTATAAGAAAATCTGATTTTATTGATGACAGGACTTTAGCAATACTAGCAGATAAGGCTGCTTGTGACTTAAAAAGAGAGCTAGTTGAAAAATTAAAAAACCCTAAGACTGAAATAAGAATAACTCTTGAAACAAAATAAAATATATGAAAACAAGCGCAGCTTTTCTTTTAATAGTTTCTAGTATTTTTCCTTAGAAAAACAATAAGGGGTCGTAGTCTAACTTGGTAGGACACCAGCCTCGGGCGCTGGCAATCTGGGTTCAAATCCCAGCGACCCCATGTTAATTGCTTTTTACTTTAAGGTATGGTAAATGTTTTAACGAATCTCTGTGCTTTGGGTCATGCTTGAACTTACGCAACACTTCAACTATATCCTTGTTTAAAAAATATTTTTGACCATCAAAAAGCACTAACCCATAAGATTCTGAAGCAAAAAGTAAAAAATTACTCGAAGCATGATCATACCTAAGTTCACCCTTGGCGAATAACGTCTCAAGATTTTCCAAAAAATTGTAGTTAGTGGATAAAGGTAAGTGTAAAACATATTCTCTAAGCAAGCCGAGTAATAATTGCTTAGAGCTTTTTTTATTTATTGATTCTACCTCAAGAATAGCATCTAAATTCTTAATTCTAATCTTATTTTCACTCAGTTCTTCAAAGTAAAAATCAAATAAAAGATTTGTTATTTTCTCTTCAATTTCCTTCCTAATCCTAACCACCGCTTTTAAAAGAAGACTCCAGAGTTATATAAATTTTTCCTATATTTTTTAAAAGGTAGTTTGCTTTTCTTCTTTCCTTTTTTTAGAAACTTGGCCGAGTTGCTCTTTTATAGAATACGCAATCTTTGGTCCAATTAACCTGGAAAGAGTTTCTAAAGGTATTTCTCTTAACCTTTTCAAACTAGTGATTCCTGTATTGAAAAGCTTTCTAGCTCTTATCCTTCCTAAATTCCTTAGTCTTACAAGTGGTATTAATTCTTCCTTCACACCATATTCAAGTCTTACTCTTACCTTTCTTATTCTTGAAAGGAGGTTTTTAAAACCTAGCAAAAGAGCTAGTTCTTGCAAAGAATAAATGAGCCAATCGGCTACTTGCCTTCTTCCATAAAATTCGCCTGGAGCAACTTTAAACTTAGTTAAAATTTCATCCTCTGTAGCCTCATTGATCCAAGCTTCGAACATTAAAGCAGTTTTCACACTTCTTAAAAAATCTTCAAACTCTAGGTCCCATTCTTTTGGTATTTTTTGTAAAATCAAGTGTTCTCTTTTTGCAATTTCTTCGTTCAATTCAGAAAACTCTCCTGTTCTTATGCTTAGCAAAGGCTTCATTTCAAGCGTATTTGAAATTACTTGTAAGAAGCTAAAGGGTTCGGTTTTAATTTTATTGGCTTTTCTTAAGCAGTTGATAAAATGCCATGCAGTAAAAGGGTCTATGTAAAGTTCTGAAACTCTTTTGCCAATTCTGGTTGTTCTCAATTTTTCTTTTCTTTGCTCAACAAACTTCCATTCAACTAAATTTTTTAGGATATCTAAAATTTTTTCTTCGATTGTCCCTAAATCTCTGAATTGAAAAGCATAGAAAGTTTTCGAGAAAAAATCTAGCAAACTTTTTTCTGTTTTGCAAAATTCGCATGCGATTAAGGCTAAAGTGTGCATTCTTAAAACTGATTCTGCTGCAAGCTTTGACCTAATCTCCTCAAGTTCGCCGTTTATATAATGGTCAACTATTTCATCAGCTTCTTCTTCACTCCTAGCTAAAATTATTCCCTCGCCGTATTCGTCCCAGTTTGGTCTTCCGCATCTTCCTAGCATTTGTTGAACTTCTAAGATAGGGATGAACACAGAACCTATGCCTCTATAATACCTTTTCAAATCTCTCATGACTACACGAAAAGAAGGGAGATTCACACCATAAGCTAAACTTGGGGTTGCTACTATTATTTTAATTAAACCCTTCCTAAAATTCTCTTCTATTAACCTTCTTTGTCGATAAAGTAAACCAGAATGGTGGAAAGCTGAACCAAGTTTAATACATTTTGCTAATCTTTTACATTGTTTAGTTGGAACTTCTAACACATTCTCGACTTTATTGGCAATTTCTTCAAGTAGCTCTTTTTCACTCTTTTTCAAAAAATTATTTGTAATTTTTCCCAACTTTTCAGCTAAACTTTCCGCGCTTCTTCTTGTTGAAACAAAAAATAATGCTTGCTTTCTCAAATTCAAAGTATTTTTAGCTATTGATGCTTCTAAAGGTAAGCCTTCTTCAAGTTCGTAATCCTTTTTTTCTAAAAATTTTATTTTGTAAGGAAAGGCCACGCCCTGGTATAGTTTAACAGGTCTCCATTCCGAAAATACTAGATTTGCATTGAGCCATTCAGCCAATTCATCTGCATTTTTTATTGTCGCACTTAAAGCCAAGATTTGAGCTTTAGGTACAAGTTTTCTTAGCAAAGTTAAAGTTATCTCTAAAGTTGGACCTCTTTCTGGTTGGTCGAGCAAATGAATTTCATCCGTAACTATTAAACCAATATCTTTTATCCAGTCTGCTCCATGTCTTATCAAGGAATCCATTTTTTCATTACTACAAACTATCAAATCATAGTTTTTAAGCCAAGGATCGCTAGAGTCATAATCACCAACACTTAAAGCAACTTTTATTCCAAGCTGTGAATATTTCCTTTTAAAATCTTCAAACTTTTCGTTTGCTAAAGCAACTAAAGGAACCATGTAAACA
>CAZRMN010000022.1:0-13056 GCA_964601215.1 uncultured archaeon
TGGTTCTTTGGTGATAAGGACTTAGGTTTTTCTGTAAGAAATGGAATTATAGGTTGTTTCATTCTTTGCATAGTTTTTTTTGTATTACTTTTCTTAACTATAGGTATAAAAACTCTAGTGGGAAATTTTGTTGAAATAAATCTTAGTCCAATTAAAGATTTTTTGATAACAATAATACCTGCTTATGCTTTAGTCAACTTATTTTTCATTTATTATTTTATGAAAAAAAGAGAACTCGTTTTTTTTAAGTGGATGTGGAATCCTTATAGATTAGAATTCAACAGGTTTTCTTCTTTTCTTTCTTTATCTCTTTTCTTTTTGGTAAGCATTTTAGTATGCTACCGGATTTTTATTATGTAGGAATATTCTTTTTTTCTAGTAGATTTATTATTTAGGCCATTAAAATTATGAAAAGAATAAAACAACTAAAATAACTATTCTGGTTTTAATACCCTACTTATTATAATAATTACTACAACTGCAACTACCGTAACTCCAAAAGCAGTCAAAAATTGGGTAAGCCAGAGATCTTTTATTGGCAAGGATTCTTGTATTGCAGTCTGATATTTTTCTAAAAAGGATTGGATGGTATCTCTCCAAAGTAAAGCCGCAACAAAAGAAAAAGCTCCAGTAATGAAAGTAGCTAAATGTTTTCTAAACTCCTTTTGAAAAGTTGAAATACCATTTTTAAGTGCTTTTTTGCTTACGATTCTTTTCATAGAATGGGCCCAGAGGGATTTGAACCCTCGACCAACGGGTCTCTTCCCGTATCATAAAGCTTTTATTGGATAAAAGCTTCAGCCAGTAGTTCTAATCATCTACCGTCCGCTGCTCTACCATGCTGAGCTATGGGCCCTAATATATTTCTTTAATTTCTTTTTTTATAGAGGATATTTATATTTAACTCTTATTATTTCTAAATAAATGAACTCGTTGAATCATTTTATCTTTAGTCTCGCTTTTTGTTTAATCTTTCTCGAGTTAACTCCTTTAAATTTATTTTTTATAATTTTATTTTCTTTTGTTTTTTCTGTACTTATTGACCTAGATCATCTTTTTTCAAAAAATAAACCATGGTTTAGAAGAAGAAGTTGGATCCAAGAACCTTTTGGTTTTTTATTCCTTGGTTTACCAATAGCAATAATCTTAAGTTTATTTAATAAAAAATTCTTTCTTTTAGTTTGCATACCTTACTTAACTCATATTCTTTTGGATTATTTTTGTGTGTTTGAAACTTTTCCTCTTGCTCCATTTTCGAGAATTAAGAAAAGAGAAGGAATGGGATTATTTATACCAAGTTCGAAAAGATGGGAAAGAAGAATTAAAAAAGGAATTTCAGAAAAATACTTCCTAATTTTTAATTTTTTATTTCTTTTACTAATCTTAATTTTAAAATTATTTTTTTCTATTTCTCCTTAAATCTCTAGTTTGCCATTTGTATTTTTTTATTTTTGAACTTTTGCCATATCCACAAGCTGCACAAACTTTTGTTTTCACGTTAAAGCTATGCCTCCCGCATCTCCTACATCTAATGTGAATTTTCTTCCTTCTTTTACCCATCGAAGGAGTTCCTTTAGTCATAAGTTCCGCCTATCAAAATTTTTAACCTACAGGAGAAGCATAGACTACTGTGTCGCCTCTTATCAGAATTGTTCCTACTCTAACCTTACTATCATTCCTTTGGATCTCTGCTTCGTCCAACCAAAGGTTTAAGTGTAGGTCCAAAGCTTTTAATATACCAGTAATTTCCTCTCCATTTTTTAATTTGACTAAAACTTTTTTTCCTTTTGCCTTATCCAATGCATCTATAGGTCTTTCGCTCATTTTCTTTCACTTGAATATTATTAAAACATATATAAAGATTAATGTTTTTATACTTTAATCAACTTTCATGAAAATTATTGTTTTTTTGATTCTTTCTAGAATTCTTTTATTTTTTCTATACCAACTTGGATAATTATCTCTCATGTATTTGTTAATTAAAATTAAAGCATGAATATGTATTCTTCTCTCACTTGATAAATTATCAATCCCAGATTGAAAAGCATCAGCTATATGCAAAGCCTCACCTATTAATGTCCAACCATAAAAAAAGACGTCCCAAGGGGAATTCGAATAAAGCCTTGGTTCTTCTACAATTATTTTATGCTCAGTTATTTCTTTCGTTTCTCTATTGTATTTTATATTAGCGTGTTTTTCAGAAAAAATGAAATACCAAGAAGGTTTAAATTCCAGATTAAATTCCCCTCCATAACCAGTTTTTTCTCTTACAAGCTGAAGAATTTGAGGTATAAATTTCTTTTTTACCCACTCTTTATACAATTCTTTACCCCAATCTTTCATTTTTTTAAATCAAACTTGAAAATTTAAATAATTTAACTCAATTCCTCCAAAGGGATTTTGAAAATTTTTAAATTAAAGTTAAACTTTTAAAATCTATAATTTAAAAATATTAGAGGTGCTTTTATGCCTCTATGGCATGGAGATGCAGGAAAGAAACCTACTGGAGGAAAGATTAAAATAGCAAGAAAAAAGAGGAAGTATGAATTGGGAAGTTTGCCACTCCACACAAAAATAGGAAAGGAGAAGAAAAAGATTGTTAGGACTAAAGGTGGAGGTGAAAAGATAAAAGCTGTTTCTGTAGAATTTGCAAATGTTTTTGACCCAAAGACTAAAACTGTTAAAAAAGTTAAAATTTTAGATGTGGTTGAAAATAAAGCCAATCCACACTTTGTGAGAAGAAAAATAGTTACAAAAGGCTGTATAATCAAAACTGAATTAGGGAATGCAAAAGTTACTTCTAGGCCAAGTCAGCACGGAATAGTTAATGCTGTTTTGGTAGAGGAAAAAGAATAGTTCAACCCCATTTTAAAATTTCTATTAAATAAATGATTATTTCCAAAAGTATTAGAACTATTATAATTAATTCTAACCTTTGCTCAGTTTTTGCTCTCTGGATATCTAAAAATTGTGATAACTGAGAATTTATGTAATCGATTTTAAACTTGAGGTTTTTGAACCTTACTTCCAATTCAAACATTCTTCTCAATTTCACGAAAAGATCTTCCAATTCCTTGTATTCCCAAGTTAAAGAAGGTTTATCCAAAACTGCAATAGTCGATAAACTTTTTTGGAGAATACTGCTGGTCTCTCCGATCATTTTTATCACATTTTTATGAGAAGTATGAAGTTTACCATACTTTGTTATGTATTCGTTTATCTTTCCTATTTCTTCAAGCTCTTTATCCACGAGATACTCATAATATTCTAAAGCAACTGACTGACCTAAAACTCTTGAAATTATTTCAAACTTTTTCTGTTCAAACCTTTTGAGCAAAACCTCCTCGAATTTTACTACATCTCTTTTTATTTTAGGGTTAAGAACGAGTGAGTAAATTTCAGCTATTGGTTTTTTTATTGGTTTAACGCATATTTTTCTTAATTTTTCTATGATTTCATCTACTTCTTTCTCATGAAGATTCAAAGTTACTATACTTCCAAAATCATAAACAATCAAAAACTTTTCTGCTGAAAATTTATACACAACTTTATCTATTTTTTTAAGTATTGGTTTTTTCTTTATAACTTGCTCTATTTTGTTCAGTTGAACCTCTTCCGCAATATAATAAGCAACAAGATTATAAGTTCTCATAATAATTAATTATCCTATTTAAATGTTAAACCTATTAAAGAAATTAAAAAAGAAGTTATGAGCCCGATTAAAAACATTTTTAAACCCCAGATTATAATATTTTCCTCGGAAATTTTCCCTAAGTATACTCCTAACAAGAAAAGTAGGGTAAATGCTATTCCTAAAGAGACATAAAAAGAAGTGAAATAATCTGAAAAGTTGAAGCTTGTTAACAAGAAAGGAGTTAGAATTGCTGTAGAAAAAATTAAGGGAGAAATTCCGGCTACAAATGCAGCATAGAAATAAGCAAATTTTGCCGCTTCTTCTACTATCGTTTTTTTGAGTTTAGTAAGCATAGCCCTTTCTAACTTTTTAATCTTTTTAATTCTCTCTGCTTTTTCTGTCATGTAAGTTCCAGAAAATCCAGAAATTCCTACGGCAACACTAGTAGAAAGAGAGGTTAATATTATTAAGCTTGGATTGTGTAAGTTGCTCATATGCATACCAATTATTACTCCTAGAATTGTTAGGATTCCGTCGAAACCGTTCATAGCAAAGTATCTTCTTGCTATTTCCTCTACACCACTAATTTTTATGTATTTACTAATTTTAGAAAAGTTTATCATCTTCTCTATCTCTGGAGTTCAGTTATAATTTTTCTTCCAGCAGCTACAGCATCAACTGACTGAATGGAAGCACCCATTTTTTTGAGTATTTTTTCTATTCTGTTGAAATTAAGTTTTTTTCCTTCAATAGTTATTCTCACACTTTCTACTTCAGTTTCCTTGTTATAGGTAATTATATGAACTCCATCAACACCTTTAATCTTACAAAGTTCGGTAGCTATATCTATATTTGAAGGACGATGGGGCTTAAGAACATCTAATATTAACCGTCTTAACATTCCACCACTTATATTACTTTATTATGAATTTGATTTTTAATAATTTTTGGGCGAAGGCAAGGTTAATAAGAAATAAGAACTAAATTTAATTAATGGACTCTTTAAACTTTACTCAATTCCTCCAACAAAACCCTTATTTTTTCCAAGCATATTCACTTTTAGGTGAAAATTACTCCAAACTAATAATCTATACTATAGGAATTACAATTTATGCTTTAGTAATTTGGAAATTTTACAGAAGTATTTCAAAAAGAGATTTATTCAAGCTGGATTTGAGTAAGTATGAATGGTATGGAGATTCTAAGTGGAAAAGAGCAAAAAAAGCATGGGAAGTTTTTCTCTACATTCTTAAGTATGGAATAATTTTTCCCATTTATGTTTTCATTTGGTTTTCTATTCTAGCTATATTCATTTTTCTTCTTTCAAAAACAGCAACAATAGAACATGTCCTTTTTATTTCTATTGCAGTTGTTTCAGCAACTAGAATAACATCTTACTATAAAGAAGAGCTTTCAACTGATATAGCCAAGCTTTTGCCGTTTGTTCTATTAGGTGTTTTTATAGTTGATCCTAACTTTTTCTCAATAAATCTACTCTACGAGAGAATAACAGAAGTTAGCCGTTTAGGTCCAAATTTATTAACCTTTTTGGCTTTTTCTGTTGTTTTAGAATGGTTTCTTAGAATTGTATACCTAATCAAGCAAGGTATTACTCGTAAAAAAGACTAGTTTTATATTTTCTCTAAACCTAAATAAAGTAGATGATCGATGTCCATTGTCATTTAGAACAAAAAGATTATTCTCAAGATAGAGAAGAGGTTATAGAGAAATGTAAAAAAGAACTTAAAGGAGTAATTACCTCTTGTGCCCATCCCAAAGATTGGGATTTAACTTTAAGTATAGTAGAAAAACACAAAGGTTTTATTTTTGCTTCTGCCGGAATTCATCCAGAATATATAAAAGAAATTAAGGAAGAAGAAATTGAAGAATACTTGAAAAAAATAAAAGAAAATAGAGAAAAGATAGTTTCGATTGGTGAAATAGGTTTAGATTATTTTATGATTAAAGAAGAAGAATGGAGAAAAAAACAGCAAGAGCTATTTTATAGGATGTTAGAGTTTGCAAAAGAAATTAAAAAACCAGTAACCATTCATATACGCGATGCTTTTGAAGATGCGATAAAAATTTTAGAAGATGCAGGAGTAGAAAAAGTTCATCTACACATGTTTGGTGGAAGAAAATTTTTACAAAGAGTTTTAGAAAACGGTTGGTATATTTCAGAAAATACTATTATCTTGATGAGCAAAAATTATAAAAAAGTTGTAAGGGACACACCTCTAGAGAGATTAATGCTGGAAACAGATTCACCCTGGCTTGGCATCGAGAAAAAAAGAAATACCCCCTTAGCTATTAAACTTGTAGCTAAAAAAATTGCAGAAATTAAAAAAATAAGCTTTGAAGAAGTTTGGAAAAAATGTGGAGAAAATGCAATAAGGTTTTTTGAATTAAAATTTTAGTCAATTCTGTATCTTAAAAATGCTCCTATTCCTCCTAACTCCTTGAACTGAGCTCCTTCTTTTGTATCTGTAGAAATAAACTCTACTTTTGTACCAACTTTCTTCGCTTCTTCTATTAATATTTCTGTCAAATCTTTGGTTTCTACTACTTCCAAAGGTTTTTTACAATTTTTACAAACCTGGGTTTCAATTTTCTCTTTTGGTAAATCTCTTTCTTCAGTAAAGCCGCAAGAACATTTGAATTTTGCTCTTACCCAATCGAATTCTTCAGAAATTAAAAGAGTATCTACTGCACCAATTTGTAAAGCTTTCATAGTTTCTTTAAAACCATAAACCACATTTCCACCTTTTTGTAACTCACCAAAAAACTTTTCCATAATTTCCCTTTCTTTAACTACTGCAGTTTTTTGAAGCAAGTCAGTAGACCTATTTACTAGTTCCCTTAAGCCGTATTCACCTGTGTAACTTGTATCTTTTATTCCCAAAAGCTTTTTTTTGATCATATGATGCAAATAATTTCCTTTAGCAAAACTTTCTTTAGTCGGGCCCGGACCTCCGATTATCACCCCTTTCAACTCAGGTTGGTTTAGAAAAACTTGAGAAGCAATTTCTCCTACTTTTCTAAAAAATTCGTTTAAGGCGTCATCTCTAATCCTATCATAACGACGTTGAGACATTCCGCCTTTTACAGTTTTAGAAGGTACTGTAGATTCGAGTTTTTTTACTTGTTCAATAGCCTTACCTTTTAGTAAACCAATATTAGCTTCTTTAGCATCCAAAACTATTAACCCAAAAACTTCCCTTTCTCTTAGCATATTTTTTAAAGGTCCAAGAATGAAAACTTGGTCGCAACGATAAATTTTAACAGCAAGCTTTTCTGGTGGTTCAATACTCCATATTTTTATATCACTTATGCCAAGCTCAGGAGAAACATTTCCACAAAATACTATTAAGCCATTCTCAGGAGTTTTTCTAAAAAGTCTTAAATGTTGAATTATTTTTTCTAAGGCACTCATAACATTTTTTCTTACAGTCTTATCTTTTACGTTCTGAGCTAGGCTGTACTCTTCCCTAAGCATGTTTATTACTTCTTGTAAGTTCGAGCCGGAAGGAATATAAACACTAACCAATTCTGTATGTCTTCCTCTTATACTTTCCAATTCTTTTATCAGTTTTTTTAACTTGCGCATCTGTTCTTCCTTCATTTTTTCACCGCACTAATTAACACTTTTTAATTCTTAAAGTTTAAAAAGAGTTATAAAAGATTGTGCATAGCTTTCAAATCTTTCTCAAAAATCTTAAGGCTTTTTGGTATCCTTGCTTTTATTCCTTCTTTTAAAGAAATTCCTCTAGATTTTTTCTCCTCCCAAATAGAAGAATTGAATTCTAAAAGTTTTTTAGTTAGTCTAGTTAGCTTATTCTTCCACTTAGGCTTTGGAAATTCTTCTAAATGAATGCTTTTTTTAGAGTAAAGTTTTCTCCATAAGTAGTCAGTAATAAAAGGAGTAATAGGTGCTAAGAGTAAGAGAACAGTTTTCAAACAAGTATGCAAAGTAAACCAAGCAGCTTTTTGTTCTTGTTTGTTAAAACCTTGACCATACGTTCTAGCTTTAACCATTTCTATGTAATGTGGAGCAAACAAATTCCAAACGAATTCTCTTATTTTGCTAGAAGGGATGAAAAAATTAAAATCTTCATACCCCTTTAAACATTCTTCAATTAGTTTATTTAACTCAGCCAAAATCCACTTATCTGTTTTTGTTAGTTTTGCAGTCTTAGGTTGTGGAAACATGGAAATAAATCTTGCCACATTCCATAGTTTTGTCAAAAACTTTGAAGTTCCAACTATTCTCTGTTCAGAGCATCTAAAATCAGAGCCTAAGCTTGCTTCTTGAGCATTCCAAAACCTTAAATTATCAGCCCCATACTTTTTGATGAGTGGTAAAGGGTCAATAACATTACCCTTACTCTTGCTCATCTTTTCCCCTTTCTCGTCAACTCCATAACCCATTATCCATGCGTGTTTCCAGG
Organism: uncultured archaeon; assembly: GCA_964601215.1. Classification (GTDB taxonomy): domain Archaea; phylum Aenigmatarchaeota; class Aenigmatarchaeia; order CG10238-14; family SCSR01; genus CAZRMN01. Next base: position 8,083 of record CAZRMN010000022.1, read on the forward strand.
GTAATTTTCCAGTTAGTTGATAACACCTTAGAATTGTATAATACAACCAGGTTCTAACTATATCTTTTGCTTGAGGCCTTAAAGTATTCGGATAAGTTTTTTTGAAGAATTTTTCGTCTCGCAAATACTTTGAAATGAAAAGTGGAGAAATACTTGAATCAAACCAAGTATCAAAAGTCCTTTTTTCTCCTTCAAATTCTTTGCTTTTACAATATTTGCAAGACTTAAAAGGTGGTTTCTCTTTCCAAGGTTTGTAATACTTTCCTGGTTTTGGAAGATTTGGCTTTCCACATTTTTTACAGTACCATATGGGAATTTCTGTTCCATAAAACCTTCTTCTTGAAATCGGCCAATCTATGGAAATTGAATTTAACCAATTTTCGAGTATTTGTCTATGTTGAGGAGGATGAAAGATTATTTTTTTACTCAATTTTTTAATCGTTTTAACAAAAGGTAATTGCTTCAAGTAAAATTCTTTCATAGGAATGATTTCTATAGGAGTTTTACATCTCTCGCAACATGGAGTTCTGTGCATTATTTCTTCAATTTTCAAGATTAGATTTTTTTCCTTAAGGTCTTTAATTATTTTTTCTCTTGCTTCCTCAACGCTTAGCTTAGCATATTTTCCTGCTTTTTCTGTCATTTTTCCGTTTTCATCTATAGCAATAATTTCTTTTAGCCTGAGCTGCCTAAAAATTCTTACATCAGTGAAATCTCCATAACTACAAATCATCGCAGCTCCAGTTCCAAATTCCATTTTTGCTTCTTTATGTGGAACTATAGGAACCTCTCTTTCATACAAAGGAACTATTGCATGCTTGTTTTGGATTAACTTGTATCTTTCATCTTTAGGATGAACTATAATAGCTTGACACGAACAAAGTAACTCAGGCCTAGTTGTAGCTATAGTCAAATCTTTTCCAGTTTCTTTTATTTTGAAGATTATATAAACAAGCTTAGTTGGAATCTCCTTGTACTCTATGTCTGCGTCTGCTATAGTCGTTTTGCAACTTTTGCAATAATTGTTTGGTCTTGTAGCTTCGTATATTAAACCTTTTTCCCAAAGTTTAATGAAAGTTGCTTGAGTAAGCTTCCTGTACTCTTCGCTATCAGTCCTATAATAATTTCTAAAATCTCCGCTTATTCCAATACTTTTCATAATTTCTATCATTTCAGCTTCTAGGTCATCTAAAGCATGCATGCAAAGAGAAATAAACTTTTCTCTAGGGGTTTCATGCATTTTTATTCCATGCTTTTTTTCTGTGTAGATTTCTACTGGTATTCCATTTCTGTCTATTCCTATAGGAAAGTAAACTTCAAATCCAAGCATGCGAGCTGTTCTTGCGATCATATCTATTTGTGAGTAATGGGCAACTGCCCCAATGTGCCATGGCCTCCCAGAAGGGTAGGGAGGAGGAGTATCTATTACAAAAATTTTTTTCTTAGAATTTAGATTAAACCTGAACAATTTTTCCTTTTCCCAAATCTTTCTTATCTTTTTTTCCAGTTCAGCGTTCCATCTTTTTTCCTTAATTTTTGGTTTCAAGTTCAAGCGCCTTTAAATATTTTTTATTTAACTAATTAAAAAAATATAATAGCCTTGCTCAGACCGCCTCTGCTGAGCGATGAGTCAAGCAAGCTGTGAAAACAGATGGGACAGAGCAAGGCGATATTTCATAAAGTATTTAAAGTTTTAGTTTTGTTGAATAGATAATGGAAAACACTAAAATATGGAAGGATACAGAAAAAATTTTAGAAGAAGTTTTTCCAGAGTTAATTAATAAAATTGCTGACCTTTATCCTCCTACAGCTGAATTTCACAATTTTTACCAAGGACTAATGGAATATTTACATGCAATTTCAATTGTTTTTGTAACTGAAAGAAAAAGATCTTCGGATGATTTTCTTTTACAAGCTAAAACTTATTTTCCTCTAGCTATCCAAGAAAAAGTAACTGAACCATTAAAAAAAATGGCATCGAAATTAGAAAAGTATAAAAGTTCACTCAAACCCCAAGATATTGAAGAGTACTCAATAGCAGAAAAGAAAGAAAAAAGGGAAAAGGAAAGCTCTTATATAAGTTAATATCTTCTTTCATACAAGCCTATGATATCTCTTTTGGGCATGAAGTGTTTAAGTTCTTTTTCAAGCAAATAGGCTTGATAAGGTGCTAGTTTTTTATGGCTTATGAGATGCTTGATTATTGTTCCTAGAGCTTGATATTCCTTTCCTATTCTCCTTAAGTATTCTATGGTACGCTTAACCTTTTTTTGAGAATAAGTATTTAATATCTTTCGGGTTAGGGATACAGCATCGATTTTAGGATTATCTAAAGCATGGGCTAAGCTACTCCTTTCCTTATACCTATTTATTATTTCTTTAACTCTCTCAGGAGATTTTACTGATAATAGCTGCCTAGTAAATTCTTCTTCAAATCTTGTTTCTCCCTTTTTTCTTCCCTTGTATTGATAAATCACTAAAAGTAAACAAATAACTATTAAAAAGCCTATGCTACTGGTAGTAAGAACTAAACTACCAGTTGGAATAACTACTATCTCAACAGTTTTACTCGAAAAAATTAGTACTAGAGAAATTACTACGATTAAAAAACTTACAAAAATTTTTAACCAAGTTTTCATTCAACTCTAAACAAATTTTGAAATTCCTGGCTTTAAATCTTTTTCAGTATCTATTATTACAATCTCCTTGTTTAATGGAAAAGCAACATTGTATATAGGAACAGTATCGATCCATGTTTTTTTTGTGCCATTATGACTATGACCATGGATTACTAGGTTTGGTTTTCTTTGGATTAGAACTGGTTCAAGCTTTTGAGTTCCTAAGCCAGCGTAAAACCTTGGGTCTTCTCCTTCCAAGCTTTTATAGGTAGGAGAATAATGAACTAAAAGAATCTTAAAATCAGCTTTTATTTTCTCTAATTCCTTATCTATAAAATTTATTCTATCAGAATAAATCTGTTCTATATTAGGAACATGCTTCCTTTGCCAAGGTGTGGGGGAATCAAGGCTTCCAGTAGAGCCGATTATCCCTATTTTAATTCCTTTAACTTCTATAACTATGCTTTCATCATCTAAAAATATTATTTCAGGATATTTTTTTCTTAACTCTTCTCTTAACTCTTGATATTCATTGTTACCAAAACAAGAAACTATTTTACAATCTATCTTTCCGAAAAGTACGTTGTTTATTTTTTCATATTCTTCTATTCTCCCCCTGTTTATCATATCCCCAACCATTAAAAACAAGTCTGGTTTTATGGTTAGAGCATCAACAGCTTTAACAAAATCATCAAAATACTGGGGTGAGTGCACATCTCCTATAGCTCCAATTATCATTATATCTTTTAAAGTATTGCTTCAATTAAAAGTTTTTCGCTTTCTTTTAAGGTTTAAAAGCGTTACTACCATTAAGTATTTAAATTTAACAGTCTATTTCAAAGTAAGGTGGAATTATGCTTTTCGAAAGAGAAGAAGACTGGAAAGCTTTTTTAAGCGAAGATGCAAAGAAAATCCTTGCTGAATTACTAGAAAGGACAAAAAAGCACAGACCTGCTTACATGCAAGCAGAAGATGTGAAAGTTGCTCAGCTATGGTCTGCTTTGGTTGAACTTGCTAAAGAGATAAGAGAATTCAAGGAAGTAATTGAAAGAATTCAGGAACCTTTTAAAGCTATAGTTGCAATAGGAGAGGCAGAGAAGAGAAAAGCTATAGAAAGACTAATAGTCGAAATAGTTAAACCAGAGGAAGAAGCTGAAAAGGAAGCAACTCAGAAGCTAGTAGATAGCTTGATGAAATTCTAAAACTTAGGCCTTTTGAGAACAACTTCAACTTCAGCTTTTTTTATCCCTTTTACTGATTCTGCAGCTTTTTTTATTTTTTCCTTTAAATAACCTATTAAAGGACAGAAAGGTGTAGTCGGAGAAAACTTAATTTTTGCTATTCCTTTACTCACAGAAACAGATTTAATCATTCCCATCGTTACTACATCTACGCCTGTCTCAGGGTCTATCACTTTTTTTAAAACTTTTAAAACTTTTGCTTTCATTCAAAATCAACTAATATTAATTGTGAATAATAATTTTTATGAATAATCTTAGAAAAACTTATCTGCTTTTGATGTTGTTTTACATGGGTTTAATTTTTTATTTATCTTCTATTAGTATTCCAGGTTTGATTGAAAATTCAAATTTTACTAAATTTTGTTTGCACTTTTTTGAGTTCTCCCTTTTGGGATTTCTCGCTTTTAAATCTGCTAGCAACTATAAACTTTCTTTTTTAATTGGCACGCTTTATGGAATAAGCGATGAAATTCATCAGTACTTTGTTCCTTTAAGGGTTTTTGATATTTTTGACATTTTTGCTGATTCTCTAGGAAGTTTAATCGGAAGCTTGGTTGCTTACAAATTGACCAAACAGAAAATGATAAGATAGTTCAAAATAATAGATGCTGAGGTTTTTGGATTCATTAGGTCGAATTTAAAAAAAAGATGGACCGGCTGGGATTTGAACCCAGAGCCTTCTCCTTGCGAAGGAGACGATCTACCATTGATCTACCGGCCCTCAAATTAGAGAATAAAATTAAGCTACGAGCCCTTTGAACAATTAATTATTTTTATAAATATTAAATTAAGATCCCACCTAATAAAAATATTACCACACCTTAGTATTTTTTTTCAGTTTAGGATTAATTTTTGACATTTATGGGAATTTTTCCTGATTCTGCAACCAATTCAACAGATTCTCTTACAATTTGTGCTTGTTCTACTTTCAATTGCTGCTGAAAATAATAATAACCTATACAAGCACCAATTAACAAACCAACAATTATACATAGATCAACTATAAATGTAAATTTAGAAGTTGTAGTGGTTATTCCTCTATGTAAAGCCTTTGACATTCGAAACACCAGTTACTTTTTTAAACAATTCTGCTATTTCTTCGCTTAAATATTCAA
>CAZRMN010000023.1:0-12667 GCA_964601215.1 uncultured archaeon
ACCTTTTAATAATTTAATTTCTTCTTCCAATTTTTTGATCTTCTCCTTCAACTCCTTCATCTTGAGTTCTCTTCCAATGAATAATTTTCTCATCTTTTCTAGTTCTTCGTTTCTTCTTTTAAGTTCTTCTTCCATTTTCTTCCTTTCTGTGATATCTCGAATTATTACAATGTCTCCTATTATTCTACCATCTTCCGTAAGTGGGGCAGCATTTATCTCACCAATAATTTTCTCTCCATTTTTTTTAACTACTTCAATTTCGTAAGGTTTTACTTCAAACCCAGCCATTCTTTTAAGAAAATTTTTAAAAGCTATGAGTTTACTTTTTCTAGTTAAAATTTTTGTTTGTGTGAACTTTTTACCGATTAGTTCTTCTTTTTTATATCCTAAAAGTTCTTCTACTTTTTTATTAACTTCCACGAATCTACCAGTTTTGTCAAAAATAACTATTGGGTCGCCAGCAAGTTCAAAAAGACTTCTAAATCTTTGTTCTATTTTTTTTCGTTCAGAAATGTCTCTGATTATAGCTGTAAAATAAGTTTTATCTTTTATTTTCCAACTAGAAAAGCTCATTTCAGTGAGAACTTCGGTACCGTCTTTTCTTAGTATAGGATATTCTTTTGTTTTTCCCAAAATCTCAGATTTTCCTGTAGTAATTGTCTTCCTTAATCCTTTTTTGTAACTTTTACGAAATCTTTTCGGCATAATAATTGTTAAAGGTTTACCTATTATTTCCTTTGAGGAATAACCAAAAATTTTCTCAGCTCCTTTGTTCCAAAAAACTATCCTTCCTTTTGCGTCTATATTGATGATAGCATCGTTTGTAGATTCTACTAAAGAGCGAAACTTTTCTTCACTTTCCTTAAGCCTCTCTTCTATTTTTTTTCTTTCTGTTATATCTCGAATGATTACAAAATCAAAAACTTTATTTTTAAATTTATAAACAGAAGCATTCAGTTCCACATGAACTTCTTTTCCATCTTTTCTTAGTAATTTAACCTCATACCTTCTAGGAACTTTTTGACCTTTTAATCGTTTCTTGTACGCATCTGATACTTTTTTTCTCATCTCTTTAGAAATAAATTTTATTGGATCTTTTCCAATAAGTTCATGTTTCTTATATCCAAACATTCTAGAGATAGCAGCATTAACATATACTACTTTCCTTCCCTCGCCTATTACTACTATTCCATCTGGTGAATTTTCAACTAATTTCTGAAACATTTTTTTGTCAAAAATCTCTTTTGTTCTTTCCATAATTAAATATTAGCTTTAGAAAAAATTAACTCTTCATTCCAAAATATTAAAAGGTATTCTACTTAATCTTATACAGGTAAAAATGCCAAGGAGAAAGGGTTTACCAGAGTGGGGAGAACTTGTAGTTTGTACTGTTAAGAGAATTACTCCTTACGCTGCTTGGTGTAGGTTAGACGAATATCCAGAAGTAGAAGGAATGATTCATGTATCAGAAGTTTCTGGTAAGTGGGTTCGAGATATTAGAGAATTTGTGAAGCTAAACAAGCAGTATGTTGCAAAAGTAATAAAAATTGATTATCAAAGGAATCATGTTAACTTAAGCTTGAAAAGGGTTTCTAGGCAGGATGAAAAAGAAAAATGGAATTCTTTTAGGAAAGAGCAAAGAGCGGAAAAAATTTTAGAGCTTGCCGCAAAAGAATTAGGCAAAAACTTAGACCAAGCTTATGAAGAAGTTGGCTACTTGCTTCAAGAAAAATTTGGAGAACTTTTCGATGCTTTAGAAGAGGCTAGAAAATCGAAAGAAGTTTTAATTAAAAAAGGCGTATCAAAGAAGTGGGCAGACGCAATTTACAGAATCGTAGAAAAATCTTTCAAAGAAAAGGAATATGAAATAAAAGCTGAGCTAGAGTTAAGGAATTATTCTTCAGATGGAATAGAAAAAATAAAAGAAGTTTTAAATGAAATAGAAAAGGAAACTGGAGCAGAAATTAAGTACATAAGTGCTCCTCGCTATTTAGTTAAGTTGAAAGGAAGAAAACCAAAAGAACTTGAGAAAAAGCTTGTCGAAACTTTGGAAAAGGCAGTCAAAAAAATTAAAAAGATGAATGGAGAAGGAAGTTACAAGCTGATAAAATGAAGAAGATGAGGAAGTGTAATTCTTGCAAGCTCTATACTTTTAAGGAAGTTTGCCCTAAATGTGGAAAAAAAACTATTGACCCTTCTCCTCCTAGCTATTCTCCAAAAGATAAGTATGGAAAGTATAGAAGAAAGATTTTGAAGAAATATATTTCTTAAACACGAATTTAATAATATGGCAACAAAGATAATAGAGTTAGCAAAACCAAGGCTTAAAAATCCCATTCTTATAGAAGGTTTACCAGGAGTTGGAAATGTTGGTAGAATTGCTGCAGGCTATTTAGTAGAGCAACTAAAAGCAAAAAAGTTTGCAGAACTTTATTCTTCTCATTTCATGCCCTTCGTGCTTTTACATCAAAGTTCTGCTGTACATGTTTTAAAAAATGAGTTTTACTATTGGAAGGCAAAAAAGAAAGGGCAAAGGGATTTGATAATTCTAATAGGCGATAGTCAAAGCGCAGATCAAGGGGGGCATTATGAAATTGTTAACGCAATTCTTGATTTTGTTTGTAAGTATAAAGTAAAGGAGATAATTACCCTTGCTGGTCTAAGCGTTGGTCAAGAAATCACTCAACCAAAAGTTATTGGAGCTGTGAGCGATCCTCAACTAGTTAAAAAATATGAAAAATATGGGATTGATTTTGACGCTGGAAGTAAAGTGGGTACTATAGTTGGAGCCTCTGGTTTGTTGATCGGTTTAGGAAGACTAAAGGGTATGAAAGGGGTTTGTTTGTTAGGTGAAACAGTAGGATTTCCAATAATTCCTGACCCAAAGAGTGCAGAAGCTTTGATTAAAGTTTTAGTCAAAATTTTAAAAATTAAAATTGATACTTCTAAGCTTGAGAAAAAAGTAAAGGAAATGGAGAATTTCATCAAAAAAGTTCAGGATGTGCAAAGAAGGGCTTTAGCTCAACTGCTTAAACCAATGGAAAGAGGAGTAAGAAAAGAAAAAGAAAAACTGACTTATATAGGCTAATGGCAAAACTATAAAAATCTTTCAAAAGAAATTATGATAATATGCCTAAGAAACTTTTAATTCCAAGACAGCAATACTTAGCTTCTGGTATCCATATCGGAACAAAACAAAGAACGAAACAAATGAGAGAATTTATTTATAAAATAAGAACTGATGGTTTAACAGTTTTAAATCTAAGGAAGCTAGATGAAAGAATAAGGGTTGCAGCAAAATTTTTGGCAAGAAGTGAAAAGATTTTGGTAGTGAGTAGGAAAATGGTTGCTTCCAAAATAATCAAAAAATTTGCTGAAATTGTTGGAGCTAAAGCTATAACAGGAAGGTTCATGCCAGGAACTTTAACAAACCCAAGCTACAAGGGTTATTTTGAGGCTGATGTGATTTTAATAGTTGATCCTTTAGTTGACCATCAAGCCTTGAGTGAAGCAGTAAAAGCTAGAGTTCCCATAATTGCAATTTGTGATACTTTTAATGAAACTAGAAATATTGATTTAATAATACCTGCTAACAATCGAGGGAAAAAGGCTTTGGCTACACTTTTTTGGCTTTTGGCAAGAGAGATTCTAAAAGAAAAGGGAGAAATTAAATCCTATTCTGATTTTAAGTATAAAATTGAAGATTTCTTAAAATAAAAAAGAAAAAAAGTCTAAAGATAAGGAGCTATAGGTAAGCCAAAGCCAGTTGCTGGATCATCTCCTGCAAACCAAATATCCTTTGCTATTTCATGCAAATAATCTCTTGTAGCTGAAGCAGAACCTTGCCATAGTTTAGCAGCTAACCCTGAAATATGTGGAGTAGCCATGCTTGTTCCATCCATGTAAACGTAACACCCATCCTTATAAGTCGATTCTATGCTTACTCCTGGAGCACTAAATTCAACTTCTTTCTCTTCTATTATATAATCCCCATCATTGGTCCCTCTGGAAGACCACTTTGGCACATTTTCGTCTGAATCTATTGCACCAACTGCAATAACTTTTACATAAGCTCCTGGATAATCTATGCTCCCTTCAGCAGGGCCATCATTTCCTGCAGCGGCTACTATCAAAACTCCTTTAGCTACTGCATAATCTATTGCTGAAAGTATTTGTGGGTCTGGTTCGTTTCCGCCCAAACTCATTGAAATTATGTTTGCTCCTTTATCTGCAGCATAGTAAATTCCTTTAGCTATGTCATCTCCCCAACAAATTCCTGAGTTACCGCAAACTTTTATTGCCATAAGCTTTGCTTCTGGAGCTACTCCATAAATACCTAAACCATCACTTCCTCCATTGGCTAGTATTGTTCCTGAAACATGCGTGCCATGACCGTTTCCATCTGCACATCCTTTTTTAATTCCTCTTTTAGTAGTATCTTTGCAATCAACTATGTTTGATTTTAAGTCTAGATGATCTGTATAAACTCCTGTATCCAAAACTGCAACCTTTACCCCAGCTCCTCCTGAACCTCCATTAACTTTAATTATTCCCCATGGTTTGTGAGAATCTGGATAGCAAGTTCTCGAGGGTGTTGATCCCTCTACACATTTACAATTCTCACATACATATCCTTCAGGGCAATCTGGTAATCCAGGTTCTCCACATTGTTCTGATGGATGTGCTTTACCATCTCCACAAACAGGTTTTCCTTTAGGAATTAAAACTCCTATAACATGAAATTTTCTTACTGGTTCTATTTTCACCCCTAAACTCTTAAGGAGTTTTACTTGAAAGGAGTTAAGCTCAGTTGAGAATGCTTTTGGAAACTCATGCTGAACTCCTACCATACCTTTTAATATCAGATTTTTTGAATACACATAGTATCTGTTGCTGTTTAAAGGTGCTGCTAGTACAACTGGAACTAAAGTTGTGATTATCAGAAGAACTAACAACTTTTTCATCTATCCACCTAACTTTTATTAGTTCTTTATCTTTTAAAAAAATTAAACCTTTAGAACTTCTATTCCTTCGGGGGTGATTACAAAAGGGTGGATAAGAGTTGAATGCTTGCTTCTTCTCATCTTTCTTATTATAAGCGTTCTTTAATATCCTTTAGCTAAGTATAAAAAGAAAAAATGTAAAAACTAGTTTTTTTCATATTTTAATTTTCTTTAAGACAGAAAATAAGTTTTAAATTAAAAAGCAAACTAATAAGTATGATTGGGTTATTTGTTGTTTCTTCAAGTGTGGGTAAACAAAGAGAAATAGGAAAAAAGTTAAAAAGAAAAATTTCTGAGGTTTTAAAAAAAGAAAAAGTAAAAGTTTTTGATTTGTTAACTACTGAAAAAAAGGTTAAAATGCTTAAAAACTTGAAAGATAAAATTTCTGGTTGTATAATTCTTGTTGCTACTGGCGGAACACAAAGAGTAATCAAGGAAATAGTAAATAACCTTAAAAAACCGACACTCATCTGGGCAAATCCTTTTAACAATTCTCTTGCATCTTCTCTTGAAGCCTATTCAAAATTAAAAGACTCAAAAGTAAAACTAGTTTATTCTCCGACAATCAAAAAGTTTCCTGAAATTATTTCTTTCATTAAAATTTGTGAAACTATTCAAAAACTAAAAGATTCTAAGATAGGGTGTATAGGACAACCAAGCAAATGGAAGCTCACACAAAAAAACAAGAAAGCTATTAAAAGACTTGGTCCTAAAGTTGTTGAAATTAGCATAAAAGATTTAGTAAAAATTATGGATAAGATTAAAACAAAAGAGGTAGACAAAGTTTTGAAAAAAGTAAAGTTTGGAAAAATAAAAGTTTCTGAGAAAGATTTGAAAAAAGCTTTAAGAGTTTATTTAGCTATGAAAAAGCTTGTATTAAAGTATGGATTATCTGCAATTACTATCAAATGCTTTGATTTACTAGATTATAATTGTACTGCATGCTTAGGAATGAGTTTTTGCAATGATGAAGGAATAACTGCTGGATGTGAAGCTGATTTGCAGGCTACGCTTACCATGCTAATAGTTTCTTTACTAACTTCTAAGCCATGCTGGATGGCAAACGTTGCAAGAATTGATAAAAAGAAAAATACTGTTACTCTTGTTCATTGTACTATTGCTAGTAAAATGATTTCAAACTTATCAAATTCAACTTTACTTTCTCACATGGAATCGGGAAAATTTGTTGCAATTAGAGGGCCTCTTAAAAAAACTGAAGTAACTTTAGTTAGACTTGGTGGAAATTTAGATAAGATGCTAATAGCTGAGGGAAGAATAATTAGAAATACTAATGATCCAAACTTATGTAGAACTCAGGTTGAGGTAAAACTAAAAGGAAGAGTAGAAGATTTTCTTTCTAATAGCTTGGGAAATCATCATATCTTGGCTTATGGAAAATTGAAAGAAATGTTGAAAGATTTTTGCAAGTTTAAAGGAATAGAAGCAATAGTCATAGATGATTGAACTTGAGAAAACAAGTTTATAGTACTTAACGAAAATTTTTTAAATCCTTGATTTAACTATTTTTTAGGCGAGCTGGCTAGGTAGCTTCGGCTTGCTTTCAAAAGCAAGCTGAGGAAGTTCCCTCCATCCAAGGGTGTGGCAGAAGCCACGAGCTGAGAAGCTCTTTGCAGGGATCAGAAACGACACTTGCTACATGCGTTAACAAGGATGCAAAAGCTGAGTTGCATGTAGCAAGATGAAACGGCCCTGCAAAACCCGATGGGATGCAAGTTGGGAAACGCATAGACAAATGCTACCTTGAACAAAAGAGGGGCTATGGCCAGTACGCCTTTTTCTTTTTAAGAATAAAAATTTAAATGCTCGATTCTATTTCTATAACATGGCCAAAAGAGATAAATTATATATGCCTATGGGTGTAGGTGGACTGATAAGGTATACTGAAGAAGAAAGGCCTGTTATAAGAATTAAACCTAAACAGTTAATTTACATAATAATTGGAATTATAATTCTTGAATTTCTTCTTAAATTTTTCGGGTAGTTTATACTTCCTTTATTTCCAGAATTTTTATTCCCCTCTTAGTTATTTCAAATGGATGAATTAAAACTGAATGATTTGTCCTTCTCATTTTTCTTATCGTTACTGTTCTTCTAAATTCTTCAGCAATCGGAACAAAATCAAGTTTAATTATAGAATCTGTCAAAAATTCTATAAAACCTGAAATACTTAAAGCTCCTGAATCCTCTGGAATAGTTCCAGTCAAAATTGAAGTTACGTTTAATTCTTTTAACTTATCAATTAATTTCATTAATGCAATTTTTCTCAAGTATTCATCTTTTATAAAAATTTCAACTAAAGAAACTGAATCAACTACTAGTCTTTTTGCTTTCATTTTTTTAACTTCATTTTCTATCCTCGAAAGCAAGTTATACATATACAGTTTAACTACTTTTGCCATACCTTCTTCTGAAGTTGTCTTCATAGGAAGGTCTGGCCTTATTGAAATAATTTTTATTAATCCTTTTTTTTCAAGTTCATCTATATCCCAATCAAACATAGCTCTAATATCGTTTCTTATATCTTCTTCTCGTTCCTCTGTAGTTATGTAAAGACCCTTTTCATTATTTTTAGCTCCCGCGTACAAGAAGGAAGCACAAAAAGCTGTTTTTCCTGTTCCTGCCTTTCCTGTTATGAAATTTACCGTTCCTTCCACATATCCTCCTTCTATTTTATCGTCAAACCCAATTATTCCAGAACTTATTCTTTTTATTTTTTCCATATTTTTAATTTCTTTTAAAAAAATTTATTTTCTCAGTTTTTCTTTCACATATTTTATCAAGGAAAGAGGGTTAAGTCTCTTTTTAATTAATTCTTTTCTCTCTTTTTTCTTCAAACTTATGGAAGACCTTATCTTAAGAATTTTACTGTGTTTTTCTTCTATTATTTTTCTGAAAGTTTTTTCGTCTATTTTTCTCAAGAAATACTGAGCTTCTGCTATTTTTCTAGAACGGACTAGACTGGCTTCTTCAAAAGAAAGTCTTGTTATTTCAGTACTTATTTTTATGAAAGGAATTAAAATAAATCCTATGAGGTATGCAGAGATTGCACCTAAAGAAACAGTTGTAACTATATTCCATTTATTCTTGTAGATGAATTTTTGAAACTCAAGCTTTGAAATTTCTGATTCTATAAGTTTCATGCTAGATTTAATCTTTTCATAATTACTTTTTACACTTTCTATATTATCCTGTTGAACATCTTCCCTACTTTTTTCAACTAGCTGAGTTATCTCTTTTATTTTATTTTCCAAGTTTTTTACGTTTAAACCAACTTCTTTCAATTCATTTATTTCTCTCTGCATATCTGGAATTTTCTTTGGAAGTTCTTCAAAGATATAGTAAATAATCTCATTCCTTTTAACCTTTATTTTCATACTTCTCGTGTTTTCCAATCCACCATATTTCATCTTTATGGTTATTACATATTCACCAGGTTCAGTAAAAGAATAAACATGTATTATAATAGGAAAGTCAAATGCTACCTTTTCTTGAAGTTGAATTAGAGATGGTGCAAAAACTGAACAGCAATTTTTTTCTATTTCAACCACTGGTCCTATAGTTAATTTCACATTCCCTAAATTATTTACTGAACCAATTAAAGTTCCATTTTCTCCTTGAGTTATTTCAACTTCATTTTTAGACACAGTAAAGTTAAAATCTATAATTTGGGGTATACAAGCATAAAACTCTGAACAATCTGGATCTGAACAATCTGTAGCTCCATCGCAATCGTTATCTTTTTCGTCCGTACAGTTAATTTCATAATCAGCTTCGGGTTCACAAACTGGAGCTGGAGTAGCTGAACCAACACCTACCGGAACTTCTTTCACTTCTAGACTTTTGGGAGTAAATGTAAACGAATTTTCTCCAAAATTGTTAAAATCATCTGAAACGTTTATTTTCACGGTAAAAGAAGAACTAGGAGCAAAACAATGTTCGTTATCCGAGCCGCTACCAGCAGAGAAAACTATTATAAAAGTTTCATCTGAAGTTCCATTAAAACAAGTAAGATATCCATAAACATTTTCAAGAGGATATCCGCCTCTTGCATCTCTTAGAGTAAAATATAAGTCTATTCCAGCTCCAGAGATTGGAGGAGAAGGTGAAATTTTACCTAATTCTACGGTATAGTTTTTGCTCACATTAAATTCAAAACTTATATTGCCACTATTTCCGTTTTTAGTAGCATTGATAAAAATTGAATAATTTCCAGTAGGGTCGTCTGGTTTAATTTGATATTCATAGATAGTAGTTACAATAGATTCTGAATAAAGTGTATTTATTTTTGTTATATTTACTGTCCAGTTAACACTCTCTGCTGTAACTCCGTTTACGTATTTTGCGTTGACGGTTATGTTTTCGCCACCCATTAAAGGAGATGGAGGAGAAGTGAGCTCAAGGATAAGAGTGTTGTTTACGTTAAAAGTTTTATTCTCTGGAGAATTTTCATCTATTCCACTTACTTTTTCCTGGTCACCTATATCTATAGCAACTATTCTTATAGTATAATTGCCAGTTTTGTTTAATAACAGCTCATCACCAAAAGTGTATTTCCATATTTCCCAATTTCCAGTTTTAGAAAAGAATTCCATGCTTGCGTTTATGCTTAGCATGTTGAAAGGATAAGTTATGTTAGCTTTTACTTCTTTTATGCTCACATCATCACTTACGTTCGCAAAAATTGTAAGATTTGTGAAAAGGTTTGTTTTGTCCGTTTTTATACCAGAATATTCAAACCAGAAATTCGTTATATTTGGCAAATCTCCTGGATTCGAAGTAACGGTTATCGTGAAATTTGAAGAAATGTTGTAATTACCTTTTCCTGTTGTTGAATTAGCTGAAACGCTTGTATTCGTTATTCCGTTTTCAGTTGCCTTTACACTCCAAGTTACTTCCATAGTGTTTTCATTCAATATTTCTAATACTGCTTTTGGATTTTCATCAGTAATATTCAAAACTGTTGTGTTATAAACAGTTAAGTTTACTGTTAAATTCCTTAAGTCTCCGTTAACAGCTTTGATATAAGCCTTATAAGTGTATACATGATTTTTGAGCATTGTTTCAGGGGTATAAGGTGAAATGATACTAATTGCTGGAGTTCCAAAATTTACGAAAAAACTTGAGTTTGCAGTAATTGAATTTTGATTTTGAGTATGAACTGTGGAATTAAAACTGTAAGTTCCTGAACGAATTGTATTCGAAAAATTGAATCCATATACATAGCATACACCAACTTTTGGAGGAATGCTATAAGCTTCAAACTCGTAAATTTTGTTGTAAATGCTTCCAGTATGGTTAAGTTTGAAAGCATTTGTTTTAAAAGGGGTGAATCCTGTGATGTTTGTGTATCCTTTTTCTGTTGGAGAAACCAATTCTGTTAATTCTGGAATACTTCTCCAAGTACCACTACTGTTATAATAAATTGTTGTATTACCATTTCGGTCAGAAGTTGCGTTTGTCCAAAGGAGAAGAATTTTTTCTATCCATTGTTCAGAATTTAAAGTAATTATTAGCTCATTGCCCGAATAAGCTAACATAAAAGAATTTTCCTGAGAATCTATGGTGTTATTACAATCCTCCCCACTACAAGATGCATTTGGTAACAAAGTAAGTCTTTCAACAGCTAGTTTTTCTCCTGTACAATTTTCTTCACTTTCAGTTTTGAAATAAAATGCGGCAGTTTTAGTTATATCTGGATAATAAGGAATTGCTATAGAAAGGTTAACTGAAACAATAGGAGTTGTATTCCCTACTATTTTTGTCAGTATTATGGTACCGTGAGTTATGTTTGTGTCATTAGCTTCAAGAATAGGATTCACTACATAATGGGAAGAGAAGGTTTTTTCAGAACTTCCGTTTAAAGGAGTGACATTAAGTATTACTTGTGTTGGTCCTTTTGCTAAAGATTGCATGGACCAGTTTGCAAAAATGTTTTTAGAGTTTGAGATATTGAAAAGATTTGGATTTTGAAAGGTTTGAGTAATGTTTAAGACAGTTTCATTTGTTATGCTTAGAGTTAAATTTGTAAACCATAAGTCACCATTCGTTGCAGTAATTTTTACAGTAAAATTAAAAGTTTGATTGGCCAGTATCCTATAGTTCGGAAAAATAAAAGAAATAAGTGGCGAACCAAAGCTTACGTCAAATTCTGTTGTGTTAGATTTTATTCTTTCAGCATAAACTGTTATATTTATTCGATAATCTCCAGACCTTGATGGGATAAAAGTTAAATTATATTGATGTTCAATTTCTGAAAAAGTTTTTTTAAGGGTTAGATTTTTAATTTCAAAAGTTTTCACTAATTTTCCTTCACTAATATTCGTAAAACTTATATTAGCTTCAACTTTCTGTATTCCTGAAGCATTACCAGAAATATTCGCTATAATTTCTACAGTATTACCATAATCAACAATAGAAGGAAAAGAAAAAACGTTTATTCCTAAGTTTATAACTTTCAAAGTCATGGACTTTGAGTTTTCTTCACTTGCGTTGTAATTCAATTCAGGTGCATCGGTTATATTACACTCAAGAATATAATTTTTTGGTGGCTCAACAGTATCGTCAAAAAAACTGATATTAGCATAACCGCTAGCATTTGTTAAAGACCAACCAAGAAAAGTATTATTTTTATAAAAACTTACATTATATCCTTCGATTGGAGTTAAAGAGAAGTTATTAACTACTTTACAGAAAACCTCTACTTCACTACCATTGTAAACAAAATTTTTGGAAATTATTCTCTGGACTTTAGAAAAATTAGCAGGAGCAACTTGCGATAAAGGTAAAAAATCAACATTATTTGAGCAGTTTATACCTGGAGTACAACTCGAATCGTTGTACACATCATAAACTTCATCACAAATTCCATCAGAATTGTAATCTGCACAAGTATCACTAAAACCATTACCAGTAGAATTAGTCCAATAATTGCCTCCTATGTAACTTCCTGGAAGATAAATTCTATTTCCTTCTTTTTTCGTCGTGTTCCAATAGTTTTCATATGTGGAAATTTCAGCATTCTTTGTGTTGTTAAATAAATTGTTATAAATTAGATTATCATAACTTGCGTAAATGTAAATTCCAGCTGCAGAGTTGTTTTGGATTGTATTTGAATAGATTTCATTATAATGGGCACCGCCAGTAAGTTCAATTCCATAGTTATTATTGCTAAAAATTGAGTTAACTATTATGTTATTTTTACTGGTTGAAAGGCGAATTCCAAAAAAATAATTATGGTTAGCTGTTACGTTTAAGATCGTATTATTATTAGATTTAATAAATTCTATTCCACGAAGCCATTTTTTTACAGAGCAATTTTTAATTGTTATGTTAGTGTTTTCAAGAGTATTCCTGGAAACTAAAATCCCATAGTAGCATAAATTTGTACAACCTATTATTGAATGACCTTGACAGTCAAGAGTTATGTTGTTTGCTGTAATGTTAATACAAATCCCTGGTTGATTAGAAAGATCATTATCTAAAATATAAGTTTCTCCTTCTTGATTCAATTTTCTACAATTACTAAAATGAATTACCGCCTTAGTTGAAGGAATACTAATCAAAAAAATAATTGAAAAAAATAACAAACTAAAAATGAGATTTTTTCGCATGTTTACCTAATTTATTTGAAGATTTCCAGAAAA
>CAZRMN010000024.1:0-12640 GCA_964601215.1 uncultured archaeon
TTTGCCACTTGCAGTAGGAGCAAAAACCACTAAATTTTTTCCTTCAAGTAATCCTTTTTTAAGAGCTTTCTTTTGCACAGGGTTTAAATCTTTAAAACCAGAAATTCGCAAAAGTTTTTCTATCAATTCTTTTTCTTTCATCCGACCACAAACTATTATTGATTTTAAATTTAACAATTTTTAAATAAGTGTTGGCTATGATAAGCTTAGGTATAGAAAGTTCAGCTCATACCTTTGGAGTGGGAATAGTTGATGAAGAAGGAAATATACTAGCAAACAAAAAAGAAGTTTATTCCCCACCAAAAGGGAAAGGAATTATCCCGCATGAAGCAAGAGAGCATCATAAAAAAATTATGAATAAAGTCTTAACTTCTAGTTTAAAAGTTGCAAAAATTGAAATGGAAGAAGTTGATATACTTTCTTACACCGCGGGTCCTGGCTTGCCACCCTGTCTTCTGGTTGGTGCAAACCTTGCTGACCAACTATCAAAAAAATACAAAAAACCTTTAATTCCTGTTAACCATTGTATTGCCCATTTAGAAATAGGTAAGTTGACTACAGGTGCAAAAGACCCAGTTTTTCTCTATCTTTCTGGCGGAAACACACAAGTAATTGCTTTTGTTGAAGGAAAATACAGAATTTTCGGAGAAACACAAGATATGGCAGTAGGAAATTGTTTGGATGTAGTTGCAAGAGAAATTGGTTTACCAATGCCGGGAGGCCCAAAAATAGAAGAATTGGCTAAAAAAGGAAAATATGTTGAATTGCCTTATGTGGTAAAGGGAATGGATGTATCCTTTTCTGGTATAGCAACTGCTGCAATAAAATTGTTTAAGAAAGGTATTTCAAAGGAAGATATAGCTTATTCCTTGCAAGAAACTTGTTTTGCTATGCTTACTGAAGTTACAGAAAGGGCTTTAGCTCATACGGGCAAAGAAGAAGTTTTGCTTGTAGGAGGTGTTGCAGCAAACAAAAGATTGCAAGAAATGGTCAAGATAATGTGCGAAGAGAGAGGAGCAAAAATGTATGTTGTTCTTCCTAAATATTCTGGGGATAATGGGGCGATGATAGCTTGGACTGGTTTATTAGCATATAAATCAGGATGGAAAGCAAAATTTAAAGATAAAATTAGACCAAGATGGAGAACGGACGAAGTAGAAATCACTTGGGTTTAAAATTAAATCAATTCACTTTCGCTAACTATTACAAAATCACCAATGGATTTTACTGCACTAAAGGGAATTAAAATTCTTCCTTTTTCGTCCGACTTGAGGTTTAAGTCCATGAGATGTTTTGTTGGGCTTTCGACTATTAAATTCAATAATTCCCCGCTTTCTGTTATAAAATCAACGTTACTTACAACTCCAAATTTTCTTCCTGTTTCCTCGCTAACTATTTCCTTGCCTATTATGTCTGCAGCTCTTACTCTTGTCTCGGCCATCATATATAATTTGTTTTCGAGGAATTAATATTTAACTTTTTTAATCAAATCTAAATTTAATGCCAGTAGAAAATAGAGAGTGTAAAATTTTAGAAAAGCCAGTCTTAGGAAATCGAGGAATCTTAGGACGCTTGGGATGGAAAGAAATTAATCTAAACAAAATCAGATTTTACGAAAGAAAAATAATTAAATCAAGAGTAAAAGAAAAATTGGAAGAACTGGAAGAGAATATTAAGAAGATGGTTGAATGACAAGATGCTTCGTAGGAATTTTAATTCCAGATGAAATAAAAGAAAGTATTTTGAAAATCCAAAAAGAAATAGAAAAATTGCCATTAAAATGCAAAATTGTTGAAAAGGAAAATCTTCATGTATGCTTTTCATTTCTTGGAGAAGTAGAAGATAGTAAAATAAAAAAAATAGAAGAAAAACTAGAAGAAATTTCTAAGAATTATAAAAAATTTGAAGTTTTTGTAGACGGATTAAAACCCATCCCTACTGAAAATTACATAAGAGTTCTTGTTTTGGATGTTATCGATAAGGAAGGATATTTAAAACCCTTAATGAAGGAAATTGTTGAAAAAATTGGAGGTAATTCCAAACCAGCACATTTGACTTTATGCAGAGTAAAAAAAGTTGCGAATAAGCAAATGGTAAAAGAAAGAATAAAAAAAATGGAGTTAAAAGTTGGTTCTTTTGTTATTGATAGAATACAGCTTATAAAAAGCGAGCTAAGGAAAACTGGCCCTATTTATACTGTTTTGCATGAATGCTTACTTCAATGAGTTTTTTTGTATTCTTCTGCTGGAAGTTTATTTCTTAAACATTTGAATAGCTCTTTTTTTGTTAGTTCCTCAACTTCCTTCCCTTCTGGTGCTCTTACTATATAATCGACATCGCTAAGCTTAAGAACTTCTTTTATGATCAAATCCCCTCCTCGGTCGCCGTCCACAAAAAGTGTAGTAATCTTTTCTTTAGTAAGGTCTATTATAGCTTCTGGTATTGTGGCTCCTCCTATAGCAATAACATTTTTAATTCCATTTTTAAGCAAGTTTATTACGTCTGCTCTCCCCTCAACTATTATTATCTCATCAGCATTAGCAATATCTGGACCGCAAGGTAAACCTTCGTACTCAGTAAGCCTACTTATTCTTGTGCTTTCTTTTATTTTTTCTTTTAATTTTGAAGTTTGGGGTATTTCCTCGCTTAGAAGCTTTTCTAAAATAGTCTTCGCTCTTTGAAGAACATACTTTCTTTTCATTTCCCTTACATCTTTCACAGCTTTTATCTTAATCTTTGAATTGCAAGGTCCAATTCTTTCTATAGTTTCAAAAGATGCTGCAATCAAAGCTGTTTCTGAACTGTCTAGACTGGAAGGAACAAAAAAAGTTCCAATTGTTCTACCATCTTCTGTATTTTCAAGCTTGACTTCAATTCTTCCAATTCTTCCGGTTCTTTGAAGTTCCCTTAAATCAAGATCTTGACCTAACAGACCTTCTGTCTGTCCGAAAATTGCGCCTATTATATCTGGTTTTTCTACTATTCCGTCGCATGAAAATTCGGCTTCGATTAAATATTTTATCGTAGATTGAGCAAGTTTTGCCATAGTAATCATCCCCCATGATTTTTATGAAAGAGTTGAGCTCCTCAATTTTATTAATTTTAAAAATTGATCTGATTTTTTTCCTTAATGAAAAATCAATCTTTATTCCGCGTGAGTTGAATAATTTTATCAATCTAGATGCGATTTTATTTCCTTCCTTATCAAAGTCAGTTAGAATTGCTACCGACTTCTCATCTATCGAATCAACAACTTTTTCTAAAGTTTTGCCAGAAATATCAACTATCTTTCTAAATCCAAGTTTACTTAAAACATATTTATCTTTTCTTCCTTCAACTACTACAGGTAAAGAATAATTTCTAATTTCCATCATAACTTCAACTATTTGATCTGTAAACATAACTTAAAGTTCGGTTTCTTCCAATTCATCTTTGCATTCTTCGCAAAGCCACCTATCGTTAACATAGGTTAAGTTCTCGCTGTAATTTCCGCAATTTTCGCACAAACCTGCTGTCTTTGGTTCTTTTATTTCAAACGGCGTTTCCTTCATTTTAATTCTGTATTCAAGCAAATCTAGCATCTCTGGTGAAGTTTTTGCTATGTCCGTCAATGAAATTACTCCTACAAGTTTGCCTTTTTCGACTACTGGAAGTCTTTTTATATTACTTTTTTTCATTTTTCTTGTGGCTTCAAGAATATCTTCTTTCGGCCTTACAGTAACTAAAGGTTTTGACATTATATCCTTAACTTTAATAGATGATGCTTTCAAATCCCTTGCAACAACTTTTCTTACAAGGTCGCTATCAGTAACTATTCCAATTGGTTTGCCCTTTCTTGTAACTATTAAAGCTCCTCTTCTAGTTTTTTTCATTCTTTCTCCTGCTTCCTTTGCTGTTTTATTCTCTTCTATTGTTACAACAGGCGAAACCATTATGTCCTTAACTCGCACTACCATCTACATCACTATAATAAATAGTTCTTCAGTTTTTAAATAAAAATTCCTCCAAGGGTTCGCCATCTTTTATTGTAATTTTTTCTTTTGGTTTTGTTATTATTATTTTTCCGTAGCCAAAGTCAACAACTACAAAAAATGGAAAGCCTTCGAGTTTTTTAGCCTTATATCCATAATAATAAAAAATCTTATTTCGGGTTGATTTAACTTGAATCAACAAGCATTTTTTATTTTTTATACAAACTAAATCTGCTTCGCCTAAACTGGCCCCTGCCCGTATTACTTTCCACCCGTATTTTTCAAATATGTTTTTTATCTTTCTTTCTGTTCTGTAACCCTTCTTTTTGCTTACAACCATTCAAATTTAATTTTATAAAGACAATAAATAAAAAAGTGGGAAGTATGAACATACTAGTGATTAGCGATATCCATAATGATGTGGAAAATATAATGAATTATACGGATAAACTAATGCTCTTTGATTTTGATGTAATAGTTTGCCCCGGAGATTTTACTGATTATAATTTACCTAAAGGATTCACAAGAATTGATATAGCCAAGCTAATTATAGAAGAGCTAAGAAGTTTAAAAAAACCGTTGTTAGCCGTTCCTGGAAATCAAGATAAGGAGTTGATTCCTTTGTTTGAGGAAGAGGGAATTAGCATTCATGGGCGTGGAAAAATCATTAATAATATTGGTTTTTATGGTTTTGGCGGTGCAAAAACACCCTTTTCAACTTCCTTAGAGCCTAGTGATGAAGAAATAATGAAAGGTTTGGAAAGGGCATATAAAGATGTAGAAAGCGCAAAAATTAAAGTTCAGGTTACTCACGTTCCTCCTGCTAGAACTAAAGTTGATGTTCTCTATACTGGAGCGAGCGGCGGTTCTGAAGCTGTAAGAAAGTTTATTGAAGAGAAAAAACCTCAAGTTGCGATTTGTGCTCATATTCACGAAGCTCGTGGAATTGACGAAATAGAAAACACAAAAATTATAAATGCTGGGAGGTTTCCAGAAGGTTATTGCGGGCTGGTTAGTATAAAAGATAATAATGTAAGCGCAAAAATAATCAATTTGATATAACTTCTAAAAAACCAAAATCTTTTTTTATTTCTAAGTTGTGAAAATATTAATTACCCTTAATTAGCGCGCGCAAGAAATGGGATAAAAATGAATAGTGTAGACTCACTTATAAACATTTCTGTAGAAAAAAATATAGAAAGACAGGATGAATTTGAATCAAAAATTTTAGATCTTGTCGAAAGGTTGGATTTT
The DNA here is from genome assembly GCA_964601215.1 of uncultured archaeon. Lineage (GTDB taxonomy): Archaea > Aenigmatarchaeota > Aenigmatarchaeia > CG10238-14 > SCSR01 > CAZRMN01. The sequence goes on from CAZRMN010000024.1 coordinate 5,226, forward strand.
ATTGATATACAAATTCTAAGAAAGTTTTACATGACTGGAAAGGAATTTCCAAACGATACTCAGCCCTATTGTTTTCCTTTACTTTATAAAGAGATGAAAACAAACCATCGACTGAAAATTGGTATGGAAGCTTTGAGAAAAAGACTGAACAACTTGGTCAAGTTGGGGTTGATAGTCAAAGTGAAAAAATCTAATCCTGTTAACTATATGCCAGTGAAAGGTCGGGAAAAATTCATAAGGGGAGTTATAGTTAAATTTTTTGTATTGAATGGCTTAACCAAATTTCTTTAAAATATGAATTTTCGTAAAAATTTACAGATATATGGTTATTAGAATTCACTACTCTTAGCTCATTTTTTTACGAAAATTTGAATCCAGAATTTTTATGAACTCTCGGAAATTTTTCTATGAATTCTCGGAAAAAAATTATAAAATTTGCGAAAGAATTTTTATAAATATTTATAATTTAAGAAAGTTCATACTTAATATATGAATGAATTAATAATTCAAGATCTTTTTGAAAGATATTTAAAAGATCATAAAATCATATATAAACGAGAATATAGATTGAATAATTCTTTTATTGATTTTGTTATTAAAGTTGAAGGTAAATTAATCGGTGTTGAGATTAAGACAAGTTATAGCAATCTGTATAAGACAATAGGTCAATTGATTAATTTTTCTAGATTCTTTTCCCATTTAATTCTTGTTGCTCCTAAGAATTTCATAGAAAAAATTAACACGATAATTAAAGATTCGGGTGTTTTGAACCATATAGGGTTTATTATTTTTGAAAACGGTGAATTTCAACATCTTAAAAAACCCAACCCTCCAAGATACTACTTCAGGGGTAAAACATTAAAAATAAAACACACTTGTTCGAAAAAAGAATTTAATATAAGCAGATTTGAAGAGAAAGAACTGATTTTTTTTAAAAAATATAAAAACAAATGGTTCATGGTCTCTGACATAGTTGAAAATTTGAAAATAAGTTTCCCAGCGGCGTATCATTTCATTTCATCTCTCAGGAGATTCGGTTTTATAAAAGAAGTAGAAAGGGGTTCACATCCTAAATGTTTCAAATTTACAGAAGAGTTATACAGTTTTTTAGCGAAGTATAAAGATTACTTAAACTTAAATTCGAAAGTTCTCAAAAAATGATTGTATGAAAAGGGGAAGACCTCGTTTAAGGAATGTTATAAAACCATTAATTTTGGAAATTTTAACCGACAATACTGCAAGAAGTATAAATAGCATAAAAAAGGAGATATCAAAAAAACTTCATAAAAGGGTTAGTTGGAATACTATTCAAAAATATTTGCAAGAGCTAATCGAGGGAGGCAAAGTAGAGGCAATTTCCACCCCACACTCAAAAAAAGAGGGGAAAGAAGGCCTTACAGTTTATATGTTAAAAAAATAATTATTTCTATGGTTCTAATGGAAAAGGAGGAAATTATAAAAAAATTCCTAGAAAATGGCTATCAGCTAGATAAGGAAAGTTTAAACTTTTTCTATCAAAACCAAGAAAAAATTCGAGAATTTTTTGAAAAAATAAAAGGAGTTAAAGAAGTCCCTCTAATTATTAGTTTAAACTTTCTCAAAAAAATCGGTTTTGGGAGAAAAAAGTTTGATATTGTTGTTCTAAAACAGCCAAAAGAAGAAGAAAAAACTCTTACCGTAAATAATCTTATAGATATTTTTACTCAAAGATATGAAAATTTTAAGAAAATACTATCAAATCGTTTAGATTTGGTTAATCTTATTTCAATAAACAAACTAACACCACGGACTAAAAAATTCTCTTTAATAACAACCGTTAGGGAAAAGGACGAGGAAGAAAAGTCGCTCTTGCTTGAAGATACTACTGGTGAAATAAAATGTTTCTTTGAGGGTAGTGACAAAAATTTTAATACACTAGTAGAAGATGAGGTTATAGGAGTAGTATGCGAATCTAGAGAAGGAAGAGTTTTTATTAAAAAAATTTTCTTTCCAGATATACCACTGAAAAGAAAGATAAACAAGGCAAGTAATGAAGCATACTGTATTTTTATTTCCGGCTTAGACCTTGATAAGAAAAATTTTAAAAAAGAAAAATATGAAAAGTTTTTGAATTGGATTAAAAAAATGAAAGATAAAAAGCTGTATATAATTGTTTTGGGTGGTGTTTCAAAGGATAAAAAACAAGTTGATGATTTTTTTGCATCATTACCTTTAAAATCATTCAAATTGTTTTTAAAGAGTTCTACAGACCCAGAAACAAAATTTAGTAATTTAACAGTAATCGATCCATGCTTTTTAAAAATAGAAGGTTTAAATTTTTTAATTTGTAACCGAGAGCTTTTGAGTTATTATCAGAAAATTTGGCCAGAATTAAAACCAGTAGAAATTCTTCTCAATTTGTTGAAAAAAAGACATTTAAATCCTTTTTTTGAAAAAAGAACTTCAGAAAATGCTTTTTTTATTGATATAATTCCGGATGTTTTTGCCGCTGGAGGTTTTGCAGAAGGTTCAAGCTTGAATTACAAAGGAACAACTATTATTGCAGTAAATAGTTTCTTTGAAACTCCTATAGTTTGGATGCTAAACCTGATGACACGTGAAGTTATTAAAATAGATTTTACATAAAATAAGAATATGGAGATATCCTTTCAGCTCATAGATTGCGATTATGTTTTAGTGGATAACAAACCAATTTTACGTCTTTTTGGGAAAACAAAAGATGGTAAATCCGTTTGCGCGTTTTATGAGGGGTTTCTTCCATATTTTTATGTTTTGCCAAAAAAAGGAAGGGAAAAGAATATTGAAGAATTCTTGGAAAAAAACTTTAAAAGTATTTTTGTTGGCATAACTGAAGTGAAAAAACTTTTACCAATAGGGTTTCAAAAAGAAAAAACAAAACTACTTAAAATAGTTTTTACCGATCCATCACAAATTCCGAGAGTAAGAGATGAGCTTAAAACAAAAGATTTTATTAACCAGATTTTCGAGGCAGACGTTCTCTTCAAGTACCGTTTTATGGCCGATTTTGATTTAAACGGGATGAAATGGGTTAGAGTGGAAGGCGATGGAGCAAACACAAATACTGTTAAAGTGAATAAGACTATAAAAATCAAAAAAATTAAGCAGATCGAAGAGAATTTTGACGTCCCGTTAAAACATCTTGCTCTTGACATAGAAGTAGCGCCAGGAAAAAAAGGTCTGCCAGACGCAACAAAAGATCCTATAGCAATGATAAGCTTGGCTTTTTTCCCAGCTTTTGATGGTAACAATACTTTAGTTTTAATTTCAAAACCTGTTAAAAAAACAAAGGGCGTGCAAAGTTTTAGAAGTGAGAAAGAAATGCTCGAAGAATTTCTTAATATTATTAACAGTTTTGATCCTGACGTTATTACAGGTTACAACATCAACAATTTCGATATACCTTACATACTTGAAAGATTAAAAAGGAATAAACTACCAAGGATTTTGGGAAGATGCAAACAAAAACAAGTAATGTCTAAAAAAATAGGTGCAAGATTTAGAAATAGAATTGTAGGAAGAGTTGTCGTAGATGTTTATGAACTAGTTAAAGAATCAGTAGAAAAGGGGATGTTAAGGCTTAAAAGATATGGGCTTGGGGATGTAGCCGAAAAAATTTTAGGCGAAGGAAAAATAGGAATAGCTCACAGTGAAATAAGCAAATATTGGAATGGCTCTGAAAAGGATGTTCAAAAATTAATTGAATATTGTAGAAAGGATTCTGAATTAGCACTAAAGATTTTGTTAAAGCTTGATATGCTTGGTAAATTTGTTGAATTATCAAAAGTTTCTGGTTTGCTTTTACAGGATGTTTTGGATGGAAGCGAAGCAGCGAGGGTAGAGAATCTTCTTTTAAAAGAATTTAACAAAAAAGGTTTTGTCGTGCCAAATAAACCAGGGCAAAAAGAAGTTTTGAAAAGGAAGGAAGAAAGAGAAGCTAAGGGATTTAAGGGTGCTTTAGTATTAGAACCAAAAATCGGTTTGCACAGAAGTTGTGTTGTTTATCTTGACTTTAAAGCAATGTATCCATCAATTTTTATATCATATAATATTTGTCCAACAACACTTCTTCTTAAAAATGAAAATGTTGAGCATATCGAAACGCCTTATGGAGCTAAGTTTGTTTCTAAGAAAGTTAGACATGGAATAATTCCTAAAATTTTGGAAAAGTTGATAGAAGAAAGAAGTAAAGTTAAAGCGAAGATGAAAAAAAGTAAAGGCGAGTTAAGAAAAATACTCAATGCAAAACAATATGCTTTAAAAATAATGGCTAATGCATTTTATGGTTACACAGGTTATCCAAGAGCGAAGTTTTATGTTTTAGATATAGCAAACTCAATAACAAGTTGTGGAAGAATGTTAATTCAAAAAACTAAAAATTTTGTTGAAAAGGTTGAAAAACTAGAAGTCGTCTACGGGGATACTGATTCTGTTATGGTAAAGTTAAACACAACAGATTTAGATGAAGCACTTAAAATCGGAAAGGAACTAGAGGAAAAAATAAATAAAGAATTAGAAGGAATAGTTCAAATAAAAATAGAAAAGATTTTTAAAACACTTTTGGTTTTAACAAAAAAAAGATATGCTGGCTGGAGTTTTGAAAAAATAGGAAAAGAATGGAAAGGGGAAATTATAACAAAAGGCATAGAAACTGTTCGAAGGGATAGGTGTGAATTAGTTTCAAAAACTTTGTACGAAGTTCTAGAAATGATTTTAAAAGAACAAAACCCACGGAAAGCATTAGAATATGTAAAAGATGTTTTGAAAAGATTGAACAAGGGCGAAATACCTATCGAAGATTTAATAATAACCAAAAGTATTTCTAAGCCTTTGAGAGAATATAAGGGTGTGCAACCTCATGTTGAGCTTGTCAAAAAATTGAAAAAAAGATCACCTACTGCTCCAAGCATAGGTGATAGAATAGATTATGTTATTATAAAAGGCGTGCAACTAGTTTCAAAAAGGGCTGAAGACCCTGAATATGTGAAGAAACACGGTCTTAAAATAGATTCTAGATACTATATTGAAAGTCAATTGCTACCTCCTTTGGAAAGAGTTTTTGAAGCTTTAGGGGTAAGAAAAGCTGATATTATAAGCGTAGGTAAACAACTTCTTTTGACTCAGTTAATAAAAGAAAAACCAAAAAAAGCTGGACCGCTCGAGAACATAGAAGGTTTGATTTGTAGTAAATGTGAGAAAACTTTTAGGAGGCCACCATTAATAGGTAAATGTTCCTGCGGTGGGGAGTTACTTTACTACTTTGAAGACAGAAAATCGAGGTATTGGAAAGTATGAATGTATTTGATTTTGATATAACAGTTGTAAAAGTTTTGAATCACTTTGCTGTTTTTCCATTAAATTATTTTTTAGTCGCCGTGATTTATTCTGTCTATGCCTTTTTAATATTTTTCGTATATACTTTTTACAAATCTAAAAAGCATAAGGATTTGTGCCATCTTTTTTTGGTTTCGATAGTAGGTTATATTCTTGTAGCTTCTTTAAAGTTTTTATTTGCGAATACTTCTCTGAGTAATGATTTACTTCAAAGACCAGGTAATCTTAGGCCCTATGATTTAGAACCGAGTATAAACATTTTATTCAAGAAAGCAGACCCTGCCTTTCCTTCTTCACACGCCTTTTTTGCTTTTATGGCTTTGGTTTTTATTCCTAAAAAAACATCAAAATGGCTTAAAGCATTTGCTTTTTTATATCTTGGGATTTTAATTCCATTTGCTTCCATAGCAACTGGTGTGCACTATTTTTCTGATGTTGTTGTTGGCGGTCTCCTTGGCGTTATCCTCCCTTTTTTAATACCCAAAAGGATTTCGAATTATTTTGTGAATAAGCTGTTTCAACTTAAAATTTTCAAGTAGCTGGGTTCTATTAAAAATAAGTTTAATAATAAAGCTATAATTAAAGATAAACCAAAGCCTTTGAACGGAGAAAACAAAAGTACAAATGATATAAGAACAAAAACTATAGTTAAAAAATTGTTCAAGCCAATTATTGTTCTATGTTTATAACGCAATGAAATCTTTTTATTTTTCTCTTTTTCTATAGCTTGTATAAAAAGTTTTGAAAAAGTTAACCAGACAGCAAAACTCATACCGAAAACTGTTGGTATATCAATAATCCAACCATACATAAATCTTGACTGCACGAATGAAATTGCTCCTAAAATGGGTAAAATTTGAGAAGCTGAAAAAAGAAAAGCAACTAAGCTAGCTTTAATTTTTTTTGTTTTTAGTGCTAAGCTTGCAGAAAAAATTAATAAAATAAAAATCGTTCCAAGAATTGTGTATGGGAATAAATTTTGATATTTCCCCTCGAATTTTTCGGTTTTTATGATAACCAATTCTGGTATTTTTTCTGTTTTTAATGCTTCCTGCAACTTTAGGTTTATGTTGTTTGCCTCTTCATATGTGTTTCTAAAACCTAAAATTGCCAAATTTTTAACTTTTTTTGTAGTCATTTCAAATGGTATGTTAAGAGAGTTAATCATCTCTCCATCAAGATAATAAACCAAGGGAGCACTTAAAACTGGCTGACCTCCAACTACACGGGTTGTCAACATTTTAGTTATTTTTTCAAATCTTTCAGAAGCGTTCTCTGAAATTTCTACTGGAAGGTAAAATTCGTAAGCCAATGCTCTTTGGTTATATCTTGTATAAGCAAGATTGCTAAATACTTTTACCACATCATTATTGTCAAAGAAAAAAGCTTCTAAATAAACGCTACTATTAGTGATATTTTCTACCTCGAATCTTATATTATCCAATTTAAACTCATCTCCAATAGTATAAGTTTTACTATCAAAAACTATACTTTCATTTTTTACTTTGAGTGAATAGGATTTTTCACCAACGAAAATTTTTACAGTATTATTTTCGATATCTATTTTTTCTAGAATTTTTGCCTCAAATTCACCTTTTATTTTTAGTAGATTTATGTTCTCATTTTCTAAACTGTATAGTTTTATTGTTCCGTCGAAAGTCTCTACTCTTATTTCAGGAATTCTAGAAATTTCTGCCCTTTTTATTAATGTATCTTTTATTTTTTCTAGCTCGCTAGAAGAAACACTTATCTTTGGTTGTAAATAAGTTATAGAACCTCCAGCTATTTCTGTGCTGAATTTTAGCCCAGGCTTTTTTAAATCAGTAACATTTATTCCAAGGTAACCATCTCTTAAAGCAATACAACCACCTGGACCTCCGTTAACGACAAGTGTTACCCTTTCGCCAGCTTTAACATTTTTTACTTCCTTATCAAAATCCTCTTTATTTTCGATTACACCAAAACTTAGTTGGGTTATTATATCGCCTTCTTTTAAGTTACCACAACTTGCGTTTTCATCTATAGAAATAACTCTTACACCCCTAGGTTTGCCTAAAAATGGA
>CAZRMN010000025.1:0-9126 GCA_964601215.1 uncultured archaeon
AATTTAATTTCAAAAGGCTCGACCCGGGATTTGAACCCGGCCCTCAGGCTCCACAGGCCTGTGCGCTAACCAGGCTACGCTAGTCGAGCCATACATCTAATTAACTCTCGATTCCTAAATTTAAAGTTAATGTTCTGTCAAAACTGAATCAAGTAGTAACCAGCTGCCTTTTCTCTTGCAATTCTTTTAACAACTTTTTTGTTCACAAGCGTTTGAATTATTTGAGCAACTCTACTTTTTGGTAACATTGCAGCTTTAGCTATATGGTCTACTGTTTTTAGCTGGTCTGGACTCGTAGCCTTTAGGCTCTTCATAGCATCTACAACTTTCCTTTCCATGTCAGTTAGTTCAACCATTTCCTCACCTTTATGTAAATAGTTAGAAAAGCGATAAATTTATTCTTTAAAATGCTGGGACCGGGATTTGAACCCGGGACTTCTGCGGTTCACCTCATCATTTATCAGAGCTCATAAGCTTATGAGCGCAGCGTTCTAACCAGGCTGAACTATCCCAGCATCCTATAATTTGAATGTGATTATAAAATTTTAACTTTTCATGTTTTGTTAAAAAATTAATATAATTAAAACAAATTAACTTTTATTTAAAGTGATTGAATGAAACTTGTGCTTTTAGCAGTACCTGGTTCTGGAAAAGGAACGATAATTAGTCTTGTGAAGAAAAAATTACCAAAATTAAAAACAGTTGTTTTTGGAGACTTGATGTTCGAGATAGCAAAGAAAAAATATAAGATTAAAAATAGAGACGAAATGAGAAAAAAACTTTCCTTGAAAGCTTATCGAAAAATTCAAGAAATTGCTGCTAAAAAAATCTTTAAACTGAAAGGGGATATAATAATCGATACTCATGCTTCAATTAAACAACCAAGAGGTTATTATCCTGGTTTACCTTCGCATATCATTAAAAAGCTTAAGCCCGATGTTATTGTTTTACTAGAGTTTGATCCTGAAGCAGTAGCTCAAAGAAGAGAAATAGATAGAAAGTTAAAAAAACCAACTAAAACTTCTATCGGAACTTTAAGAGAACCTAGACCTATAAGAGATGTTGAAACCCCAGAAGAGATTGAACTTCATCAACAAGTCAACAGAATTTTTGCAATTGCTGCCGCGAATGAAGTATCTTGTCCAGTTAAAATTATTAATTTAAGGTTTCCGGAAAGAGAAGAGTTTGAACATGCTAAAAAGGCGAGCGAAGAAATAATTAAGATTTTGAGAGGGTAAACATGGAAAGAACTTTTTTTATGATCAAACCAGATGGTGTAAAAAGAAGGCTAGTAGGTGAAATAATTAAAAGAATAGAAAATGCTGGTTTAAGAATTGTAGCGATGAAAATGGTAAAGGTTAGTAAAAAGTTTGCTGGGAGGCATTATCCAAAAACGGAATCTCAAATTGTTGGGATGGGCAAAAAAACTATTCAGGCCTCCATACAAAACGGAAGATTTGAAGAAGTAAAAAAAATTTTTGGAACCGAAAATCCAAGAAAAATTGGTTTGATTTTAAGAAAATGGATGATTGATTTTTTAATTTCTGGTCCTGTTGTTGCTATGGTTGTCGAAGGAAAAAATGCAATTAAAAAAGTAAGGGAGATTACTGGCTACACTGATCCTTCTAAAGCTAAGAAAGGGACAATAAGAGGAGACTTGGGTAGAGATTCTATAGTTAAAGCAAACAAGGAAAGAAGAGCTGTAAGAAATTTAGTTCATGCATCTGGTTCAAAGGCTGAAGCTGAGAGAGAAATCAAACTTTGGTTTAGGAAAAAAGAAATTTTTTAAAATCTTTCTTTTAATGCAGAAACTATTATTGGTAAAGCTATTGTTGAATCGCAATAAACTTTACAAAGTTTAGATTTTTCATCTGCCTTCCCCCAACTTTTTGCTTCTTCGAGTGTAGCTCCAGAAAGACCACCATACTCGGGCCTTTCTACTGTTATTTGCACCAAATATCGATGAGGTTTGTCAGCAACTAAAACCGACTGAAAAATGAAATTTTTTGGAACACCACCACCTAGAATAAGAGCACCAGTATTTTTACCTTCCTTTTTCAAATCAAAATTCAAATTTATTAAATATCCCAAATCCTTTAGTTCATTCACTTTTAAGTTATGGTCTTGGGAATACATCCATACTTGTATTCCAAGAATAGAATCAACTAAACCAGGAATTATAATTTTTACTTTATTTTCAAAAGCATTCTTGACAATCGAATTCTTATCTTCTATTCTTTTCCCAATTTCTTCCATTAGTTCAAAAGTTGCATATTCCCCTTCTTCTATTTGCTTCAAAATTCTTTGAATGTTTTTTTCTAATTTTTCCATAGTACTAGTTGGAGAAATCAAATCATAGATTCTTTCAAAACCTTTTTCTCTTAGCTCAATATCATTAACTTTTTCTGGTTCGCATTGAATGTATTCTTCACCAAAGCAACAAGCCAAATCATGAGTGATGTTTGCTCCTGTTGAAACAATAATATCAACCCATTTGTTTTTTATCATCTCTACTATACAAGAACGCATGCCAGCAGGGACTAGAGCTCCTGACAAACCGAGAAATTTCACGCAATCTTTATCTCTAATCATTTCTTCTAGGAGGTCTATTGCCTCTGAAAGCTTTCTTGCATTGAAAGCTGTATATTTAAGCTGTTTTACTAGCTCGTCAACACTTTGTTTTTTTGGTTTGAATTCTTTGACTTTCATATTAATTTCTATAAAATATAAAAACTTAATAATGATTATGATGAAGGAAGAGGTAGTAAAAGTTTTGAAATCCTTAGGTTTGAAAAATGTAGAAGAAAGCTTAAAAGTTCCTCCGAGAAAAGAGTTTGGCGATTTATCTTCTACAATTTGTTTCAAGGTGGCTAAGAAAAGAAAGGAATCACCAAAAAAAATATCAGAAGAATTACTAAAAAAAATTAAAATCCCAAAGAGTAGTTTAATAGAAAGAGTTGAAGCAAAAGACGGATACATAAACTTTTTCTTTAAATGGGGGGAAATTGCAGAAAAAGTTTTAAAAGAAGTTTTTGGAGAAGGGAAAATTAATTTAGGAAAAGGAAAAAAGGTTATGGTCGAATATTCTCAACCAAATCCTGTTCATCCTATGCATATAGGACATGCAAGGTCAACTTTTCTTGGTGATGCTTTAGCTAATATACTCGATTATCTTGGTTTTAAAACCATAAGAGCAAATTACATGAATGATACTGGTTTGCAGGTTGCTAAATTAGTTACAGCATACTTGAAATGGGGGAAAGGAAAAAAACCTAATGGTAAACCAGACTTATGGCTTTGGAAGTACTATGTCAAATTTCATGAGGAAGCGAAAGAGAACCCTAAACTAGAGGAAGAGGCAAGAGAAACCCTTAGAAAATTTGAGATAGAAAAGGATGAAAAAACAATTAAAATCTGGAAGAAAGTTGTAGAATGGTGTGTTAAAGGATTCGAAGAAACTTATAAAAAATTAGGAATAAATTTTGATGTTTATTTTTACGAGAGTGATTACAGAGAACTAGGGAAAAAAATTGTTGAAAAAGCGTTAAAAAAAGGAATTGCTTTTAAATCTCCAGAAGGAGCTGTAGTAGCTGATTTAGAAAAACATGGTTTGCCAAATACTGTAATTCTACGCTCCGATGGTACAGGACTTTATATAACTAGTGACTTAGGTTTGACTATTCACAAATTTGAAAAGTATAAGCTTGAAAAATCTATTTGGGTAGTTTCTTCTGAGCAAACCCTTCATTTTAAGCAACTGTTTAAAATCTTAGAACTTTTAGGGTTTCCTTGGGTGAGAAATTCTTATCATTTTGCCTATGAGTTGGTTAGATTACCAGAAGGAAAAATGTCCTCAAGAGAAGGAAGGGCTATAATGCTTGATGAAGTTGTTAATAGACTGGTTGAACTAGCTTATAAAGAAGTAAAAAAAAGAAATCCCAAGCTAGGAAAAAAAGAAAAAATGGAAATTGCTGAAAAAATTGGAATAGGTGCTTTAAAGTATGCGATAACAAGAATAGAACCTGATAAAGTTATTTCTTTTGATTGGAAACAAATGCTGAGCTTTGAAGGAAATACTGGTCCTTACTTACAGTATGCACATACTCGTTGTTTAAGCATACTTAAAAAAGCTGAAAAGTGGAAGAAGAGTTTTAAGGTTGAAAAACTGAAAGAAGAAGAAAAAGAGTTGGTAAGAACTCTTTCTAGATTTGAAGAAGTGGTAAAAAAAGCTGGAGAAAATTTAAAGCCACATTACCTTTGCAATTATGGTTTTGAGTTAGCAACTGTTTTTGATAGGTTTTACGAAGCTTGTCCAGTTTTAAAAGCTGAAAATGAGAAAGTGAAAAATTTCAGGCTTACTTTGGTTAGTGCAACAGAAATTATTTTGAAAAAAGTTCTGGGTTTGATTGGAATAGAAGTGCCGGGGAAAATGTAAATTTTTCATCCTATGTATTTTATTTCCTCTTCTAGTGGGATATTTTTCTTATATTTTTCTACTGCTTTTTTTAATGCTAGAGCAAAATGCTCAAAAACTGGAAATGAAAAGTGTAGTGTTATTATCCTTTCCTTCCCTCTTGGTGAAAGACAAAATAGAGTTAAAGTGAATTTATTCTTCTTTGAACTTATGGAAAAACTTTTTACCGAAACCATATTAAAAAGAAAGGATTTGAATCACTTAACTGTAACTGATTTAGCCAAGTTTCGAGGTTTATCTGGGTCCTTTCCCCTTGCAACACACATCTCATAAGAAAAAATTTGAAGTTCTACGCTAATTGGTATTGGCGTTAAAGTAGAAGGTATACCCTTTGGAATAGTCATTAACTCATCGGCTAATTCAAGAATTTCTTTATCACCTTCTTCAGCTATTGCAATTATTTTTGCGCCTCTTGATTTCATTTCCTCTATATTACTTATCATTTCAGCATGAGTATCATCGTTTGGAGCAATTGCTACTACTGGAAATCCTTCTTCAATTACACTTATTGGTCCATGTTTGCTTTCGCCAGCTGGATAACTTATACAAGGCAGATAGTTCAACTCCATAAATTTAAGTCTTCCTTCGTATGCTACTGGCGTACTAATTCCTCTACCTAAAAAACCGAAGCTTTTTTTATTCTTATATTTTTTTACTATTTCTTTTATACTCTCTCTTTTCTCTATTACTTTTTCCACAACACTCGGCATTTCTTTTAGTTTTCTGTAAAGAGAAAGATATTCTTTTTCTTTTATTTTTTCTAACCTTCTTCCACTTTCAAGAGCAAGCTGGAAAATTACACTTAACTGAGAAGTGAAAGTTTTTGTTGCAGCTACTCCAATTTCTGGTCCAGAGTTTTGAATTATATAAACATTAGAAAGTTTTGTTATTGCTGAACCTAAAGTGTTAGTTATTCCTAAAATTTTTGCCCCTTTTTTCTTTCCAAATTTCACTGCTGCTAAAGTATCAGCAGTTTCTCCTGATTGAGTTACAGCAATTATCGCGCTTTTTTTGTCAATAGAATTCCCATACTGTTTTATTAGTTCAGAGGATCTTACAGGAACTACCATTTTTCCAGCTAATTCATTAAACATATATAATCCTGCTAAACAAGCATGGTAAGAGGTACCAGCACCAGTTGCAAAAGTTTTCTTTGATTCGAGCAAATATTCTAAAGTTTTTTCAAAGTATGGTTTTTGAAGACAAAGGGATTTTTTAAGAGATTCTGGTTGCTCTTCTATTTCTTTTAGCATAAAATGTGGATATCCATTTTTTTCCACGCTTTCTAGTTGAATGTCTATTGTTTCAATTCTTGGATGAAGAATTATCGTTCTAGCATCAATGGATGTTGGGCCTTCATTTAATTTTTTCCAGGGTTTTTCTTGTAGATCTTCTAACCTGAACTTAAGAGATTCACTCTTCGAATCTATTTTTATTCCTTCATAAGATAATTCAGCTATTTCTCTGTCTTCTAGTCTTATAACTTTTCCTTTTTTTGTAGAATTATTCACATAAGGAATAAGCGCAGGTATGTCAGAAGCACAATACAATCCATCTTCTCCAACTCCTATAATTAAAGGGCTTTCATTCTTTGCAACAACTAGTTTATTTGGCTCTTTGGTTGAGATAGCAACTATAGCATAAGAACCTTCTAGTTTTTCAACAGTTTTTTTCATCGCATCTTTTAAACCATAATTCAAATTGTCTTCGAGTAAGTGAGCAATTATTTCACTATCCGTTTTTGACCTAAAAGTATGACCTTCCTCAAAAAGTTTTTTCCTTAATTCCCCATAATTTTCAATAATACCATTATGGACTATTGCTACCATATTTTTACAATCAGTATGCGGGTGAGCATTTTCTTTTGAAGGTGCTCCATGAGTGGCCCATCTTGTATGGCCTATTCCTATACAACCTGGCAAATCAGTTAAATTATAGTTTGAATGGACTTCTTCTATTTTTCCTCTATCTTTTTTGATGAAAATTCTTCCTCTGTACAAGGTAGCTATTCCAACAGAGTCATAACCTCTATACTCTAATCTTTTCAAAGCAGAGTATATGATTGGAGCTGCTCTTGAGTAACCTAAATATCCAAAAATTCCACACATGGTTTCACGCTAAGTTTTTAATGAAAATACAATTGCATTTCTTACATTCATAAACTTCCGGATAAATTATTCCAATGGATTCCACTTTTTCTCCACATCTAGGACATTCCATTTTAATAATTTTGAAAAAAGTTGCTTAAAAAACAAATTTAAAAGAATTTTTTTAACTTTCTTCTTAAAATTCTAAAAGAAGGCTAAAAAACTTCAAACTATTAAAATAAAATTTATAATGTTATAATCTAATTAATAAAGTATGGCATTTTTAGTAGAAGAAAAAGGGAAAGAACAAAAAGCATATGAATCTCTTTTGATTACTAATCCAAAAGTTTTTAGTTTTTTGAGTAGTGAATTAGCTTTAAAAATTCTCCGATTTTTAGCAAAAAATCCTAGCTGTGCGATGGATATTGCCAGAAAATTAAAAGAGCACGAACAAAAAATTTACTATCATCTTAGAAATTTGGAAAAAGTTGGGCTAATAAAACTAGTGAAAACAGAAGAAAGGGTAGGGGCAATAGCAAAAATCTATGCTGCAAACTTTCCTGTTGTTTCCTTTAAGCTTTTTGAAGGAAAGGAGATAGTGAACAAAAAAACTAGGGTTAGAGAATTAAAATTTTTTAAAAATTTTATTGAAGATGGAAAGCTAAACGCTTCAATAATAGTTGGTTCTCCTGATCCTCATGGTAAGTATGCTGCACAAGCTTCTGATGGTTGCTGTGCAATTGACTTAGCTTTATTCTTAGGTAGTTTGATAAAGCATGCTCCTCTTCCAAATTATAAGCTGGATACTGAAGTTAAAGGAAGAGATTTAAAAAACAATTTAATTTTAGTTGGTGGTCCGAAAGCAAATATAATTGTTGAAAAGGTTAACAAAAAGTTACCAATCTATTTTGATTTTTATCGGGAATGGAATATAGTTTCTCCTTTTTCTAAAAAGATTTACACAGAAGATAATGTAGGAATTATAGCCAAAATGAAAAATCCATTTAACCCAAAAAAGGAAGTTTTAGTTCTAGCTGGGAAAAGGTTTGACGGAACTAGGTCAGCAATTCTAGCATTAATTAAATACTTGAAAAATATAGAAAAAGGAAACGATTTTGAACCGAGTAAGATTGCAAAAGTAGTGCAAGGTATAGATAAAGATGCTGATGGAAGAATAGATGATGTGAAGTTCTTAGAGTAAGTTTTTAAGTTTTTTTAACCATAAATCAGACGATGAGCAAGTTTCATGAACCTCCGGCAAGAAAAATTTTAAACACAAGTTTTTTTATTTTGCAAGACAGAGGACTCTATTTGGCAATGGATGTGACAAGTAGAGTTGATGCTGCCGCTCTTTTTATCGTAAACTACAACTTATATGGCGACTGTGAATTAAAGCCTAGAGTTTTTAAAAAATATTTGAAACTTAGAGGCTTACCAGTTCCAGAAAACACTAATATAGTTAATGAAAAAAATTCATGCTTTGATAACAGGGAAGGGATAGTTGAAGTTAGAGCCTTTTCTAAAAAAAGATGGGAAAAGAAAGAATACAACACTGTAGAAATAAAAAATCTTTGCTTTAATTATGCTAAAAAAGAAGAAAAAGTCTCTTCACTTAAAAATCTTGAAGTAAAGTGTAGTTGCAAAATAAGTAATTTTCTGAGAATTTCTAGGCCACCAAAAGAAAAAAGGTTAATGTTTAGAGATACAAGAAGACCTGACCAAATTCCATGTCCTTATGTTGGAAGTTATATAGATACTCATGCGAATGTAGCTCTTGACTGGGTTGCCGATTTCTATAGCACTGCTAACTTTGGTGTTTTTGGCCCTACAAAAAACACTGTAAAAATTTCAGAAATAGTAATAAAAGATGTAGTAAAATATAAGCTTAGGCTTCCAAAATATAAGCTTAACCAGCTTTTTGCAAAACTTAAACTTAGAATGTTTGGTCCTTTATTAGAATACACTAAAATTTAAATCTCACCATACTCCTTTAACCAATTTTCAATTGCTTTTTTTGAATCTATTACAATTTCTTGTCCTGAAGGTAACTTTCTTTTAATAGTTATTGGTATTATTTTGTTCTTGAACTCAATTTTAGCAAGCTCTTTAGGATCTGTAACATTTTCAACTTTTATAAGAACAGGAGCTCCTAAGGAAATTTGTAAAGCTCTTGCACCAACCAAACGAGCAACTTCAAACCTTGTTAATCTATCTCTAGGCCATATCAAAATCTCACCAACTAGTTTTAACATTCATTATTTTTGTGAACCTAGCTTTAAATAATTTAATATTTCATGCTTTAAAACTTAAAATTTTATGGTTTGAATTGACTTACTTCTTTTAGTAAGTCTACATGTCCTAAGAATAGCTGTCTGCAACAATATCTTTTTAATCCAAGCTCATCTAAAACTCTTTCTGGGTCCTCGCCAGAATCAACTCTTCTCTTGAATTCTTCATATAGATGGCCAACTACTTTACCGCATGTGAAACATCGAACCGGAATTATAATTTTAACCACCTTTGATTTTTAAAATATTACTTTAATCATTTAAATTGTTTTTGATT
>CAZRMN010000025.1:9226-10500 GCA_964601215.1 uncultured archaeon
AAAGATTGAATTAAAGTGCTTAATTAACGTTCAGCCGCTGACTCATCATTCTTCAGATGAGAATGTAGAAACTAAGATTTTATATAGAATTGTTTGTAATAGAAATAAAGTAGTTTTACCAGAAGAAGAAATCGGATGGTTAAAGATAAATATTCCAAAATTAATCCCTACTGAAGAAGTTCTTAGAAATATTTAAAGTTTTGAAGAAAGTTATTCTGCTATTCTTTCAAGAATATAAGTTATCTCAATATTCAGAACACCCAAAATTTTTCTAAAGTTAGCAACACTAAAATTTCTTTTTTCTAGTTCAACATCTCTTATATTTTCTTTTCTTATTCCAATTTTTTTAGCTAGTTGGTCTTGAGTCAAGCCTAGTTCAAACCTTCTTTTTCTTAAAATTCCCCCTATTTTTACATTCGATAAGATTTTAATCCAATCCTCCTCATTGGGCCATTTCTCTTTGAAGTAATGAACTTCTCCATATTTTCCTTTTCTTCCAGTTATACACTCAGCTATCTCTTTAGGACATTTAAACCCAATTAATTGAAAAAAACGAAAGGGTGTGCCATCTTTTGTATTTGAGTACAAACAGTATCCACAGGGGTTACCTGTAAAACCACTTTTGTATTTTACTGGATAAAAATTAAGACCAAGTTCTTGAAGCTTCTTGATAAGAAACTCTATATCCTCTTCTAAGAAATTATTGGTTGCTAAAACTATGAAAGGTATTCTGCTAAGGTCTTTCTTTCTTCTAATTAGACTTCCATCGCCTAAGTACCAGAAAAGTAAAGTAGTTGGTGTAAGTTTTAAATCTCGAGGAACAATTTTAATTGATTTTCCATTTATTTTCTTGTACCATTTATTTCTTAAAGATAGAAGCCATTTATGTTTTCTAGCATTAATATAAAATCCTAAAGTAAATACCTTGGAAATTTTGTTATTAACTGTTATATATGTTGGGATTTTAAATTTTTCAAAAATTTTACTTACCCATTTTAAAAATTTTGGACTTCTAGCATTAAGAGAATACCAGTAGTATTTATTTTTATAGATCCTGACAGAAGCATCCGATAATAATGTTCCATTAATTATTTCAATAAGTTTCACAGTATTATTTTCTTCTGTAATCATTCAAAATTTTCGGAAGAGTAGATTTCCGATAATACTTTATCTCTTCGAACGCTGCTTGTGCCTTCGACTTCCTTTTCTACTTCTCGAAGGCTTTCTAGGTTCAGCTCTTCTCATGTCTGAAACAAGCAAATTTCTATCATATT
>CAZRMN010000026.1:0-10378 GCA_964601215.1 uncultured archaeon
AAAATTTCTAAGAATAAAAGAAAAGGGTTTTTTGAGAAAAATTTAGAAAGATATTACAATTTACCACCAAGGATTATAAAAAGACACGAAGAGCTTTTGGAGAAAATAGAAAAAATAAGAGAATTTTCGGAGAAGAGTGAAGCAAATTTTACTGTTTATGGAAAAATAAAAAGCTCTTTTGGGATAATTACTTCAGGAGCCTCTTTTAACTATGTGATGGATGCTCTGGAGGATTTAGGGTTTAAACTACCAGTTTTAAAGCTTGGATTAACTTATCCTGCTCCTACCAACAAAATAAAAAATTTCATCAAAAAATTCAAGTCAGTTTTAGTTGTTGAAGAACTTGAACCAATACTTGAAGAAAAAATAAAAGCTCTAGCAAAAGAAGTTAATCCAACCTTAAAAATTTTTGGAAAAAATGTGTTGCCAAAAGCTGGGGAATACAACGAGGAAATAGTAATAGCTGCAATTTGTAAAATGACAGGAAAAGACGGAATTGAAAGAAGGCTTGAAAGATATTCAAAAAAGTATAAAGAAATTGAGATTGCAAGAAGATTTCCTTTAATGTGTCCTGGTTGCCCGCACAGAGCAACTTTTTATGCTGCTAAAAAAGCTGCAGGAAAAGATACAATTTTTGCTGGTGACATTGGTTGTTACATTCTTGGAATTTTCCCTCCTTTAAGAACAGTAGATTTTCTATTCTGTATGGGAGCTAGCGAAGGTTTTGCTCATGGAATAAAAAAAGCCACTGGTCAAAAAATAATTGCTTTCATTGGGGATTCAACCTTTTTCCATGCTGGGATTCCAGGTTTAATAAACGCAGTTTTCAACAAGTCTAACCCTTTGATAATAGTCATGGATAACAGGATAACAGCAATGACAGGTCATCAACCGCATCCTGGAGTAGGCATAACAGGAATGGGAGAAAAAACAGCAGAAATTAAAATTGAGGATATAGCTAGAGCTTGTGGAGTTAAGAATGTAAAAGTTGTTGACCCTTATAATCTTAAGGAAATGGAAGAAACTATTAAAGAATTTTTGGAAAAAGATAGTGTTTCTGTTATTGTTGCTAAAAGGGAATGCAGACTATTAGCAGTAAGAAAAATGAGAAAAGCTGGAATTAAAATACCAGTGTTTGAAATCGACCAGGAAAAATGCACAAAATGCAGAAAATGCTTAGATGAATTCGCATGTCCAGCAATTTATGAAGAAAATGGAAAAATAAAAATTAATAAAAACTTTTGCTTTGGTTGTGGTGTTTGCGCTCAAGTTTGTCCTGCAAAAGCAATTCATCCGGTGGTTGAATGATAAAAGAGTTTAACATTGTAATTACTGGGATAGGAGGTCAAGGAATTTTAACTTTATCAAAAATAATTGCAGAAGCAGCTTTTCTCCAAGGTTATGATGTTAAAACTTCTGAGTTACATGGGTTAGCTCAAAGAGGAGGAACTATACCATGCCATGTAAGATTTGGGAAAAAGATTTTTTCACCAATAGTAAGGGAAGGCGAAGCAAATTTAATAATTGGATTAGAACCTTTAGAAACTTTGAGAGCATGCTACTATGGTTCGAAAGAAAATAAAACTGTTTTTCTCTTTGACACAGAAAAAATAGTTCCTATATCTGTTTCTATTTTGAAAGAAAAATATCCTTCAATAGAAGAAATAAAAAATCTTTTGAAACCTTTCGCTCATCAAATTATTGATGTAAATGCAAGCGAAATAGTTAAAAGAGAAACAGGAACTACTTTAGGAAAAAATGTATTTTTGTTAGGATGTGCAAGTTGTGCTAATTTAATACCAATAGAAAGAAAATTCCTTTTTGAAGGAATGAAAAAAATAATAAAAGAAAAGTATTTTGAAATGAACAAGAAAATTTTTGATTTAGGTTGTAGAACAAAAATTTAAAAAAAGGAAAAAAGTTTAAATCTTATCATCGTCTTTTTTTCTTCTTCTTACCTTTTTTCTTTTTCTTTTTGGCTTTCTTCTTCTTACCCTTTCTCTTCTTCTTTTTTGCCAAACATTTCACCTCTAATTATTTTATTGTGAAAGGTAGAATAAATAATTTTTGAAATTTTTTTCAAATATAAACTAAAAAACCCAAATATTTTTATGAAGATAAAACTTTCAGCTACTTTTAAAGGAAAATGTTCTATTTGCGGTAAAGAAACAATAGTTTTTACTGCAGGCAATGAAGATACAAAAAAAACTGTAAATGTTTGCAAAGAATGTGCTGAAAGATTGGGAAAAATGAAAACTTCTGAAGTTATAGAAGAATTTGGAGAAAAAAACGAGAAAGCTTTTGAAGAAGGAATAAAAGTTGAAAAGAAATCTAATAACAAAAAATGATTTTTATTTTCTCTTGGTTCCCAAGTTTTTCGATTTTTTTCTTTAACTTTTGATAATAATTATCTTTTTCAAAAAATATTCTTCTCCATTTTTCAATAAGTTCTGGAAAGTTTTCTTTTAAAACTATTTGCAATTTTTCCCACACTTTAGGTTTTAAGTTTAGTTTATCAATCCAAACAGAACTAACTCCTAAGTTTTTCATGGTTTGAAAATATTCTTCTAAATTTTTATCTGAAAGATACGGTAAAACTGGTCCAAAAAAAGCATAAGTTTCAATTTCATTTTTATTCAAAATTTTTAATGCTTTTAACTTTTCTTTTACTGGCGAAGAAAAGGGTTCAAAAACTTTTCTTATATTTTCATCTAAAGTAGTAATCGTGAAACCAACTTCACATTCTTTAAATTTTTTAAGTATGTCAACATCCCTCAAAACTAAAGAAGATTTAGTTTGAATACAAACTGAAAAATTATTCCTTAAAAGTATTTCTAAAATTTTTCTTGTTATTTTATATTTTTTTTCTAAGGGTTGATAAGCATCTGTTAATGAAGAGAGAAAAACCAAACCTTTCTTTTTTCTCAGAACCTCTTTTCTTAAAACTTCTGGAGCATTTATTTTTACATCAACAAAACTTCCCCATGCTTCTTTATGATTAGTGTATTTTTTTGTGTAATAGTCTGCGTAGCAATATTTGCAAGCATGCTGACAACCAACAAAAGAATTTATACAAAAATCAGCTAGTTTGCTTTTATTAAGTAAAGATTTGCATTTAATTTCTTTTATTTTCATGTTTTTTCCATTTTTTAAAGAAATCATTTATTCTTTTCTGATAAATCAAATTTTTAAGTAAAGTGGTATTTTCAATCCATCTTTTAATTGGGATTTCAAGTTTAGTTGAGATAAACTTCAAAGCTTCTTCTAAGCTGTTAAACTTTCTTGGTTTTTTCTTTAAAGCAACTCTTATACTCTCGCGTGTATGCCAAACTCCAACTGGCATTAAATAACCAGGATGAATTTCCCTAAAAGTAATCACAGCAGCTTGTCTTTTCTCTTTTACAAGATGTTCTGTTACACCCAGACGAGTGCTATAGTAGCATCCTCCTGTCCTAGCATATGTACTTCTTCC
This sequence comes from uncultured archaeon, assembly GCA_964601215.1. Taxonomy (GTDB): domain Archaea; phylum Aenigmatarchaeota; class Aenigmatarchaeia; order CG10238-14; family SCSR01; genus CAZRMN01. The sequence continues at coordinate 3,473 of CAZRMN010000026.1, forward strand.
TTCAAATCCTTCCCAATCAGAGATTATCCATACTTTTTTTCCAACTGGATTCCAAGTAGTTCCAGGATACCAACCTTCCATTTGTTCATAGCTCCAATAATCTGGAACCATTAAAATAATCCATTTGTTATCTAAAGCTTCATGCTCATAAACTCTGAATTCATTTATTAAAGGAAAATTTTTCACTTTTTCTATAAGTTTTTTTGAGATCGTTGAGTCAACAGCAGTAATTGACCAGCGAGTTGGAACAAATTTTCTTTGTTTTTCTATCCCAAATAATCCTGCAGAAAAAGCTTTTTGAATTCTTGAAATTAGCACACCTTTTTGGTAAAGTATGAATATTGCTTCGCTTGCTTTTAAATCAGTATCATAGTAAGCTTTCTCTATTTTCTCGTCTGTTTTTATCGAACTTACTCTTAAATTTTTTAAAGGAGCAGAAGGTCCGAATGGTTGAACGCTATCATCTAAAATTATTACTCCAGATGGTTTTTTAGTAAAAGTTGCTTCAACTTCAGGGGAATTTTTTGCTAAAGCCAATTCTTTTACTAGTTCAGCGATTTTTCCGTTGTTTACATTTTTCACATGAGTTCTATACTTTCCTCTTACTAACTGTGACCTAAACTCTACTATTTCTTCTATGGTTTTTCCGTGCCATTCTTCTGGTGTGGCTAGAAATTTTGTATCTCCATGTAAAGGCGGAACTAACGGTCCTATATAAACTTTAGGCCAACCTATTCTTCCAACAAATAAATCAGGAGGACTTGAACCCTCGAGCTCTAAAGTGTCAATCAACGGTTTAGTTTTTGTTTGAGCATAAAATCTTAACAGAATAGGACATCTTGTTTTACCACACAGAAATTTTGAACCCTTACACAAAACACACCTAAAATCTTTAACTATAGTTTTGAATTTTTCTTTTGTTTCTTCTTTTAAAGACCAAGGATTCATCATAATATAGTTAAAGGTATAAATATACTTTCTTTTTGGGAGTAGATTTCCTATAATTAAACTCTTTTAGCAATATACAAGTTATGCTTGTTTTCTAGAATTTTAACTCTTATTTCATCTTCTACGCCTGAACTACAATTCACTACAGTAATACATCTATTTTTAGCTACTCCTATCATTTCATTTCTCATCCATCCAGGTGCTTTAATCACTACTCTTGTTTTTTCTCCTTTTTTAAAAACTAAAGGGATCATTTTTCTTTTATGAATTCCAAAATCCTTTGGAGTAACTCTTAACTTAACATTAAACTTTTTTTCTAATTCTTCTAACTTGCGGAAAAACTTCCAATAGCTTATTGGTTTAACACCCTTTACCTTTCTTCCAAACTTATGTATCTCATAATTTTGTATTCCTAAAGGAAGCCATTTCTTTCCGCAACCAATTTCTTTCGCAAACTCGATAATTTTAGGAATTTCTTTGTCGTTTAATCCAGGAACCCAGACAGGAGCAAGGAGCAAATCGATTTTAGTTTTAACGATATATTTTGCTAGTCTTATTATTCGATTTACATCATAACTTTCAGTTCCAGTTATTTTTTTAGCAAGCTCTGGATCTAAAGAGTCTATGGACAAATTTATTCTTGATAGTCCAACTTCTGCTAACTCGTCAATTTTTTTCTCATCCAGAAGTAATGCTTTAGTTTGCATGGAAATTGTGTCTACACCTTTAATTTCAGAAATGGCTTGTACCAAATCAACTAAATAAGGATAAAGAGTAACCTCTCCACAGCAATCTAAATGACATTCGATTTTATATTCTCCTTTAAATTTTATGATTTCTCTAAGCCATTCGATCAAATAACTAACATCAACCATATAACTTGTGACTCTTGTTTTAGATTTTGGCCCTTCATCGACTGAACAAAATATACAATTCAAACAACAACCAGAAATTGGTCTAACTTGAATTAAGTTTGTTCCTCTATCAATTAAACCAAAAGTTATGCATCCTATCAAAGGTAAATCAGCATCTTTTGGAATTCTAACTAGTTTTCTCATGTTTAAATAATAGAATTAAACTTATTATTTTCTTCTTATTTGCAAATAAGCAAAAAGTATGCTAGCATTTGCCCAAGGAATCAAAAACAAGTACATGAAAAAAGAAAAAATTAAATAAGCCTCATGTGAAAATATTTCAAAAATTCCAGCGACAAATCCAAAGACAAAAGCGATTATGAAAATTATAAGCAAAAGAGCAAAAACTTCCCACCACCTCCCTTTTGTAATTTCCCAGCTTTTTTTCAAAGAATCTGTGGCTTTTTTGTTATCAATAAGAATTGCATAAGAAGAAAACATCAATTTCACTGCAAGATAAATTCCAGGGATTATGAAAGCTATTGTTCCAGCAAATACTGCTAATGCAACAAGTATAGTTGCACCTAAAAGTGATAAATATTTTTTTGCAGCTATTTTTGTTGCTCTGTTCAAAGAAACTTTTTTTCTCTTTCTTCCTTCAAAGGCTAGCAAGATCACAACTGCTGAAAGAAAAACATTTATTAAACTTATTATGATCATCATAGGAATGTAAAAAGAAAACCAGGAAATAAGTTGTTGAACCGTAGTAATACCTTCAGTTGGAAAAGTATTAGAATAAACAGTTAGCAAAGAAATCAACAAAGCTGGAACAAAAATTACTGGATGTTTTTCGAGCACATTAAAGCCTTCGCTCAAAGCCTTACCTATATCCATATTTAATTTTTGGGATTTTTTACTTAAATAAAAAGCTTTTTTTCCACCTCTAGAAGTGAAAAATTTCTAAATTATAAGAAAAATCAAATTTAAGAAATGATAAAAAAGTTAATTATTTTTTGTTTGCTTGTTTTAATTTCAACTTTAAGCTATTTTCTTTTAAAAGAATTTGCTACTTCTCATACTTTAGTTACAGTTGTTAGAGTAATAGATGGGGACACCTTTAGGTTAGCAAACGGAAAAACTGTTAGACTTATAGGAATAGACGCTCCTGAAAAAGGTCAATACTATTATGAAGAAGCTAGGGAGAAGCTTAAAGAACTAATAGAAGGTAAAAAGGTTGTTTTAGAAGCTGATATTTCAAATTCTGATAAACTTAATAGGCTTTTGAGATATGTTTTTGTGAACAACCTATTCGTGAACTTAGAGCTTGTAAAAGAAGGTTATGCGAATGTTTATATAGTTTCTCCGAACGAAAAATACTCTTCAGAATTGTTAAAAGCTGAAGAATATGCAAGAAAAAATAAGTTAGGACTCTGGAATAAGTTTTCAGAGTTTAGTAAATGCATAAAAGTAGAAAATTTTCACTTTAATGCAAAAGGTGATGATAAAAAGAACTTAAATGATGAGTATATAGTTTTTAAGAATGTTTGCAATTTTGAGATTAATTTAAGCCAATGGACAATTAAAAATAGAGCCTCAAAACAGTATGTTTTTCCAAATGTTTCTCTCAAACCAGAGGAAAGAGTAACTTTATTTTCAGGTTTTGGTAGAAATTTTAAAAACAGACTTTATTGGAATAGTTCAATACCTATTTGGAATAATAAAGGAGATACCCTTTACTTGAGGGATAAAGATGGAAGTCTAGTTTTAATCAGAAGTTTTTAAATATTTTTAGAAGTTATAAAAATCAGATGGTTATGAGTCTTGCAAGAAAAATGTATGGTAACAAAGAAAATGAAAAATTTGTTATAATAAAAGTTGAAACAAAAGGGGAAATTGAATATCTAATAGGAAAGTTGGAAGAAGAAAAGAAAAATGGAATAATTCTTAAAGAAGTTAATAAGTCTAGTGAAAAAATACTTCCGCAGGATTATGATTTTATTTCCCTACTATATCCAAAATATCCTAGAGTTTATATCCCTAATAAAATAATCAAAAGGGTCGAGGTTTATTTTTATAAAAAATAAAACTAAAAAATAATTTTATGAAGATAAAATACTTGAGTCACGCATGCTTTGAAATAAGCAATAAGATAACAATCCTAATAGACCCTTACTTTTCTGGAAATCCTTTAGCTCCTAAGTATGAAGGAAAACCTACTTTAGTTTTAGTTACTCACGAGCATTTTGACCATTCAGATGCTTCTCGCTTTGGTTGTCAAATAATTTGCCCACCAACTTGCAACTTTGAAAAAGGAATAGTAATGCGAGTAGGTGAAGAAATGGAAATTGAAGGAATTAAAATCAAAATGCTTCCTTCTTCCCATCATCAAAGCAAGTATGCTACTGGCTATCTAATAGAATTTGAGGGAAAAAGAATTTATCATCCAGGAGATACTTACTTGGATGGAATAAAAAAACTAGAAGATTTGGGAGAAATAGATGTCTTTTTTGTGCCTATAGGTGGAACTTACACTATGAACATTGACGAAGCAATAGAAGCTTTAAAAATAGTAAAGCCTAAGCTTGCGATTCCAATGCATTACAATACTTTTGATGAAATTAAGGCCAATCCAGAAGAATTCAAGGAAAAAGCAGAAAAGGAAGGATTTAAAGTAAAAGTTCTAAAAATCGGAGAAGAGATAGAAATTTAATTTTTTAAATTTTTTTCTATGGTCTATTTATTTTTTTATTTATTAATTAGAATAGATGTAGATGACATTCGAAGATACAATCAATTTTGCTTACAAGGAATCTAAAAGTATTCTTTCTGTTGGTCTAGACCCAGTACCTGGAATAATACCACCTAAGTATTCTTTAGAAGAATGGGCTAAACAAATGATTGAATCAACTTATGACACTTGTTTCGCATTCAAAGCAAATTTGTCTGGATATGTGGGTGAAAGTAAAGAATTAAAAGTACTTAAAGAAGCTTGTAAAGCAGCTCATGAAAGAGGAAAAATATTTATCGTTGATTCCAAAGTTAACGATGTTGGTTTTACTGCAGCAGAGTATGCAAGAAAATATTTAGAAAAAGTAAATGCTGACGCTTGTACTGTGAATGCTTTTCCATGGTCAAATGATGTGATAAATTCCTTTCTTCCTTATTTAGATGAAAAGGGAATATTCGTACTTGTTTATACAACCAGTCCAAATTCTGAAATGCTTTGGAGAAATGCAATAATAGGTAATATGCCTCTGTACAGATTTACAGCACTGAAAGTAGCAAATGAATGGGTGCAAAAGTTAAAAAAAGAGAACTACTCTCCGATTGGTATAGTTGCTGCACCTAGAGATAAGGAACTAGCTTTAGAAATAAGAAGTATTTGCGATACTCAAATTATTCTAGCTCCTGGACTTGGTGCACAAGCAGTTCCTACAAAAATTTTAAAATATCTTAAAAAGAAAGATACATTTTTCCCTGGAATAATTGCAAATGTAGGTAGAGATATTGCAGGGGAATGGAAAAAGTATCCAGATGAGGATCCGTTTACTTCGATTAAAAGAAAAGCAAGAGAATGGAACAACAAGATAGATAGGATGATCTCATGAAAAAAGAAAAATTCATAAAGTTTCTAATCAAAGAAAAGTGCATAGGATTTTTCGAGGAACCTATAAAACTTTCTTCTGGTGAGGAAAGTTCTTGGTACATAAATCTAAGAGAACTTCAAAGTAATCTTTCTAAACTTGACAAATTTACAGATTTTATTGTTGAATTTGTGAATAAGAAAAAAATAGAAGGTCCATTTGTAGGTGTTCCTGAATCTGCTACTCTTCCAGCAATCCGAGCAAATGAGAAACTTGGATATAAGGATTTTATTTTTCTTCGACAAAAACTTAAATCTCATGGTATTTCTGGTAGGTTCCCTTATAGTTTATCCCCAATTGATATATCTGGAAGAGAATATACTCTTTTAGAAGATACACTTACCACGGGAGATTCGGCAATCTTAACTACTCTTCACTTATTAGAAGGTGGAGCAAAAGTTAAAAGTATCATTGTAGTTTGCTATAGAGAAGATAAAAGATGGGGTGGCTTATTCCCTCATGAATACATAAAAAAGCATCTAAGAATTCCAGTTTATACCATGACTCGAGCAAGAGATATTTTACCTTTAGCTATAAAAGAGCTTAATCCCTCGAAAGAAGTTATAGAAAGTTTGAAAAAAGAATATTCAACACATGAAGAAATATATAAAATTTTGAACAACTTAAGTTAACTACAAATATTTTTTTTCTTTATTATTTTAAATGCCTTTAAAAAAACCAAAACTTTTTAAGATAAAAGAAGTAAAACAAGAAACCCCAAAAGTAAAAAGTTTTAAGTTTTATTCTGAGGCAATGGCTATTCAAACATAGAAGAAATTATTGGAGTTGAAAACAAATGATTATTTGCGTTTTTTCTTTTTTCTTGACCTTTTAGTTCCTCCGTTAACGTTAAACCTAGGTCTTATATCACAAAATTCTAGAACCGAATGACATTTCGCACAAAGTGGAGTGTGATCTTTAATAATTATATCTTCAAACTTTAGTTTCCCATGTTTTGGACAGTAGCATTTTGCTTTCATAACTATCACCTAAAATTAGCTCCCACTATATCCAGGGATTTTAATAGAAATTAAACTTGAAATGGCTTCAATAAGCTTAGGCTCAACTACAATTATGTCACTAGCTGTGACTATTCCAACAACTTTTTCATTCTCAACGACTGGAAGTTTTTTAATCCTATTTTGTAACATTAAATCTACCGCATCCTCTATCGTTTTATCTGGTTCTATTGTAATAACTTTTGTTGTCATTATTTCACTAACTTTTGTTTCATCCAAATCCTTATGTTTTGATACTACTTTTTTCAGTATGTCGCCTTCAGTAATTATCCCAACTATTTTTTTATCTTCAAGCACCAACAAGCTACCTATATGATACTGCGACATTATTTTAGCAGCTTCTCTTGCACTCGCATTTGGATTGGTTCCTATCACGTTCTTATTCATTATTTCTCTTATTAGCATGCTCTCACTATAATATTAAATTTTTAAAATTATATC
>CAZRMN010000027.1:0-10112 GCA_964601215.1 uncultured archaeon
ATTTGCTTCACTCTTCTCCGAAAATTCTCTTATTTTTTCTATTTTCTCCAAAAGTTCTTTGTGTCTTTTTATAATTCTTGGAGGCAAATTATAATACCTTTCCAAGTTTTTTTCAAAAAACCCTTTTCTTTTATTCTTAGAAATTTTTCCAAATTTCACTATCCCTCTTGCATGACTTACTCTAGTAGTTGTTCTTAAAAACACTGGTAACTTAAACTTTTCAGAAATTTCAAAAGCAAGTTTGGTATAATCCTTGCATTCTTGAGCATCTGAAGGTTCTAGCATTGGAATGTGAGCTAGCAAAGCATAGTATCTACTATCTTGCTCACTTTGAGTAGAGCTCCAACAATTTGGATCGTCTGCAACAACAATAACTAAAGCTCCGTTAATGCCAATGTAAGCTAAAGGTAAAATACTATCAGAAGCGACGTTTAAACCATAATGCTTAAAAGAAACCATCGCTCTTAAACCAGAAAGAGCCGCACCTGCAGCAGCTTCAAAAGCGACTTTTTCATTAGTAGAATACTCAAAGTATATTCCTACTTGCTTTGCTATTTTTGCAAAAGTATCGCCAACTTCAGAAGCAGGAGTTCCAGGATAAGTTGTTGCAAAGTTAACGCCTGCTTCTAAAGCCCCTCTTACTATTGCTTCATTTCCAAGCAAAATTGTTTTCTCAACCTTCTCTAGGACTTTATGCATAAATTCATTTTAGTTTTAAGGAAGGATAAAACTTATTCTTTCATGCTCTAAATTCGTCCCATTTAACTTTTTTTTCTTGTATTATTTTTTTAATCTTGTTTTGCACAGGCGAAAGCTTGCTTTCTCCAGATTTAACCTCACAAAAAACTACTTGTTTTAGGTCTTGAGAAGAATAGCCATCAAAAATCACTAAATCAATTGGATCGCCTAACCAACGAACATCATGTGGATCATAAGGAAATTTTTCTAAGAAAGGAACAAATTTTTCCAAAGTCTTTCCTGATAAAGTTCTTGCGCTTCTTTTAATTGCATCTTCCCTAATTTTTTGTTCTTCTTTTTCTTTCCATTCTTTTATTCTTTGCTCGAATTTTATCTTCCATTCTCTATTCTTGAAAAAAAGATAAATCAAAAGTATGAAAAGTGCAAGTGATAAAATTTCAAAAAACATTTCAATCCTCTAATACAATTCTTGCATCTACAGCAAAAGCACCTTTTTCCAAAACTATTATTGGATTTATATCCAATTCTTTAATCCTTGAGTTTTTTTCTAGAATTCTTGAAGTTTTTAAAAGTATTTTAATTAAAGCTTGAACATCATACTTTTTTCCTCTATATCCTTTCAAGATCTTATAGGCTTTAACTTCTTTGATCATTTCTTCTGCATCCTTTCTACTAATTGGCACAATTCTTAAACTAACATCTTCAAAAACCTCTACAAAAATTCCTCCTAAACCAAACATAATTGCATGGCCGAATTGTTCATCTTTTTTACTACCAATTATAATTTCTTGTCCATTTTCAACCATTTTTTGAACCAAAAAACCTTCTATTCTTGCTTCTGGCACTTTTTTTCTCACATTAGCTAAAACTTTACTAAAAGCTCTTTGAAGTTCAGGCTTACTTCTTATGTTTAAATAAATCCCACCCACATCAGTTTTATGAATTATTTGAGGGGAAACTACTTTAAGAACAACAGGAAAACCAACCTTACTAACAAAACCTGAAGCCTCTTCAAACTTTTTTACTAATTTGAATTCTGCAACTGGTATCCCATGAGATTTCAAGAAATTTAAGGCTTCATCTACTTTCAAAACTTTGGTTTTCATCAATTATAATATTTGAAAGAAATAAAATTAAACTCCTAGAAAAAGTTTTAAAATGTTAAAAACTCCATAGTAAGCTGTTAGTACTACTAAACCTCCTATGAAAGAACCCAAAAAAATTGCTAAGAAAGATTTTTTCCAATCTAAACCCAAGAACCAACTTAAGGCTGTGCCAGTATAAGTTCCACTCAAAGGAGTTGGTAAAACCATTAAGACTGTAATCCCTAAAACTCCATATTTGTCAACATAAGGCTTGCCTTTTTCTCTTATTCTTTCCAAAAAATTTCTAAAAATTCTAATTTTTGAAAAAAAAGAATCATAAAAAGCTTCTAACACAAGAAAAACAGGAAAAAATAGAACAGAGTTAACGAATAAAGAAAGAAGTAAGGTGTACATAGGATTCAAACCTAAAGATAGACCTAAAGCTATACCTCCAACTTGTTCTACTGTAGGAATAAAATTTGCAAGTATTACTAGCCAGGTTTTTTCAATCATCAAATGAAAATTAAAAAAGAAAACTTATAAAAGAATAGTTTTTTAAAGTTTAAAGTAAAGTTGAATTAAATGCTAAATGCATTAATTTCGAGTATTCAGGAGCTTATTTTAAATCTTGGAGGAATTGGAATTTTTGTTGGAATGTTCTTAGGTTCAAGTGTAATACCAGTTCCTTCAGAAGCACTTTTGGTGACAACAGGTCTAGCTGGTTTAAGTCCTATTGATGTAGCTATTTTTGGAGGGATTGGTTCTACTCTTGGTTCAATAATAGCTTACTCTTTGGGAAGATTTGGAGGAAGACCATTTTTTGAAAAATATGGAAAATACTTTTTTGTTGGACCAAAGGAATTGAAACTAGTGGATAAATGGTTCAAGAAATATGGAAAGTATGGGGTTTTGTTCGGTAGGTTAATTCCTATAGTCCCGCATAAAGTTTTTTCTATAAGTTCGGGTTTTGGGAAGATGAATTTTAAAAATTTCTTGATTTTTACTTTCATAGGCTCAGTGCCTAGATGTTTTCTTCTTGCGTACTTTGGATTTCTGCTTTCAGCAACAAAAAATATCCCTCTCATAATTGTAACTATAATAGCATTTTTTGCTATACCAGTTTTGGTAGATAAGATAAATTCAAACAGAAAAAAAGAAATAGCCCCGGCCTGATTCGAACAGGCGTCCCGAGGGTTCTTCTCTTCATCTATCTCAGAGCTTTAGACTGAAGTCCAAAGCCTCGGATGCTTGGCCGCTACACCACGGGGCTGTACAAATAATTCTATTTCAATAATTCACTTTTAAAATAAAAAATTTTTGTTCAAAAAGTTGGTAATGTTTGAATTACTGGAACAAGTTCACAGTGCAATTCATTTCCAATACTTTTGCAAACGCTTACATAAGATAAGGACAAATCTGCTATCAAAAAAGCAAATAGTAAGAATACAAATATTACAAAAACCTTCAGTGAAACTTCACTTTTTTTCATTTCACTAACCTCATTCCTTTTTGGGTTATTGCGTAGCAGCTTTGACCTATAGGGCTAACATATGTTATTAGCCCCTTATCATTTAAATTTTTCGTTATTCTCTCAACAACAGAAAGAGGATTTTTGACTTTTTTACCTAAAAATTCGACCAATTCTTCCTTTTTGACGACTAAACGCCTAGCTATTTCCTCTAATATCTCTCTTTCGATACCATTTGGCTCCATTTCAAACCACTAATTTTTGCTTTAACTCTAAAGCTTTTTGCTTGCCTACAAGCTTTTCCACAATTTTAAGAGCAAATTCTATTGCAGTACCAGGACCCTGAGAAGTTATTATATTATCGTCTACAACAACCCTTTCTCCTCTTGGGTAAGGTATTTCCTTTTCCATTCCTGGGTATATTGTTGCTTTTTTATTTTCAAGCACACCAGCCTTTGCTAAAACTGAAGGGGCAGCACAAATTGCAGCAACAAGTTTACCTCTTGAATCAAGATTTTTTATAATATTCAAAAGCATTCCCGACCTTGCTAGGTTTTTATAGCCTGGATCGCCACCTGGCAAAACAATACCATCGTATTCTTCAGGGTCCACATCAGAAATTTTTTTATCGACCATTACCCTTACTCCATGAGAGCTTTTAATTACAGTACCTATCACTCCTACAACATCAACTTCTATTCCTGCTCTTCTGAGAATGTCGATAACAGAAAATGCTTCAATTTCCTCGAATCCATCAGCTAAAGGAACCATTACTTTCATACAACCACTAATTAAAATTAGTTTTTTGAAGTTAATACTTTTACTATTTCCTTTGCAAAACTTTCAGCAACTTCTGGACCTTTAGCAGTTATTAAATTTCCATCAACTACAACATCTTCTTTAACATAGTTTGCATCAGCTCTTCTTAATTCTGCCAAAGCAAAATCTGCAGGAAAGCACGTGACTTTTTTTCTTTTTAATACTCCAGCTTTTGCAAGAATATAAGGAGCAAGACAAATCGCTGCAATAGGCTTTCCTTTTTCTTCAAACCTTTTAACTATATTTAAAACCTCAGGATAATCTGCAAGTCTAGGACTACCTGAACCTCCTACTATTACTAGAGCGTCAAACTCTTCTGAATTTGCATCTTTCACAGCTAAGTCAGGTTTAACTTTTAAGCCTAGCATACCAATTGCTTCTTCATTTGTTATACTTGCAACCAAAACTCTTGCCCCTTCATTTTCCAATACTTTTTTTGGTATTTCTAGTTCCTCATCTCTAAAATTCAACTGAGCAATTATAAACAAAAGTTTTTTATTTTCTAAGCTCATTTTCTCACTAGTTATATATTTGCTTAAAAATAATTTGTATTATGTCATTTTGGCAAAATTTTTTTCTTTTTGCCCAAGATTGGATTGTTAATTTTTCTTACCTTGGGATATTCTTAGTAAGCTTGATAGGAACCTCAACTATTCTTCTTCCTTTTCCAATTTATTTGATAATATTTTTTTCTGAAGGGCTAGGACTCAATCCTTTTCTTGTTGGTATTATTGCTGGAATTGGTTCTGCTTTAGGAGAAGCAACTGGTTATGCTTTAGGTTATGGAGGAAGAAAACTTTTGAAAAAAAAGTATAAGAAATGGTTTAGGATTGCTGAAAAATGGTTTAAAAAAAATGGTTTTGTAACCATTTTTATTTTTGCTCTCACTCCTTTGCCAGATGATATAGTAGGAATTATTGGAGGTATGACAAAATATGAAATAAAAAAATTCTTTCTTGCTTCAGCTTTAGGCAAAATCATTTTATGTCTATTAATAGCTTATTCTGGGCATTTGATAGTTCCTTACTTTAAAGAATTTACTGGTATGCTAGTGTGGTAAGTATGTACAAGCAAGTTGTAGTAGTAAGAAAGGATTTAAAAATGAAAAAAGGAAAGTTAGCAACTCAGGTTGCACACGCTTGTGTGGGAAGTTTGAAAAAAGCAAGTAAAAAAATAATCAAAAAATGGGAAGAAGAGGGAGCAAAAAAAATAGTTTTGAAAGTTAAGGATTTAAAACAATTAAAAAAAATTTACAAAAAAGTTAGGGCTTCTAAACTACCATGTTTTTTGGTTAGAGATGCCGGCTTAACCCAATTAAAAAAAGGGGAAATAACTTGTTTGGGTATAGGGCCGGCTGAAGAAGAAAAAATTGACAAGATAACTGAAAAGTTAAAACTTCTTTAGCTTTAGTTTTATCGTTCCTGACAAATACTTCAAGAACTCGAGCTTTGAAAGTTTTGACTTTCCTTTTTTTCTATCCACAAAAATTATTGGAATTTCTTTTATTTTTAAACCAGCTTTTTCTGCTCTATAAAGTGTTTCTATTTGAAAAAAATAACCTTCTGATTCTACTTCTTCTATTTTTATTTTTTTCAAAGCATTTTTAGTATAAGCTCTGTACCCAGTAGTTAAATCTTTAACTCTAATTCCAAGAATTACCTTCGGAATTAAAGAACCAATAAAACTCACAAGTTTTCTGTATTTGCCCCAGCCTTTTACTCCTCCACCTTTAACTCTTCTTGAACCTAAAACCAAATCATAGCCTGAATTAATTGCATCTAAAAAATCAGGAATGTATTTAGGATTATGCGATAAGTCAGCATCCATTTCAAAAATTATTGGGCCAGAAGCTTTTTTAAATCCATCCTTATAAGCAGAACCCAAACCAAGCTTTCCTGGGCGGTGAATAACTTTTATATTCTTATACTTTTTTGCAAGTTTTTCCGCAAGAATTCCCGTACCATCGGGGCTATTATCATCTACTATTATTATTTCTCCTTTTATTTTCTTCTTTCTGAAAATTTCTTCTATTTTTTTTATCAAAACTGGTAAATTTTTTCTTTCATTGTAGCATGGAACTACTATTGATATCATTCTCTCTCTTCTAAAATTAGGAATAAGAAATTAAATGACTTACCATTCCTTCTTTTTACTCAAAAGCTCAAGTATAATTCCGTAAATTCCTACTATTGTTAGTAAAAACCAATAAATGTTTAATAATCCAAGCGCAATTAAATCTTTTGGTTTGAACTTTTCGTTCAAATTTTTAAAGCTTAGAGCAGTAAAAATTAAGAATAAAAATACAGAAATGTAACCAAAAACTATTAATGGATTATAATGGTCAAGTCCAAAAAATGTTAAAAACCATTCCTGAAAAGAAACAAAAAAAAGATAGATAGATCTGCTTTTAAGACTGAAATAGAAAGTAAGGTTTGGTAAACTGAATTCAAGGTTTGACAAAGAAAGAATGAAATTTTGAAGAGAGAAATGAATACCTCTGCAAATGTTGAATAAAAAAGTTGGAAGTAAAATAAACGGTAAACCTAACCAAAGGATGTGCATAGGAAAAGAGAAATAAGCAAGAGGTTTTATGTTTTTAGACTTAAATATATCTAAATGTTTCTTAAAAATTTGAACCCCTCCTCTACTCCACCTTACCCTTTGTCTCCACCATTTTTTAATTGTAATAGGAACTTCTGTAAAAGCTATTGCCTTTTTCTCTGAAACTACTTTATAACCTACTTTATGAATTTTAATGGTCATATCAAAGTCCTCAACTAAAGTATTATCTTCAAAATAACCAGCTTTAACTAAAGCTTCTTTTCTATAAGCTGTCAAAGGTCCAGGAGCTACCATTACAGCATTGATAAAAGACTGGCATAGTCTTTGGAATCCTTGGTGAATGTATTCTAAGCTTTGGCTTAGGGTCAAAAAATTCTTTTTTTTATGGACTTTTATAGTTCCAGCTACTGCACCTACCATAGGATCAGAAAAGTACTTCACCAGTTTTTTTAATGAATCTGGTTTAGGGTATGAATCAGCGTCAACTGTTACTATTATTTCGCCTTTAGCGCTTTTTATTCCTCTGTTTAAAGCGTGTGCTTTTCCTTTATTCTTGGAATAAGAAATAAGTTTTATTTTTTTTTGCTTTTCGAATTTTTTGCATATTTTTAAAGTGTTATCAGTTGAACCATCATTTACAACTATTATTTCTTTATCTGGATAATCCATTTTCAGCACACAATTAATCGTTTTTTCAATAGTTTGTGCATTGTTGTAAGCAGGAATTATTATCGAAACTTTTGGTTCTACTGAATTTCTTCTATACTTTTTTTTCTTCGACCCAAAGAAAAGTCCAATCCAGATTGAATTTAAAAGGATAAATAAGAAAATTTCTCCTAGCAAAATTGAATCGAAGTTAATCATTTCCATAGTATCCTCTTAAATATATTTTCAAAAAGTTAATAGATATTTTTACCTCTTATCTTCAATAAGTATTCATGAATTCTATCGTTAAATTTGTACCCTAAGAGGTAAATTCCACTTGCTCCGTTATCCAAGCCGGCTTTTATATTCTCGATAGGATAATCAACTATAACAGAAATTCCTAAAATGACCTTTTTATTTCCAGCTTTTACAACAGTTTCCTTAACATTTCTTGCAACTTCTGTAGGATTATCATCATAAGCCATGAGTAATAAACCATCAAAAATTTCAGCTTGGAGTTCCACATATTGCCCATCAGCTATAGCAGGTTTTATAACACCCATTGTAGTTCCATATTTTTCATATTCAGGAAATTTGCTTATTATATCTTTTACAGAATCTTCTATTAGTTTAGCTCTTGCATAATAGTAAATTCTGTCTTCTTCTTTCCATCCTTCTGCATCAAGAACGAAAGGAGGTTTGGGAGTGTAGTTGTAAACATCTAAACCAAAATTCCTCAAAATATAATCCCTTATATCTTTGTTATATCCTTCATCAAAAGTGAAAAATCTTATATGATCAAAAGCCAAACCATCTGGTTTTGCTATACTAATAGTTTCATTTATTACTTTAACAAAAAAATCTCTGTAAGGTTTGTAGAGCGGGTCTATCATTGAGTAATGACCTACTTCTACATAAAACCCTTCAACAGGTTTTCTCTTAACTCTGGGTATTTCCTCAGGATTTAGCCCCCTTTCCAAGTAATAATCAAAAAATTTGTGGTAAAGTTTTTCATTATTTTCTCTTAAGTATTTTGCATAGCCTGAAATATGAAGATATTTTTCAATTGGTAAAGAAGTGTTTTTTATATATTCATACATGCTTCTGCTAAAAATAGAGTAACCATAAAAAACTTTTATCCCTAAAGAATGACATCTTTCTACGAATTTTTTTAAGTCAAATTTTTTACTACCATTTAAAGGCAAAATATCATCTTCAGCAAAAACGGATATTATTACTATATCTGGTTTGTATTTTTCTGCTTTAATGAAAAAATCTTCGTCTATATACTTAGAAACAACAAACCAAACTACTAAAGGTTTTTTGTTTTCTCCTTTGAAACTCAAGAAAAAAATAAGGATGAAAAACAAAAAAAACAAAATAATTTTTTTCATAAATTTAATTTAGTAGTTCCATATTTTAAAACATGAAAAAGAAAGATAGGAAATTTTTCCAAATTGGTTTTTTAATAATACTATTATTTTTTTCGTGTATAGTTTTTAATTTTATTAATATCAACCAAGGTTTTTGGTGGGACGAAGCAGTTTACTTAGGCTTGGCAAAAAATCTCTATTTAGGAAAAGGATATTTTATAAATTTTAACCAGGAAAGTTTTAGGCCACCTCTTTTTCCCTTTTTAATTTCTATACTTTGGAAATTCGTCGGAACATCTGAATTTTCTATAAGGGTTTTGATAGGTATGTTTGCTATTTTTTCAGTAGCTCTTGTTTATCTTTTTTCTAAAAAGTTATATGGAGAGGAAGTGGCTTTCTGGTCTTCACTCGTTCTTTCAACTTCACACATGTTTCTTTTTTATACTTTTAAAATTCTTACAGAAATTATCTTTATCCCCCTTTCTCTCCTGTCAACTTTTTTCTATTACCTAGCTTTTAATAAAGATAGAAGATACTTTTTACTAGCAGGTATACTAATGGCAATAACTTTTTTGACCAGATATCCTGGGATGATTCTATTCGCTTTTTATTTAATCTATCCTTTAGCTTTACCAAAAGGTACCTTGATTTTTAAGGATAAATTCTATTGGCTTGGAGTAGTTTTGTTTTTTGTCTGTTTAATTCCTTGGTTCTGGCTAAACCAAATTAATTATGGCTCACCTATAAAAGCTCTTTTTGTTGAAACTCAAACTGTAACTGGTAAATGGTATATCGGGGAATGGTATTATTATTTTGTTCACTGGTTTGAGATGTTCGGACTAATTGGTCTTTTTGTTATTCCTGGAGTAATAACTTCCCTCGTAAAACTAAAAAATAAAAAGTATTCATTTATTCTAGTTTTAATTTTAATTTCATTACTTTTCTTTATGTTAGTTCCTAGAAAAGAACTAAGGTATCTCATGCATTATCTTTCCTTTTACATAATTCTATTTTCAATTGGTATAACTGAACTAAGAAAATGGTTAAACTCAAAAAGGATAATTCCTTTTGTCGTGTTATTCCTCTGTTTTTTAAATTTTTTAGCTGGAGTTCAGATGATATTTTATGATAAAGAAGGTGGGAAGGCTTTAAAAGAAGCTGGAATTTATTTGAGTAAACTTGCTCCAGAGAATACAACCATAATGACACAAAATATGCCAGTAATTTATTACACTAGTGGAAGGAATATAGTTTATTTTCCTGAAAATAAAAGCAAACTATTTGATTTGATAAAGGAAAAGAATGTATCTTTTATAGTATTAGAATCTAGAGAGCCAACTTATCCAGATTATGTGTGGGTATATGAAAATTCCACAAAAAAACCTTCAAAAATATTTGAGAACTTCACTTTTGTTAAAAGTTTTCAAGAACATAATGAAACCTTTGTTTGGGTTTATAAGA
>CAZRMN010000028.1:0-9857 GCA_964601215.1 uncultured archaeon
GAGTTCGGTTGACTAGCTTAAATTATTCGAATTATTCAATTTTAATGAAACTATTAATTATGCGAGAGTTATTATTTTCAATTTTCTTTTGTACTTTTTTGAACTCTCTCTTTTTCACATTTTTAAATAATGCAAAAAGAAATTTAAGTTCATTCTAAAATAGCTAAATTGTTTTCTTCGTTTAATTCATCAATCAAATTTTCAGAATCTATTATTAGTTTTACTTTATCAAAATTTTTGTAAATTTTTACTGAAACTTGGAGATAATATGCATCTCCAGGTTTTAAATCAGTAATAGAAAAATGTTTTATTTTCTCGCTATCGATACTTAACAAAACTGAAGTATAGGAAGAAGTTAGAAGGCCTCGATTTTTAACCATGAACTCAACTCTAAGATTTTTTCCAAACCTGCTTGCAGAAGCATTAACAAAGTATAAGTCTGGTTTAGGCTTAAGCTTGTAAAGTTCTTTTAAAGCTTCTATTGCTTTTTCACTTATCTTAGTAATACAACTTTCATAAGGATACATGATATCATTTCTATCATTAGTATGAGCTAGTCCTAAAACATGCCCCAATTCATGTAAAGCTCTATTTACATTTTTGCATGAGACGGATGAAGGGACTAAATGCACCTCTCCCCTTATGGTTAAGTTGAACAAACCAGTATCTATAACTGTAGGACCACCTTCTCCAACTATTTTTCCTTCTTTACTTTCGTTCAAACTTTTAAACCATTCTACGATTATATCCGCTTCTTCTCTATTCAAAACTTCCGTAAAAGAAATTAAGTTATTAGTTTTTTCCTCCCAGATTTTCATAGCTTCTTTAAAATCTTGGATATTTTGAGAATAAAATGGTGTTAAATTCTTGCAACTTTCTTCGTCTATAAAAACTTTTAAAGGCATATGATTCCACCTTATGTTTTGAAAAAGTAAAGGGTAAGAAACATTTGTTTCAAATTTTTCAATCGAATAATTTGAAATTTTATAGGAAAAACTTTGCTCTGAAAGGTTTTTTTCTTCTTCTTGTATAGTAGGGGAGGGAGGTGAGTAAGGAGAAAAGGAAAAATAAACTGAAAGAAAAAAAGTAAGGAGTAAGATTAATGCAAGTAAGTAAACTAATTTGCTCATTAATTAAAATTTGGTTTTTCAAGGAAAAGAAGATAACCATTTATTTTTTATTCAATAATTTTTAAAAATGGGAGAAAAGAAATTTTTCAGTTGGTCAGAAAATTTTGTAGAACCAGAAAAAGCTAAAGTAATAGTCTTTGGTGTCCCTTTAGGTAAAAATTCTGCTAAGATGATTGAAGGGATAAGGAAAGCGAGCTGGTTCATCGAAACTTTTGACATTGCAAAAGGAAAAGATTTGCTAGAGTTAAAAATTTCTGACATAGGCAATATAATTTTAACAAGTCCGGATGACATTTTTATTCAAACGAAAAAAATTTTGGAGCAAAGAAAAATTCCTTTAATTCTTGGGAAATCTCATTTGCTTACTTTTTATGCTTTGAAAGCTTTTGAAAATGTTAAACTCGTAAGCTTTGATGCACATGCTGACATAAAAGATTTTTACATGGATGAAAAAATTGCAGAATCTATCGAGCCTTTAAACTTAAAAGAACCAGAAAAGTATAATTGTACTACTTGGTTAAGAAGGTTTTGTGAGCTAGGAAATGAAAAGAATGTTTGTTTAATAGGTGTAAGGTCTTGTGATTTTGAAGACTATAAGTATATGAAAGAAAAAGGAATTTTATACTTTACACCAACTCAAATAAAAAAAGATGAGTATACAAAAGAAGAAATAAAGAAAAAAATAAGGGAATTTGTTAAAGATTCGAATGTTTACATAAGCATAGACATAGATGTTTTTGACCCTTCGCTTGCTCCAGCAGTAGAGCATCCCGAGCCTTTTGGTTTAAATTATCAGGAATTTTTAGAATTAATAAGAGAAGTTTGTAAGGGTAATGTAGTAGGTTTGGATTTAGTTGAGATAGAATATGTTCCAGAGAAAATAAGGGAAGTAACAGAATTCTTAGGAATAAAAGTTATATTGGAGGTATTGAATTTATTATCAAAATAATAATATCTTGATATCGTGATACTATAAGTCTTTCATATATGTTTAATATTTAAAGAAGCAGAACTGAAAAAATCCTAAAAAGAGATTAATTTAGAGTTACTTGCTAAATAGAATATCATAAATTAGAAGACTCTGTATGAGATTTATCAAAAAAGAGAATATTTATTAGTTGAAATACTTAAAAATAGTGTGAATTGGGAAATAAATAAAGTGGTTTTAAATATAAGTTGAAAAAAATGAAAATAAAAAATTTAATTACTCAAATGAAAAACAACAAAAAAATTGAAATATTTGGAAGAACAAATTCATATATTTTGTGTAGATCTCGAGAAGCTAATAAAAAATGCCAAATAGTGAAAATACCACTTCAAATAACCCCACAAATGTCATTTCTAGCAGGAATAATAGTAGGCGACGGACACCTTAATAAAAGTAGAAAACGTGGTCCAAAGATAGAAATAGAAATGGCAAATGAAAAAATTATGATATATTTAAAAAAATTATTTTTTCAAGTATTTAACATAAAAGTAATTATGAGGGAAATAATTGATAAACAAAAAAGAAGAAAAAACAGATGGAAAATACAAGTGTGTAACAAACCCATATGTATGTTGTTCAATAAAGTTTTTCAGATACCATTTGGTAAAAAAGCAAAAAAAGTAGTTATTCCAAATTGTGTAAAAAAGGATATAAATCTTTTAAGAATGTTTTGTAGCGGTTTATTCCTTGCGGATAGCGGAAGAAAAGGAAAAAGAATTGCATTTACAACAACAAGCAGAAAGTTATTTAATGATGTGAAGAATTGTTTACGTGTATTTGGAATTTCTTTTTTTTCAAGAAAATGGAAACATCCTAAAGGAACTATTGTATTTGATATAATCATATCCAAAAAATCCGCAATCGCAAAATTTTTTAATACTTTTCCAGAATTAAAAATTAAATTTGCGGGAGTCCGGTAGTCTGGTCAATCCGGCCAGCCTGAGGCGCTGGTGGCTATGCAAACCACAATAGTGCCTGCGTGGGTTCAAATGGAGGTTGGGAAATGTTGAAATACTCTCAACTTCCTGAAAATCCCACCTCCCGCATTTTTTAAATGAATAAACTTAAATTCAATTAATGAAGAAGCAAAGTATGAACCAAAACCGATTTTATAATTTTTTAATAAATTTTCAATATGATAGAGCCAACCTTTTCTGTAGTAACAACAGCAAAAAATGAAAAGGATAAAAAGCTCATTGAGAAAACTTTTGAAAATTGGGAAATAGCAAAGCAAATTTTTGAAGAAAAAACAAACAGAAGAATAGAATTCATTTTGGTTGATGCTGGAGGAAACATAGAATTTCCTGAACTTAAAGATTCAAAAATAATAGAAGAAAAGTTATATGAAAGATATAAAAGAAAATTGTATAAGCTAGGAAAAATTAAGTTTTTGGAATGGGATTCTCCTTCTATAGGAAGAAATCTTGGTTTTGAGTATGCTAGGGGAAAAATACTAGTTTTTCAAGATATAGATGCTCTTTTTTCAACTGGAAGTGAACTAGATTACAAATATATAAACCCAAAACTAGACAAGTATGAGAATTATTTTTGCATCATGCATAAAGCCTTTAAAGAAAAAGATATTGTGGCAGCAGCCCCTTCTTCTAGAGCCAGAGATAGCTTAAAGTTAGGAAGAAGATTTGGAATGATGGGTGAAAACTATACTGTATGGTTTTCAACAAAATTAAAAACTATAAAAATAGGTGAAACTCCTATTGCTGGACCAAGTGTTCCAGGCTTTAGCATTACTTTATTGCATAAAATTGCTTCGAGGGTTTATTTGGAAAAAGGTTATTTGTATGACCCTGAGTTAGCGATTGCAGAAGACCATAAATTTTCTAGAATTTTAGGAGAATATGGAAAAGTTTCATACGAAAGAAAAGCTTGTGTATTTATAAGAACTCTTAACAGAGTAAGTTCTGGTTTCGATGTACTTAAATCCCTTCTTTACGCATTCTTATGGATGATTCCTTATTCTTTTCCTGATGTTTGGAAATATAGGAAACATGAATTATCCGTATGAGAAAAGTTTTTAAACTCAAAAATAGAAGAAGGTTAATTATGGAGGAAGAAGAAAAAATAGAGGAAGAGAAGAAGGAACTTGTTGGTAGAGTAACTCATTATTATGGAAAAATAAGCGTTGCAGTAGTTGAACTCGAAGGAAGTTTGAGTGTAGGGGACGAAATTTCTATAGAAGGAAAAACTACAAACTTCAAACAAAAAGTTGAATCGATGCAAATCGAGCATAAAAATGTAGAAAAAGCTGAGCCTGGACAATCAATAGGTTTAAAAGTTATAGATAAAGTGAGAGAAGGAGATTTAGTTTACAAGATAATTAAATAACCTTAAATAATTTACTAAGTAGTTTCTAATTATGTCAGAAGAATTTCCAGTTAAAGTTAGAAGAATAGGAAACTTTTATGTTGAAGGATTTGACTTATATTTGAATTCAGTTTTTTATGGTATACTGGAAGAAAAAGAAAAAATTAAAGTCAAAAAAATGAACTCTTCTGAAACGGATAAGTTATTTTATTATTTAGTTGAGAAACTAAAAGATGCAGGATATGAAGTGGAAGCATTTCAACCATTTGGTTCAAAAATGATTCAAATTTCCGAACCTAGAGTTTGTGTGGAGATCACAACTGGTGTAATAGAAGTGTATTTAAAAGAAAGAAATGCTCTAGCTGAAGAATTGGAAGAAAAAAGAGAAAATTTTGGGGAATTTTTAAAAGAATTTGAAAAAATTTTATCTGTGTTTAAATTTTAAAAATAAGTTCTCTGAAATAGTAATTTAAATAGAGGATTATGCACAAAAAAATTTTGATTTTTATAACTTTCTTAAGTTTATTTTTAAGCGTTAATATTAAACTTGGTCTTGGAGCGAATGAGTGTGATATAAATATAACTTTCTCAAGCAATGCAACTTATTTAATAACCCAAAATAATACCAATTATTGTTTGAATCAAAGTTGGTATGTAGCTGGTGTTACTGCAATTCAATTCGCTAGCGGTGTTCACAACACTACCTTAAACTGCTTAGACTATAATCTCAATAGTAATTCCACCTCTAATACTTATGGAATTTATTTAACTGGAGTAGAAACAAAAAATAATACAATAAAAAACTGTAACATAACAAATTTCTTTTATGCATTTCACTTTACTGGAGCCTCGAACAATACCTTCGTGAATAATATTGCAAAAGATAACAATTGTGGTTTTAGGTTTTCTGCATCTAATAATACTTTCATAAATAATACAGCAATCGACAACATGTACTACGGGTTTTATGTTTATTCTGGATCAAAAACTAATACTTTCATAAATAACACAGCTAAAAAAAATCAACGAGGATTCTATATTTATGACAATTCTGTAAATAATTTATTCATTCATAATCTTGTAAGAGATAATAGTATTCAGGGTTTTCATATAAGCGCAAATAGTAATAATAACACTTTAATTAATAATTCGATTTTAAATAATGGTGTCGGATTACGTATATCTTTATCTAATAATACTGATGTTTCTAGTGGTTCTATACATAATAATTCACAAGATATCTATCTATTCTCCACTTATGCGAAGAACTACTTCACCGATATAAACTTTACAGGAGCGAGAGTTATATATTTTGATGATACGCAGTCGTGGTTTGTTTATAAAAATAGGACTGATTTAAACATCTGGTTAAAAACCAGTGTCTCTTCTTCAGCTACTATAACGAGGAAACTAATTTCCTGGTCGCAAAATTTAATAGAATGGAACGATTCTGCTTCTCCTTCAACAATAGCTAGGTATAATATTACTGGATTGTATCCAAATACTGGATATATTGTTTATAACAATTCTGTTCCAACCTACTACTTACAAACTGATTCTCAAGGTAATTTACCAAGTTTTACTATTAATTTATCATCTGAACATCAAATAAAAGTCGCAGAAATATTGAATATTTCAATAAGTTTAGAATCAACAAAGATGTCTTCTATAGGAAAAATAGTTTCTAGACCAAATGATGAAATTGTGGTTTACGGGAGTGTAATTTATTCAAATTATAGTTCAGTTTCAAACCAACTAATATCTTTTTATCTAGATTCTAATTTAATAGGTAGTAATTATACAGATTCCTTTGGAAATTTCATTTTTAGTTTTTCAGTATCATATGAAGGAACATACAATTTTACTGTCAAAACAAGAGATGAACAGAATAACACTGGAGAAAATTCAACAATATTGTTGATTTCAAATCAACCTATAAAAGTGGAATATAACCTTGCATTTCACTTAGGCGGAACAAAGGAAACGAATAATTTTGTAGTGTATGAAAAATCTTATGCTGATAATTGGACTATCGCTACTAACACATCAAAAAAATATCTATGCTCGTATTACAACAACCAACTCTTAAGTTTAATTTTTCCTTATAGTTATTCTTCTAAATTTTTATACGAGTACTCTTCTTTAGATTATCTTTTTTCATTTTCAAGTGGTTTGACGTCTCCGCTATTATTGACATTCACTAAAGGTACATGCGATTTGATAGAAAACAAATACTATTTAGTCGAAAAACAAACAATCCCTTCTAGGCCTTTCTCTTCTTTTGCATTTCCAATACCAGAAGGGACTCCTATAAGTATTGTTTATGAAAATGAAAAGATTCAAATTATTGGAAATGAGAGATTTTCCGTAGATCAAAAAATTTGTATAAAAAACCTGGGAATTTCTGAAGCTGGTAAAAGAAAAATTGGGGTGGAGTTATGTTGAAGGGAATAAGTCCATTAATCTCATTTGTGATGGTAATATTTTTGACAGTAATAACCATAGGAATAGTCATATACTTTGGAATACCAACGATTGAAAAAGCAAAAGAATCAGCTATTCTGAATGAAGCTTTAGGTAATATGAAAAAAATTGGCAATACAATAAATGAGGTTGCTACAGAAGGTTCTGGGAGTTTAAGAACTTTAAATTTAAAAGTTTCTGGTGGAGAATACAAAATAAATCAAAAGGCAAACAAGGTTGAGTTTTTCTATGAAATTAAGAGTGACATTTTGAAACCAGGAACATTTATTGAAGAAAATGGAGTAATTTTAACTTCTGGAGCTTCTTGTAAAGCTTATGAAGAAAATGATAGTCTAATCCTAGAGAATGAAATTCTAAAAGTAATTTTACTTAAAAATGGAACTAGATCTAGCTATGCTTTCATTAATACTAGCAAACTGATAAAACAAATCTTTTTCAAAGAAAATAATTTCAACATAACTCTTTCTGATTCTTCTATTGTTCTTGACGACTTAAAAGAAAGCTCTTATGGTTATGGTTATACTGAACTAGTAAAAGAAGGAACCCATTTACCAAAAGCAGAAGCTTTGATTCATCTAAACACAACTTTTATTGTTTATGATATTTTGTATACTTTACAATCAGGAGCAGATTTTCTAACGATAAAAATAATCAATGCTTATTACAAATAGAAAAATAAAAAAAATATTATGAAAATAGTAATTGGATTAGGCGGTTCATTACTTACAAGAAAGCTTACTCCTGAAAATTTTAAAAAGTATGCAAAAGTTTTAATCAAGCTAAAAAAGAAAGGGCATGAAATAGTAGTAATTTGCGGAGGAGGAAAGACTTCAAGAAAATATCAAAAAATTGCAAAAAGTTTTAAAGTTAGTAATACTTTTGCAGATAAAATTGGAATTCTAGCAACTCATCTAAATGCAATGCTTTTAATTGCAGCTTTAGGCAAACATGCTCATCAGAAAGTTTTTAAGACTGAAGAAGAAGTTAAAAAAGTATCGAAAAATAAAATTTTAGTTTGTGGAGGAAGCTTTCCTGGGCATTCAACTGATTATGATTCTGCTTTGTTTGCAAAAGCAATTAAAGCTGATTTACTGATAAAAGCTACTAATGTGAGTGGAGTTTATTCTTCTGACCCAAAGAAAAATCCTAAAGCTAAAAAGTTCGACAAGCTAAGCTATAAAGAATTTGAAAGAATAATTTCAAAGAATAAACAAGGTCCTGGAGAGCATGATTTATTTGATTTGTCTGCGATAAAAATTATTAAAAATTCTAAAATAAAAACTGTAATAGTAAATGGAAAAGATGCAAGAGAGATACTTAAAGCTGTGGAAGGAAAGGATAAAGGTACAAAAATTATATAAAATAAAATTATTGTGCAGGTCGGTTAAGCAACGCCGGAAGCCCTGGTAGCTCAGCTGGTAGAGCACCTCACTGGTAATGAGGAGGTCGCGGGTTCGAGTCCCGCCCAGGGCTTTTTTAATAAAAACTAAAAAATAATTATTATGAAAAAAATAGGTTTGTTTTTGATTTTCTTAGCTCTTTTAATTCTTCTTTTTATTCCCAGAAAACCTACTTCAAGGGCTGGATTAGAATTCTATGCAAGTCCTTGCAACATGAGCATTTCGCCATACAATAAAACAAACCTTGGGATTAAGGAAATAAAATGGTTGAATGAAACAACGCTTCAAGTAAAAGCATACATTTCAATAAATTGTGCTGAAGATATTCAAGGAGGAGATTATGAAATAGAAGGAAACCAAATAACTTTAAAATACATATCACCTAAGTGTAAGGAAGTATGCGCAGAATGTATGTGTGCTCATGAATTAGTTTTTAAGTTATTCAACCTTGAAAAGAAAGATTATAAGTTTGAATTAAAAAGAATTCAAGAATAAATTTCTACTTTTACTTCTCCAGAATCTTTTTTTAAGCCTATAGAATCTTCATAAGTTATTTCTACTTTTACACTATCAGAACAATTAAAATCAGAAAGCCACCAAATTTTTTCTTGGCCTTCATTTATTTTCACATTTTCAACAAAACCCTTAAGAAGAGGATTTCCTTTAATGGTTTGAATAATGTTAACTTGCTTTAATACTACAGGCTCATTAACTTTACTTTTAACTTTTATTAAAATACCGTTCAAAGTGCTATTACATTTTGCAACTACATCAAAATTTTCTAATTTTTCTTTTGTTTCTTGTGTTCCACTTGATATTGTAGGACAATCCTTTGGGTCTTTAACTATAGTGCCATCTAAACAAACATACCTTTTTGGTTTGTTATCTGTTGAAACAGCAAAAAAATAACCAGTAAGTCCTAGCTGATTAATTAAAAGTAAAATTATACCCAGTATAATCAAGCAAATTGTTATTATTTCTTTAGTTTCTACCATTCTTTCACAATTAAAATAATTAAGTTTAAATACTTAATGATATTCCAATTAATCGTGAAAGAAGAATATCTAACAGAAACTCCAAAAGTGGAATGGATTGAGTATATTCCTGCTACTCTTTTTCCTAGATATGATGCAAGCTTACTTAAGTGTGTTTTTAACCATAAAACTAAAAAACCGATGCTAATTTATCAAACCCCTTCTGGGCCGTATGAAATAGCTCCTGATAATGATTATTTTTTACTTCAGCTAGTCATTTGTGATAAAAAGGATGGAATTTTCAGGAAGGAGCAACTTATTCGTAGGGTTAAGCATAGAGGAAGATACGAATACACTTATAACATTTTCAAGGAGCAACTTTCTGAAGTTATAGAAAGTGCAAGGTTAAAAGGCGATCCTAACCTTAAGAATAAATACGATAAAAGAAGGCTTTTTGATTCTATTTCAAAACTTGCTCAAAGAATTTTTAAAACTTAGTTTCTAGTTTTGAAACAATTTCTCTTGTTCTTTTAATAGCATCGATATTTACTGAAATACT
>CAZRMN010000029.1:0-9271 GCA_964601215.1 uncultured archaeon
GCTCTTGACTTTCAAACATTTGCATTAATATAAATTAAATTAAGAAATATTTTAATGCTTCTTGTATATTAGCAACTTCTTTAACTTGTATCCCAACTTCTTTAGCAACATCTATTCTTTCTGGTTTGTACTCAGTAGTGCAATAGGTTATTGGACCAAATTTTTTGCAATATTCTTCAGGTTTGTAATAAGTTTGAACTGCTTGACCTAAAGGAACTAAAAATAAAGTTGCTCCCACATCCTTAGAAGCTTTAGCTTTTGCAACTATTCCCCCAACTGGCCCAATAGTACCATCATGATTTATAGTCCCTGTCATCATCACACTTTGATTAATCGTTTTATTTTCTAAAGCTGCAATAGTTGCAATAGTCATAGCTGCTCCAGCAGAAGGGCCTTCAATTATTGAAGCATTAGTTTCTATCTCATAAATAATGTCTACATTAGAAGTATCAATTCCAGTTACATTTTCTGCAACCTCTTTTGCAGTTCTAATAGAATCTTGCGTATCAATCCAGAAAAGTAATTGGTTTATATTAACCAAAACCCTTCCTTCTCCTGGTTTTGTCTCAACCTTTAAAGTCGTAACAACGCCATTTCCCTGATTGTCAACAGCAGGAATTTTAAGAGAAACTCCACTTGAAGTAATATTTTCTAATTTAACAGGTTTAATTTGGCTTGGAAAAGAGAAATTACTTACAACTACAGGTTGATTTATTACAGTTAAATTGAGATAACTAGTGAATATCACTAAACCGATAATTAAAAGAAGTAGTGCAGCAAAAGTTCTTTCCATAGTTTATTATTTTGTCCAGAATTCTTTAAAAGTTTAATTGCAGGAGGCACGCCCTTGGTGGATATAAGCTTGCAAGCTAGTTACACCCAAGTATCCTTCTCCACCCTGTTTACCTACAGCACTGACATACCTAACTTAAGGCTGCTCCCTTCCGGGCCTGGCCTGGTTCGCTAGGTAGTCAGCCCATAGGGACAGGGCTTCTCAGTCGGATACTTGGACTAGCTCACAAAGCTTATACCGCCCTTAGGCTTCGACCGGCCATATAGACCATTTGCCACTGGCTTTCGCCAGCACGGAAGGCCTAGCTCCGCGGTCTAGCCTCCTGCAGAAAAGAATTGTTCCTGACGTTTTAAATCTTTAACTATTTCTTGCTTAATTTAATTTATGAACTTAGAATATTTCTTCAATCCTAAAAGTGTTGCTATAATAGGTGCGAGCCATACAAAAGGAAAAATAGGTTATAATATTTTGGAAAATTTTGTCAAAGGTAATTTTAAAGGTAAAGTTTATCCTGTAAACCCTAATACCAAACCGATCTTAGGAAAAAAGGTTTATCCTTCCATAAAAGAAATTCCAGAAAATGTAGACTTAGCGGTTATTGCCATTCCTGCAAAAAAAGTTCCAAAAGTTTTGAAAGAATGCGTAGAAAAAAAGGTTAAAGCTGTGGTAATAGTTTCTGGTGGATTTTCAGAAATAGGAGAAAAAGGGAAAAAACTAGAAGAAAAATTAAAAAAAATTATTAAAAAATCAAGGACTAGGGTTATGGGAACTAATTGTTTAGGAGTTTATGACCCTTATACAAACGTAGACACTATTTTTAATCCAAGGGAAAAATCCGGGAGACCTTCAAAAGGAAAAATAGGTTTTATTTCACAGTCTGGCTCGATAGGAATAACAATACTCGATTGGTTAGCTGAAGCAGGAATAGGTATAAGTAAGTTTATTTCATACGAAAATGCAATAGATGTGAACGAATGCGATGCTTTAGAATTTTTAGGAAAAGATAGAAAAACAAAAGTTATTACTATTTTTTTGGAAGGTGTAAAAGATGGAAAACGGTTTATAGAAGTTGCAAGAAAAGTTAGTAAAAAAAAGCCAATAATTGCCTTAAAAGGAGGTAAAACTCAAGCAGGAAAAAAAGCCGTTTTAAGTCATACTGCTGCTTTAGCTGGTTTTTCAAAAATTTATTCTTCTGTTTTTAAGCAGTTAAAAATTATAGAAACTAAAAGTTGGGAAGAACTTTTTGATTTTGCGAAAGCATTCCTTCAACCATTGCCAAAAGGTAATAGAATTGCTATAATTACTGACGGTGGTGGTTTTGGTGTTTTAGCTGCGGATGAATGCGAAAAGCAAGGTTTAAAGCTTCCTGAACCATCTAAAAAATTAAAAAGAATTTTTAGAAAAATTTTTCCTGAGTTTGCAAGTTTTAAAAATCCTATAGATTTAACTGGAAATGCAACTTCTGAGATGTATAGAACTGCAATAGAAGAATGCTTAAAATCGAATGAATATGATGGAGTTATAGTAATAGCTCTGTTTCAGGTTCCTGCTTTAGGAGAAGAGTTAATTAATGTACTAGTAAAAGCGAAGAAATATAAAAAGCCAATAGTTTGTTGCAGTACTGGTGGGGAAATTACTCAGAAAATTTCTAAAACTATAGAAAAAAACGGAATACCAGTTTACGTTTCACCCGAAAGAGCTGCAAGAGCAATGGCAGCTTTAGTCTACTATTCAAGCTTGTTGAAAAAGTAAGCATTTATTTGAGAATAAAAAGAAGATTTCATTTATTAATTAATTTCCTAATTTTTTCAACAGATTCTGGATTTGCTAGAGTAGAAAGGTCGCCAAGCTTTTTTTCTTTTCTTAAAAGTTTTTTAAGTATTCTTCTAATAATTTTCCCACTTCTCGTTTTTGGTAAATCATCAACAAAAAACACTTTAGAAGGTCTAGCTATAGGTCCTATATATTTTTCAACCTGTTTAACCACTTCCTTAATTAATTTTTCAGATGGTTTAAAAGCTGGTTTTAAAATTACAAAAGCTACTGGTGTTTCACCTTTGATCTCATGAGGCATAGAAACTACTGCACACTCAGCAATAGCAGGATGTCTTGTAATTGCATCTTCCATTTCACCAGTAGAAATTCTATGCCCAGCAACCTTCATCACATCATCAACTCTTCCTGTAAGTCTAAAAAGTCCGTTTTTATCTTTCCATGCTCCGTCGCTTGTAAAATAAATTCTCAAACCATACTGAGACCAATAAGTTTTAACATATCTTTTGGGATTTTTCCATACACCTCTTAGCATGCCAGGAGCAAAAGGAGGAAGTTGAACTAAATTTCCTTCTTTGTATGGCTTACATGGTTTTCCATTTTCATCTAAGACTTCATGCCTCGTGCCAGGAAAACTCCTTCCTGCAACCGTTGGAATAAAAGGACCTATTCCTGGTAAAGAATTGATTAAAGTTCCTCCAGTTTCAGTTTGCCACCAGGTATCTATTATAGGACATCTTTTTTTGCCAACCTCTTCAAAAAACCAAAGCCAAGCTTCTTTATTTATTACCTCTCCTACAGAACCAAGGATTCTTAAACTGCTTAGGTCATGTTTAGCTACAAGCTTTCCATCATACCTTGCAAACATTCTTATTGCAGTTGGTGCAGTGTAAAAAACTGTAACTCCATACTTATCTATTATTTCACACCATCTGTCTAGTTCTGGATAATTCAAAGCGCCTTCATAGATTAAAATTGTGGCTCCATTCGCTAAAGGTCCATAGCAACAATAAGTATGACCAGTGATCCAACCAACATCACTAGTACACCAAAAAATATCGTCATCATGTAAATCAAAATCCCATTTTGCTGTCCAGTAAGCTTGTGTCAAGTAACCTCCTGTGTCATGAATTACACCCTTAGGCTTGCCGGTAGTTCCAGAAGTATAAAGGATGAAAAGAGTATCTTCAGATTTCATTTCAGCTGGTTTGCAATAATCTTTTGCATTCTTCATCAATTCATGCCACCATAAATCTCTCCCCTTTGTCCAGCTAACTTTATTTCCTGCCCTTTTAACAACAACAACTTTTTTAACTTTTGCTTCTTCTAAAGCCTTGTCAGCTTTTTCCTTTAGGTTTATAACTCTTCCTTTTCTGTAGTAGCCGTCAGCAGTGATCAAAACTTTTGGTTCAGCATCTAAAATCCTGGTTTTAAGAGCTTCACTGCTGAAAGCAGAAAAAACAACTGAATGGATTGCTCCTATTCTTGCACAAGCAAGCATGGATATCTGTGCTTCTGGTATTAAAGGTAAATAAATTGTAACTCTATCACCTTTTTTAACTCCAAGTTTTTTCAAAACGTTTGCAAACTTATTAACTTCGCGATATAGTTCGTAATAAGTCAAAACTCTTGGCCTTTCATTTTTTGGTTCAGGTTCCCAAAAAATTGCAACTTTATTCTTTCTTTTTTCTAAATGTCTATCCAAACAATTAAAAGAAGCGTTTAGCTTACCACCAACAAACCATTTGAAGTATGGAGGATTTTCAACATAAGCTTTTTTCCACTTTTTAAACCAGGTTATTCCTTCTCTAGCAAGTTTTTCCCAGAATTTTATAGGATTTTTTTCTGCTTCTTTATAAATTTTCTCACTATTAACCCAAGCCTTTTTTTTCATTGTTTTAGAAGGCCAGTAGATACCTTTCTTTTTAACTACCCACTTTTCTCCTTTCATCAAAACACTTAATTTAATTTGGTTTTTTATAGAAATATTGTTTTTTTTCTTCCTGAGAAAAAGAAAAGTTTATATACTTTACTAACGCCTTAGTATGAATTATAGGTGAAAACCTATGGAAGAAATCGACCTAGAAGAAGAACCTGAGGAAGAGTGGGAAGAGGAAGAGGAGGAAGAGTGGGAAGAATTAGAAGAGTTGTAATTTAATAATTTTCTTCTTTTTCTTTTTTCATATTTTATTTATGTTAAATTTAAAAGAAGGTAAAATTCTAGTTAAGCTTGCTAGAAGTAGTGTAGAAAATTTTTTTGAAAAAGGAAAACTTGAAATTAAAAAAGTAAAAGAAAAAAAATTAAAAGAAAAAAGAGGAGTTTTTGTTACAATAGAAACTTTTCCTAAAAAAATGTTGAGGGGATGTGTAGGCTTCCCTTATCCAACTCTTCCTTTGTATGAAGCTACACAAAAAGCAGCTATCTCTTCTGCTTTCCAGGATTATAGGTTTGAACCCTTAAGAAAAGATGAACTAGAAAAAGTTATATTTGAAGTTTCTGTTTTGTCTAAGGCAAAACTGATAAAAGTTAAAAATCCAAAAGAATACTTTGAAAAAATAGAAATTGGTAAGGATGGATTAATACTCAAGCATGGAATTTTTTCTGGTTTGTTTTTACCCCAAGTTTGGGAAAAAATTCCTGATATAGAGAATTTTTTAAGAAACCTTTGTTGGAAAGCTGGACTGCAAAGCGATTGTTGGTTAGATAAAAAGACAAAAATTTATAAATTTAGAGTTCAAGCTTTTGCTGAAATTAAGCCTAGAGGAAAAATAATTGAAATTTTAACCGAATAAGGAAGCTAAAGCAGTTTCAGGCTTTTGCTTCTCTTTTCTACAATTTTCGCAAACCCATTTTTTATTTTTCTTTATTATACATCTAGTACAACCTATAGAATTGCAGATTTCGCAAGCAATTAGTTCTTTAGTCAAGCTGTTGCAACGAGGGCACCTAATCATTTGTAATCATATCTCCTATGTCTTATTATTCTATAGTCGATTGCAAAAATATCTCTTGTGAAATGTAAAACTGAATCTATTTTAGAATAGTCAATCTCTCCATTTTTTACTATATCATCACTTACTTCAGCTAACAGCACTTCACCAAAAATTGCAAAATGGTCTGAAATTCTTTTCTCTTCTAAAAATTTACATTCTAGCCAAATTTTAGCCTCTTTTATTCTTGGCGGTTTAACAATAGCTGAAGAATAATACTTTAAGCCTACGATTTCAAGCTTGTTAGTTCCTTCAGGATAGCGGGCAGCACATCTTAAAACTTGATCTAGATATTTTTTTGGTAAAATGTTTATCACAAACTCTTCTGTTTCCTTTATATTTTTGTAAGTTTTGATAGCAGGGGTTAAAGAAATCATAACTACACAAGGAGAAAAACTTACTGGAGAACAAAAGTCTACTGGAGCAGCGTTTATTCCTTCTTTTGAGTTTATTGTAGTAATTAAAGTTAATAACCTTGGTGTTAATAAGCGATATGCTTTTTCTTTTGGATACCTCATGTTTAAATTTTTAAATTTTTTGGTGTAAATAGTTTGTTACTACCTTTTAAAAGTGATGTTTATAAATGTGACAGAAGCATTTATATTGATTTCGATTGAACTAAAAATAAGGTGGAAAAATGGCACTGTTCGAAATAAGCTTAATAGAAATTGGTATTGCTTTGCTACTAGGAACTGCTCTAGCAGAGTACGCAAAGTTCAGGAAAAAATCAGAGAAAGGATGGGCATGGATTGCAACAGCAGGAGTGCTTTTCCTATTTGCAGGAAGCTTTTTAGGTGTGCCAGCGGTTGATACATTTCTAACCTTTGGAAGCTATGGCTTAAAGGATATATTCGCAGTAATCGGCTGGTTGTTCGCTCTAATAGGTGCAATATTCGTAGCATACGAGGTACTGCTAGAGAAGTAGAAAAATTTTTAACTTTTTTTCTTTTTTGTTAATTTTTTTTATTCAATTTTCTCAAATTCTATTTAAAAATGTCTTATATCTTCCTGTTAAGAATGACAAATAAATCATTTAGGCTAAATAAATTAAATTATGTCTAAAAATTTCAAACATCTTAAAATACTTTTTATATTAATTTTCTTGTGTTTAGTAAGCATCATACCACTATTTCTAATGGATAATAATCATTATCGATCTTATATGGTTTTTAACAAACTTGACAACCGAAAAATAATACATTTTTCAAGAAATTCTGGGAAAACTTTATTTTTAATTGACGCAAACCAAACTTTAGAGAACTTTGCACAACCTATTTCTATAGGCTCGGACCCACCAGTCATTTATTATGGCCAAGGGGTTATTTTGTGGTGCAGAACAAATAAAAATGGTAATATAACCTTTGAAGTTGAAGGAAAGAAAATTGTTCCGTACTATAATGATATACGAAATAGATATGAATACCTATTTATCCCATCAAAAGCTGGAGAGATAGAGTTTTATTGTAAAATTGGTGAAAATTCAAAAAATTTTAAATTGAGAGTAGAAAAACTAGTAAAAGTAGAGGATAATAAAAAAATAAATCCTTACAGATATGATAAAAAAAAGATAACTTTTGTTTTGACACCAAAATACGACGAAAGTTATACTAAAAAATCTTCTTTCCATTTTATTAAAAACCAATTTAAACTAGTGTACAACAGGAGAATTCTAAGCATAAGACCATTTCTTTTAGTTGGAAATGAAGAAAAAAATATCACATCTGTAAAGTTTGACTATTTTGTTAAAGAAGAGGTCTACCGAAGAAAGTGGGGTTTGAAGATATTTAATCTGAGTTTATTGCAGAATGGTTGTTTTTTAGAAGACTTAATATTTGGTTTTGATTTTTTAGGAGATGTAAAACCTTATAGTAAATATAGTTTTTTATGGAACGAGAAAGTGTTAATAGATTTTTCGGATTTAGCAGAACAAGGTTTTGAACTAGAAATTTTTAACAATTCGAGAATTCTAATAAAAAACATTGTTTCAAACTTACAGAATGATTCTTTATTCTTAGACCCCATTGATGAGCTTTTGCCAAGTTCTACAAATAAAGCTTATAAAGTAAACAAAGCTGCTTTAGATGACCCTTTTTTAGCTACCACAGAAATGTATTACTCCTATATAACTTCTTCGAATAATCAGAGGGATCAGTCATATACGAGCCATAGAATGTACCTATCTTGTGTACTTACCGATAGCTCATGCACATGTGAAGCTCTCGGTGAGTGTTCCGTTCAGTCTGATTGTATATCCGCTGATCCTTGTTCATCTGCATGTCCATCTCCTACTCCACCAAACTCGCAATCTTTCTCGAGCAGCTGTGGTGCGAGTTATACAGGAAGTGATTGCTGTCGTTATGGCATTTGTTTTCCAACAGGTACTTGTGTTTGCCAAAGAAGTGGTTATTGTTATTATAAGTGCAATTCTGGATACTATGATGCTGACGATACATTTAACTCTGCAAACGGATGCGAAGCTACAACACCAAGCTATACCTATACCTTCCATCGTTTTACTTTCAATTTGTCTTCTTACAATCTTAATGAAATATCAGAACTGAAATATTGTTGGGAAGGATATTACACTTTACCTTCTTATGTTACTATAGAAGCTAACTTAAAGTTTTATAACGTTACCTCTAAGACTTGGGTTACGGATCAAGCTATATCGACTTCTGAAAGTACTTATTGCAAATCTTTCACATCTGGCTTCTCTGATTTGATAAATTCCACGTCTGGATTATTCCAGTTCGCAGCAAGAGTAAGGATGACTAAAACAGCTGATGCAACTTCTCGTCTTTATACAGATTTTGTTAACCTAACTGTAACTTATGGAGACATTATTCCACCTTCTTATTCTTTAAATTCAACAAATTCAACTGTAGCGGGAACTGCAATAGAACATTCTTTATACTGGCAAGATAATATTGGATTAAGTTATGCTATATTTAGCTTTGATAATTGCACTGGAACCTTTCAAAACATAACTGGCATGCCTTTAAGTGGAACTTCAGCTTGGTCTAATTTTACAGTAAAAGTAAACTCAACTGAAGGATGCACGATAAGATGGAAAGTTTATGCTAATGATACTTCTGACAATTGGAACGTAAGTAAAAATTATAGCTATGTCACAAAATCATTTTTTTCATCAGAAACAATTCCATTTTACCCAAACCAAAGAGCTATCTGCAGGGATGACAAGGGGTACATACATATTGTTTGGCGATATGATACAACAACCATAAGGTATGCTAGATCTAAGGATAACGGCCAAACCTGGGAAATTAATTCAAGTTTTTATGGAGCAACCTCTACTGCAACTTCTATTAAGTACACTCCACACATCTCTTGCAATGGTAACAACGTAACAATAGCTTATGAAGATGGAAGCACAGATGATTTGATAGTTGGAATTTCTACAGACAATGGAGATACCTGGGAATGGAAAAACCCAGTAACCTCTTGTGTTAACCAACATGTTGCTGTAGAACGAAGAGGAAGTAAAATCTATATAGTTTATGCAACAGTATCTTCGTCTGCTTGCGGTTATGGAGATATAGTGTTTTTAAACAGTACTGATGGTGGTAATACTTGGGGACCACAAATAGTAATATTTGATGGTGATAATTACCCTCGATTAGACATATACTGGTACTATCGTCACCCTGGGTTAGCAGTTGACGGAAATGGAAGTCCAAACGATAAAATTCATGT
>CAZRMN010000030.1:0-2944 GCA_964601215.1 uncultured archaeon
TAAAGTTGATGGGGGAAAGGAAGTAATTCCTGGAGTTGCAAGCGTTTCTTTAAGAGGAATAAACGGAAAGCTTGAAATAATCGCTCCTGGAAACTTAAAAATTTCAGGAGAAGCAAGTTATATTAAAATAAACGATATGGAAAGGAAAAGAGAAACCCCCTACAAAATTGAATTAGAAATTAATCCTTTTGATTGTTCGGATTGTAGTTTTATGGTTGAAAACATAGAATCAAACTTGAAGTTTAATTCTTTGACTGGTGAAATCAAAAAGTTAAAATCAGAAGGTAGAGTTGACTGGATTAAGCCATTGAGTAATGAAATGCTAGAGATATATAATTTCAAGGGTGTTTTGCAGTTAACAAACAATTCCCTGGTTTTGAGTGGGATGACAACCCAAATCAAAGGAGAAGGATTCAGTTTTTAGAGTGGAAGAATGAAAAAAACAAAAGAAAAACCTAAAGTTGCATTATTTGTTGATGGACCAAACATGCTTAGGAAAGAGTTTATGATAGACTTGAGAGAGCTCAAAAGAAGAACAAAGAAATACGGAAGAATAGTAATCGCAAAAGTTTTTTTAAATCAGTTTGCCCCTGAAAAGTTAATAGAAGCTGTGATAAATGAGGGCTTCGAATCTATAATGGTTTTGGCTCAGCAAGGAGAAGCAGAAGGTAGTGATGTTGACGTAAGCTTGGCAGTTTCCGCAATAGAAGTGGTTTTAACAAAAGATGTTGACATAATCGCTCTTGCAACTAGGGATGCAGACTTTTTACCAGTAGTACAAAAAGCAAAAGAATACGGGAAAAAAGTTGTAGTTTTAGGAGCGCAACCAGGTTTTTCCTCTAGCTTAAGAAATGCTGCTGATTATGTTGAAATGTTGTAAAACTAAAAACAGCTTTAAATCTATTCAAATATAAATTTAATACAGGTGATGCTAATGGGCTTGCTTACAGACTTGTTTAAGGGGCTAAGGAGTGAAAAAGAACTAGTAGAACTTCCTGAAGAAACAGAAGAAAAACCAAAGATAAGCATAAGAGTTGAGAAGCTCCATGATTTTGTGGATGTGGAGAGAATTTCAAAATTACTCAAAGAAGGAAATATAATCTTCTTGAAAACTGCTGAACTCCAGAAAAAGGATTTAGGTGAATTTCAGAATTCAGTAAGGAAACTCAAGAGAGAATGCATGAGGTTTGGCTGGGATATTGTTGGTCTAGAAGAAGGATACTTAATCCTAGCTCCTAGCTTTGCAACAATAGAAAGAAAGTAGTCAGTTAATCAAACTGTTTTTGATAGAATACTCACGAGAATATAAATTACATAGAGAATTAATAGTATTTTTGCATGCTTCTTTGAGACTTTTTGTTTTTTGAATAACACATAAGAAAAGAAAATTAAAATCAAGAAAAAGAATACTGCTCCTATAGAGAATGAAGGAAGTTCAGCTTTAATAGGAGATAAAAGAGAAACTAATCCCAGAACAAGGGTTGAATTTATAACTAAACTCCCTAATAAATCGCCTAAAGCCAGTTCACTATGTCCTTTTATTAACGATTGAGTTTCGAAGGATAACTCAGGCAAGGAAGTTCCTATAGAAACTATTAATAGACCTATGAATACCGGAGGTAAAGATAATTCAGAAATAAGGAGAGAAGCGAATTGGGTAATAAATCTTGCACTAGCTAGAAGGATAATAAGTCCGAAAAGAAAAATAAAAGTTTCTTTTTTAATCGTATCTTTTTTCATGTAAAAATATTTTGTATGCTCTTTTCTTTCTAAAAATAAATGGACTATATATACTGAGAACACAAAAAGTAGAATGACTCCATCAAGATTGGAAATTTTCTGGTCTAAAAAAAGTAGTATAGGCAAAAAAGAAATTATGGAAGCATAAATTATATCTCTTTTAATTTTCTTTCCAACTTTTAATTCCTTTCCAACTAATACAACAATTCCTAGAACTAAGCTTAAGTCTGCTATATTAGAGCCAATTATATCGCCAAAGGAAAGCGAGGGGATTCCCGAAAAAACAGAAGAAATGCCAATAAAAAGTTCAGGAATAGACGTTGCTATTGCCATAATAATAAATCCTATTACAAATTCTCGCATCCCGTAGTAATATGTAATTTTGGTTAAGCTCCTTACTGTAAGAAAACCCCCTATACCCAACCCAGCACAAGCTAGGAGGAAAAGTAATGAATCGAATAACATATAATTATTTAGTATTTGAGAAAATTATTTTTTTCACAGTATTTAAATGCAAAAGGTAAATTTTATGCTGGTGAAGGTATGGAAAAAACTATAAAAAATCTGGTTAAAGCTTTTATTGGTGAGAGTCAAGCAAGGAATAGGTATACTTTCTACGCAAAAATTGCGAAAAAAGAAGGATTTGAACAAATCGCAGAGATATTTTTAATAACCGCAGAAAATGAAAAAGAGCATGCAAGCTGGCTGTTTAAACTTATAAACCAGCTAAAGGAAAAAAGCGGAAAAGGTTTTGAAGAGATAAAAGTTGAAGCTGTTGCTCCAATAAGCTTAGGAAATACAGCAGAAAATTTGAAAGCTGCGATAGCAGGAGAAAACTATGAGTACACACAAATGTATCCTGAGTTTGCAAAAGTTGCAGAAGAAGAGGGATTGGAAGATATTGCAAAAAGGTTAAGGGCTATAGCAATTGCTGAAAAACATCATGAAGAAAGGTATAAAAAGCTTCTGAAAGAAGTTGAAACCGGGACAGTTTTTAAGAAAGAAAAGGAAGTATGGTGGGTTTGTAGAGAATGTGGCTATATGTACTTTGGAAAAGAACCACCAGAAAAATGTCCTTCTTGTGGTCATCCTAGAAGTTATTTCCAGATTAAATGTGAAGAATATTAAGGTGAGAACATGCTATCCGATATACCAAAAAAACTTGAAAAGGTAAAAAAGGAAGATTTGGATAAGGAAATATGCA
>CAZRMN010000030.1:3044-8862 GCA_964601215.1 uncultured archaeon
ATACCAAAAAAACTTGAAAAGGTAAAAAAGGAAGATTTGGATAAGGAAATATGCAGAGCAGGCATGATTGCTGAGTTGGATGCCATAAATTTGTACGAGCAAATGGCAGCTATGACTGAAAATGAAAAAATAAAAAAAGTTCTTTTGGATATAGCAAAAGAAGAGAAAACTCATATGGGGGAATTTCAAGCATTGTTGCTAGAAATTGATGAAGAGCAAGTTAAGGAGTTAGAAGAAGGGAAAAAAGAAGTAGAAGAAATAAAAGGTTGAAAATGAAAACTAGAAAGAAAGATTTACTAACTATTGTTAAAAGGCTGAAAAACAACGAAATCAAAGAAATAATTAATGAAAGGATAAAAGAATTCAAAAAGATGAGAAAAAAATCGAGCGAAGAAATCTTCAAAGAGCTTTGTTTTTGTATTTTAACTGCAAATTTCAACGCAGAAAAAAGTATAAAAATTCAACAAAAAATTGGTAACGGGTTTTTAAAATTATCAGAAAGCGAGCTAGTAAAAAAGCTTAAGAATTTGGGACATAGATATCCCAAAACAAGAGCAAAGTATATAGTTAGTGCTAGAAGGTATAAGAATTCGCTCAAGGAAATAATAAATTCAAACAAAGATGAAAAAAAGTTGAGAGAGTGGTTGGTTAAGAATATTAAGGGGTTAGGGTATAAGGAAGCTAGTCATTTTTTAAGGAATGTGGGCTTTACGGATTTTGCAATTATAGATTTCCATGTGCTCGATTTATTGGAAAGTTTTGAGCTAATTAAAAAACCGAAATCGCTCACAAAAAGAAAATACTTAGAAACCGAAGAATTGTTAAGAAAAATAGCAGTAAAATCAAACCTTAGTTTAGCAGAGTTAGACCTATACTTATGGTACATGGAAACTGGAAAAATACTGAAATAATAATTGCTTTGGAAGATACTCATTACACCAAAAAATTTATAAAGGAATTAATATTAAACACCTATTTAGGTGTAAAGATGAATCTAGAAATGATAGGGCGTTATTCCTTCATTGCAGGGGTTATAATAGCGATAGTCACGGGCTTTCTAGGGGCCGAGTACAACAACACAGTCGTTTTGGTGCTAGTGGTACTAGGAATAATAATTGGATTCTTGAACATAACAGAAAAAGAGATCTATAATTTCTTGATAGCAGCTATAGCTTTATTATTGACAGGAGCTGCTAATCTAGGAGTACTTCCAGTAGTCGGTCAGTATTTAGGACCGATACTGACTAACATTTCAACGTTAATCGCACCAGCGGTAGTAATCGTTGCATTAAAGGCAGTGTATACCCTTGGGAAGGAAAAATAAACTTTTCTTTTTTTTATTTTTTAAAACGGTCTTTGTTCTCTTCTTAAAGTAAGTAAACTAGCTAAATTTCCAGCTTTTGTAAGTAAGTCTTGGTAAAAAAGCTTTAAATCTTCTTCAGAAAGCTTTGCTCTTTGGTCAGCTTCTATTAAAACCGAAGGTATACCATAGGTTGAATGACCAGTTAAAGCAAGGATTATTGAAGAAATAAAATTTGCTCTTTTGATGAATTCTCTTTCACCTAAAAAGTCTACTCTTATAGGTCTATCGAATTCTGCACTTTTTAAGTAAAAGGAAAATATTGAATTTGCTAATTTGCTCCCAAATTCATTCAAAATAGGATGATTTTCAGGAAAAGATGAATACTTGAAAATAAAAGTTCTTTCACCTAGTCTCAAAGCATAGGTTAAAAGGTTTGAATCTATCGTTCTATTCAACAAAAGTTTTACGTCCAAAGCCAAACTTCCAGTAACTTTGGAAAGAATTCTCTGGTTTATGATTTCACAAAACCTTCTTCCCCTTGAATCCTCTATTATCCCTGCCAAAATTGTCTTGTTTTCTATAGCTTTTTCAAAAAGTTCAATATAAGCTTCTATCAATTTTCTGTAAGTAGGAAAAAGTAAAGAATGCTTTGGT
This sequence comes from uncultured archaeon, assembly GCA_964601215.1. Classification (GTDB taxonomy): domain Archaea; phylum Aenigmatarchaeota; class Aenigmatarchaeia; order CG10238-14; family SCSR01; genus CAZRMN01. The sequence goes on from CAZRMN010000030.1 coordinate 5,002, forward strand.
GGTTTTTCAGTATAGTGAGGAACGATTGAACCATCTAAAAATAAGACGTCAGGCTTAAACTTTTCTATAACTTCTTTTGCATTTTTAATTTCAACTAGTTGTCTTTCATAGTTTGAATTAATTTCAAACTCTATATCAGTAAAAGGATCAAAAACAACCTTTGGGATTGGCATAGGAATGGCTTCTGGATGGTAATCAACTTTTTCAAGTCTTCCTTTAGAAAATTTAAATAAAACACCTACAGCTCTTAAAAGAATTATATCTAAGCCGTGGAGGGATTGTCTTACTATTCCTCCATCAACACCAGCAACTTTAAGATTTTCAAGCTTAGATTTTTCGACAGGAATTATAATTTTTCCTTCAAAAATTTCACTATCAAAAGAAAGAGTTGTCGAGGAGTTGACTTCTCTCAGAAAATCTCCTATTTTTTTCCTTAAATTTTCTATTTCTTGGATTTTTTTCGCGAATTCCTCTACAGATTCGATAAACTCTTTCACAAGCTTTATTTGTGTAAAAGAATTTATTAATTTATAAAACCAGCATGGGTGGTAAAATGGTGAATTTGAATAAATTTAAAACCTTTATTTTTGATTTAGATGGAACAATATGGAACTGGAGAGGTTTACTTCCTGGAGTAAAGGAAACCCTAGAAATTCTTAGGTCTAAGGGAAAGCAAATCCTTTTTGTCTCTAATAATAGCCTTGCTTCAAGAAAAGGTTTGGTCGTAAGATTAAGGAGTTTTGGGGTAGAGGTTAAAGAAAGTGAACTAGTCAATTCAACTTATGTAGCTGCTCAATACCTTAAGTTGAAAGAGGCGTCTGCCTTTGCAATTGGTCATGGAGTTGTTCAAGAGTTAAAAGAAAATGGTATAAAAATAACTGATAAAAATCCAGATTATTTGGTTTTAGGTCAGGTTTTGGATTTAAATTCAGATAAAATCGTTAAAGCTTATGAGATTTTAAAAAATGGGGCAAAGCTTTTGACAGTAGCTATGGGTAAAGTCTTTTATGTTGCAAACAAACTTTACCCTGCAACAGGAGTTTTTGTAAAAAGCGTGGAGTTTATAAGCGGAAAAAGAGCGAAGCTTTTAGGTAAACCTTCAGAGGAAATGCTAGAAACTATAAGTATTTTTGTTCAATCGCCTAGAAGTGAGACAATTTTATTCGGAGACGAATTACCTTCTGATATTTTAACTGGAAAAAAACTTGGGTATTATACTGTATTGGTGAGAACAGGAATAGATAAAGAGCCTTCTGAAGAAATCAAACCTGATTTAGTGTTGGATTCGGTAGCTAATTTGAAAAATTATATAAAATAAAATTATTAGGTGAGGTCGGTTAAGCAACGCCGGAAGACTTTTAAAATCTTGCCTCAAAAATATATGAGGTGGTTAAGTTCGAAAAAGAAAAATGGCTAGTAACTGCTGCTCTTCCATACGTGAACAATATTCCTCATGTAGGAAATATAGTTGGCTCACACTTACCAGCAGATATTTTCGCAAGATTTTTAAGACTTTTTGGTAAGGATGTAGTTTTTGTTGGTGGAACTGATGAACATGGCTCGCCAACAGAAGTAGCTGCTTTTAAAGCTGGCTTAACTCCAAAAGAACTCTGCGACAAGCTTTTCAAAACCCATAAAAAAATTTATGATTGGTTTGGTATAAGCTATGACAATTTTTCTAGAACCTCGAGAGAAATAAATCATAAAGTTGTAACCCAAATTTTCCTCAAACTTTGGAAGAATGGTTTCATAATAAGAAAAAAGATTTTATTACCGTATTGTAAATTTGACAAAAGATTTTTGCCTGATCGATGGGTAGAAGGCACATGCCCATATTGTGGTTATAGGCCTGCAAGAGGAGATCAATGTGAGAACTGTACTCGCCTGCTTAATCCTTCCGAGCTTATAGAACCTTATTGCATCATTTGTAAAAATAAACCAGAATTTAAAGAAGTTGAACATTTATTTTTAGACTTACCAAAGTTTGAAAAAAGGTTGGAAGAATGGATTAGAAAAAACAAACACTGGAAGGAAAACGTAAGGAATTTTGCTTTAAGCTGGATAAAAGAAGGATTAAAACCAAGGTGTATTACTCGAGACTTAAAATGGGGAATAAAAGTACCTTTAGAGGGTTTTGAAGATAAAGTATTCTACTGCTGGTTTGATGCTCCAATAGGTTATATCTCTTCAACGATAGAATGGGCGGAAAAAATTGGAAAAAAAGAAAAATGGAAAGAATATTGGAAGGAAAAGGATGCAAAGATAATTCATTTCTTAGGAAAGGATAATATTCCTTTTCATGCAATAATATGGCCCGCAATTCTTATGGGAAGTGGTGAGTTTAACCTTCCTTACCAGGTTGCTGCTCTAGAATTTTTGAATTATGAAGGGGATAAGATATCAAAAAGTAAAAACTGGGGTATTTTTTTAGATGTAAAAGATGAAAAGGTAATAGTTAGGGCCGAAGAAAGTGTTATAGATATAGAACCAGATTATTTAAGGTTTTATTTAGCTTCTATCATGCCAGAAACAAAAGATTCAAACTTTGTTTGGAAGGATTTTGAAAACAGGATAAACAATGAATTGATAGGAAATTTTGGAAATTTTGCTTTCAGGGTTTTAAGTTTTATAAAAAATAATTTTAATTCTACAATCCCAGAGCCAGAAAATCTGGGAAAAAAGGATAAAACTTTAATCAAGAAAATCACTTCAACGAAAAATTCTGTTAAAAAAGTGATTTTGAAACTCGAGTTTAAAAAGGGGTTAAAAAAAGTTTTACTGTTGAGCAAGGCTGGAAACAAGTATTTCCAAGAAAAAAAACCGTGGGAGACTCTAAAAAAAGACCCTGTAGATTGTGCTAATACTTTGTACATTTCTGCGAATTTGCTTAGAAGTTTAGCAATTCTATTAGCTCCTTTCATTCCTTTTACTTGCGAAAAACTTTGGAAACAATTAAACTTAAAAGGTTCTGTTCATGAACAAAGGTTTGAGGATTTGGATAAGCTTGAACTTGTTCCTGGACATAGAATAGGAGAGATTAAACCATTATTTAAAAAATTTGGAGGTGTTTAGCATGGAAGTAAGCTTTGAAGAATTCAAGAAAATGGATATAAGAATTGGAAAAGTTCTAGAAGCCGAGCAAATACCAAAATCAAAGAATTTGTTAAAGCTAATAGTCGACTTTGGTTCAGAAAAAAGACAGGCAGTTGCTGGCTTGGTAGGCTATTATAAACCTGAAGAGCTAATAGGAAACAAGTATGTTTTCATAGTAAATCTTGAGAAGAAAAAGTTAATGGGTGTTGAAAGCCAGTGCATGATTCTAGCGGCAGAAGACGGAAAAGGAAATGTAGTATTACTTAAACCAGAAAAGGATATAGAGGTAGGGAGCAGAATAACTTAATCAAGCTCTTTTAAGGATTCTTCGATTTCAGCTTCAGGTATCTCTTTCTTGATTATTAAAGCAAGTTCTTTTACCATTTTTTTAAAGAGTTTTATTTTTTTCTTTAATTCCTTTTTCGTGTTTCCTAGTTCGCTAATTTTTCTTATGTAATACAAGGACTTCTTAGGCTTAACTTTGAATTTTAAAAGATATTTATCTATCCATTTCAAGTCAGAAAAATATCTTTTGTTTAAAGCAAAGATGATGTTGACATATTTTTCAAGTAAAAGAGGGAAGCGATAGTTCAAAAAAGGAATTTCATTCCTTTTAATTAGTTTTTCGTTTATTTTTTGAGCATGGCTTAAAATGGAGAAGCAAAACTCTATTTTCTTTTTTCTGTATTTTTCAGTATACTTTGCTCTTTTTTTTATTTTTTTAATTATTCCCTTTTTGTCTATTATTGGCTTCATGTTTTGAATTAA
>CAZRMN010000031.1:0-8004 GCA_964601215.1 uncultured archaeon
CAATCCCCACCTCTAAAGGGTATGCCATACCTAAAACTGAAATAAATAAAAATTAAAGAATTTGAGAGCATGCTAGAAATTACAAAACTGGAAAAAACATTTGTTGAATAATTTTTTGGATTCAAAAAATTAACTAAGGGAAAAATAAAAATCATGAAAATGAACGTTAAAAGTAGATAAAGAAAAAGCAGAAAAATAGAAAGGAGACATCTTCTCAAGTAGTATGCATCCATTTTTTCCATACTTTAATTTTATTTTTTAAAAAAATCAAACTAATGTTATACGTATAACAAATAGAAAAACTTTAAATTAACTGCTTTTTACTAATCTTAAAGTTTAAGAAAAGTTATTCGTTTTAAAATACAAATATAAATAGGAAGGAACATGAACACTCAAATAAACAGAATTGTGTTACAAGGATTCAAGAGTTTCAATAAAAAAGTATCTATTCCATTCTTGAAAGGATTTAATATAATTTGCGGTCCGAATGGAGTAGGCAAGTCTAATATACTCGATGCCATATGTTTCGTTTTAGGAAGGATCTCAGCAAAATCCTTAAGAGCGGGAAGACTGCATGAACTAATTTTCCATGGAGGAAACGGAAAAAAGCCTGCAGAAAGGGCTTCTGTTACCCTTTACCTAGACAATTCAAAAAAAATTTTTAATTTCGACGACCCTGAGGTTTCGATTACCCGAAAAGTAAACAAAAAAGGAGTTTCAGTGTATAAAATCCAGGGTAAAACTACTACTAGGGAAAAGGTCCTAGAGCTATTGGCTTCTGCTAGAATTTATCCAGATGGCCATAACATAGTTTTACAAGGGGATGTGACAAACATAATTGAAATGAGTCCCATTGAAAGAAGGAGTATAATAGACGAAATTTCTGGGATAGCAGAATATAATGAGAAAAAGGAAAAAGCTAAGCGCGATTTAGAGGCTGTTGACCAAAAGCTAAAAGAAGCTGAAATAGTAATTACTGAAAGATATGAGATTTTCAAGAAACTTGAAGAAGAAAGAAATGCTGCATTAAAGTATCAAGCTTTACAAAAACAACTTCAAGTTCTTAAAGCTTCTCTAGCCCATAGAAAACTCAAAAATTCAGAAGAACTAAGCAAAAAACTTGAGGAAGAAATTGCTACTAAAGAAAAAGAAATAGAAAAAGTGCAGAAAGAAATTGGAGAAATTGAAAAAGAACTTGAAGAAAAGGAAAAAAATATAAGACAGCTTGCAGAAAGGATAATCAAAATTTCTAAAAGGATGAAGGTAGAAAAAGAGATTTCCTACCTAAGAACAAAAATTCTAATTGATAAGGATAAGATCGATTCGCATAGGAATGAAATCGAAAGGTTAAACAGACTAATACAAAGGTTAGAAGCTATAGAAAGAACTAAGATTTCTGAAGGAGTTCCTAGAGCTGTAAAAACAATTCTAAACCTTAAGCTCAAAGGTGTTTATGGAACTGTAGGAAGTTTAATAAAAACTCCTGAAAAGTACAGTACTGCAATAGAGGTTGCAGCTGGCAATCATTTAAATGATATTATAGTTGAAAATGACGAAGTAGCAAGCTATTGTATAGATTACTTGAAAAGAGAAAAAATAGGAAGGGCAACTTTCTTACCATTGAATAAAATAAAACCGAGAAAAATCAAAGCTTCCCAGTATAAAATCAAAGGTGTTATTGGAGTTGCTTCTGACTTAGTAAAGTTTGATTCTAAGTTTGCTCCTGCCATCGAGTATGCTTTAGGGAATACTTTGGTAGTTGAGGACTTAGAAGTTGCTAGAGCTATTGGCATAGGAAAGGTTAGAATGGTAACTTTAGAAGGTGATTTAATAGAAAAGTCTGGAGCAATGACTGGTGGCCATCTAATAAGGTTGCATCCTAAGGTTGCTGTAAAAACTGCAAGAGATGAAATAGAAGAATATCTTAAGCTTAAGGCCAAGCTTGAAAAAGAAATAGAAAATCTGAAAAAAGAAATAGAAGAAAATGAAAGAAAGCTTAAAAAATACTCAAAATCAGAAGAATTGAGAGAAGTTGTTGACCTAGAAAAAATAAAGATAGAGTCTGAAAGAAAGCTAGATAAGCTTAGAGAAAGAAGAAGAAGAGCATACGAGAAAAGGCTTTCTTTACAAACTGAAATAAACAAGAAGAAAGTACAAAAGGCTAAGGTTGATGCTGAAATAGAAAACCTGAAAATCGAACTTTTACAATATCCAAAAGTTGAATATTTGAATAAAGGAATTAAAACTCTAGAAAATAGTATTCAGGAAACGATAAAAGAACTTTCTTCTTTAGGGGCAGTGAACTTCAAAGCTATAGAACAATATGAAAATTTCAAGTCTGAGTTTGAGGAATATAAGAAAAAGTATGAAAAAATTCTAGAAGAGAAAAAAGCAGTTCTTGACATGATAGAAAAAATTGAAGAAAAAAGAAGAGAAGTCTTTTATAAATGCTTGAAAGAAGTTAGTGAAAAGTTCAATGAGATTTTCCACAAAATGACTGGCGGAACTGCAAGCTTAGAATTAGAAAATCCTTTAGATTTAGAAAGTGGTTTGTTAATTCAAGCGAATCCTGCTGGTAAAATGCTATTAAATATAGATGCAATGTCTGGAGGTGAAAAAACTTTAACTGCTTTAGCATTTCTTTTTGCTATCCAAGAGTATAGACCTGCACCGTTTTATATTCTAGACGAGGTTGATGCCGCTCTAGATAAGGAAAACAGTAAAAAAATTGCTGAATTAATTAAGGAGTTATCTAAAAAAGCTCAGTTTATTGTAATCACACACAATGATACTACTATTAAATATGGGGATAGAGTCTATGGAGTAACGATGGAAAGAGGAGAATCAAAAATATTAGGGTTGGAGATGCCTGGATGAGTGAAGAAGAAAACATTTTGCAACTTATAATTCAAAAGGAAAGTTGGGAAGAAGTAATTTATCATATAGTAAGTATAGAAAACCTCGACCCTTGGGATATAGATTTAGTTAAACTTACAGAAAGTTTCTTAAATTATATAAATAGAATAAAAGAACTCGACTTTAGAATTCCTGCAAAAATTGTTTTTGTAGCTGCAGTGCTGCTAAGACTTAAAGCTGATTATCTTTCTATTTTTGAAGAAGAAGAAACCATAGAAGAGGTCTCTAAGGAAAAACCTTTTGTCGATTTAGGAATAGATCCAAATCTAATTCAACTAGGAGTACCTATGAAAAGGATACCAAAAAGACAAGTAACTTTAGACGAATTAATAAAGGCTTTGAAAAAGGCTTTGGCAGTTAGGGAAAGGAAGGAGAAGAGAATAAAATTATGGAGAAGAAGGCTAAGAATGAATATTACTGAAGAAGACATAACCAAAAAAATCGAGCATATAATGAATGAAATAAACGAGCTAATGCATAAAATGAAGAAGAATAAGCTTAAGTTCAGTCAAATAGTAGAAGAATGGAATAGAGACCAAATTATCGATCATTTTGTTCCTTTGCTACATTTAGAAAAGAATGAAAAAGTGAGAACAGAGCAAGAAGAATTTTTTAAGGAAATTTGGATAACTAAGCCTTAATTTCTTTTGAGCTTGTATTTTTCACGAGGAAAATAGATAAAATAATCATCATTGAGAAAAAAAGCAGAAAGAAGGATAAGTAGGTTCCTTTTGACCAAACTAAAGAACTTCCAGTTATTCTTTCACTTTTTGTTAAGTTTGGTAAAAGAAAAGAGAGAAAAATTATAAAAGCTATGAGACTTACTAAAACAAAATTTGCTGATTTCTTTTTTCTTGCTTCTTCTTCAACTTCTTTCCTAATTTGTTTATACATTTCTTCCTCAGTCATTATAGCTTCTCTTAATTCTGGATGTTTTTTTAAAGAGTAATCTGCCATTTCTCTAAGTCTTTTGAGTATTTCTTCAGGGTTGTCATTTTTCAAAAGTTCTTCCAATATAGAAATCCTTTCTTCTCTTGGTTTATCTTTAATACCTAAAGCAGCAATTAATCCAAGCTTATATCCTCTTAAAAATCCTTTGGTTGCTTTTCCAGTCATTTTTTGTTTTTTTATCTCTTCCTTTTCTTTTTCACTTAACTTAAATATTTTTTCGTATAGTTCAGCTTGACTTGCAAGCAAACTTCCTATACTTTCGTACAAACTTCCTACCAAACTGCTTTCGTACCCTCTTATTGTTCGAATTATTTCTTTTTCATTCATATCTAAGATTATTGCTTCTGCCATGTTTGCTAATGCATCTTCTACCTCTCTTCTTACAGGGTCTACTCTTTCGTACTTTTTTGTTTCTGGATGCATTCTATACCTTATAGCATGCACAAACTCATGGATTGTTCCTCCTCTCACATACCTTCTTAAATTTTCAATTCTTTTCTCTTTTTCTTCTTTTAATCTTTCATACCTTTTTTCAGTATTTTCAATAGCATATTCCATTCTTGTTTTTACTCTGTTGAGGTATTGCTTCTTATTCTCGAGCATTTTCTGGTAGAATTCTCTATTCATTCCTTCAGAAACATTCGCTTTTCTTTCTAGCTCTGCTATTTCCTTTTCAAGTTGACTAATCCTTTCACCATACATTTCTTTTAGCATGTTTACATGAGCACTCTTTTCTTTTTCAAGTTCGTACAAGGACTTCTTAGCTTCTAAGTACTGTTTAACTATCGTTTTGTTTATCCTCAGTACATGTTTATCTGGATCATAAGTGCCAACTTTTTCTTGCAATTGCTTTACCTCAACTTTAGGCATGTAAGCACTTTTGGGTAGATGTAGTTGTTTAGTTAGCTCCTTGAATACTTCTTTTGCTTCTTGGTATGCAACTTTTTCTTCCTCAGAAGGGCCAAATAAACCCATATTTAATAATTAATTTCTATAGGGAAAATATTTCCTTCTAGTTATACCCATTTAATCCTTTCTTTTAGAGCCTTCCTTACCTTAGCAACATTTGCCTTTTTTTCATATTCTTCTATTTTTTTGTGGGTAATTCTATATCTGCTGTAAGGTACAGTATCACCCAAAGTATACAAGACCAAAAGATTAGTGTTAGGGTTTGCCTTTTTAATTATTTTTTCTAGGATTTCTTTTGCTTTCAGTTCATTTGGAGTAAGAGTATTACCCTCTTCTTCTTGGTGTAAAATAGAAAGGTATTGCATCCAATAAACACTTAGTTTATTTTCTTTTTTGTTAAGAATATAGATTTTTGTTTTTTCCTTTCTTTCTTCTAGTAACCATATTTTTCCTTCCATATTCTCTAATTAGTTTAGAAATACTACACAAATTTAAATATGTTAAGCTTTACAAATTTATTCCAAAAATTGTAAAATAATTTTATTGGTGAGAAATTGAATCCAAAAGCCTTGCTAGAAGCTGCACTTTTTGTTTCAGATAAGCCTTTAAGTTTAGAAAGACTTTCAAAGATTGTAGATGTTGGAAGTCCAGAACAAATAAAAAAACTTATAGAAGAAATAAAAAAAGAACTAGAAAAGGAAGATAGAGGAATAGAACTTGCTGAAACTCCTGAGGGTTATGAACTTAGAGTTAAGCAAGAATACAGAGAAAAAGTTGCTAAGCTTGCTCCTTTTGCTGATTTGAGCGACGGAATGTTAAGAACATTAGCTATAGTAGCGATAAAGCAGCCTATAAAACAATCAACTATAGTTAAATTTCAAGGAAATAAAACTTATGGATATGTAGCGAGCTTGGAAGCTAAAGGGTTAATCAGAACTGAAAAAGCTGGAAGAACAAAAATTATTACAACTACTCCAGAATTTGAAAGATACTTTGGAAAAAGTACTGAAGAACTAAAGAAAATGCTCGAAGAAAAAGTTAAGGAAAAGTTATAATCATCTTTTTGTAACTGCATACTTTATTTTGAAATATGGTCTTTTAACAGGTGAAGGAAACTTGTAGAAGACTAGTCTACAAATGGGGTCGCCTGCCTTAAATAGAACAGGCTTGGGGCCATCGTTCCTCATTTCTAAAAGCATTTTGTATGGACCGCGAGGATCTTTTGGACCACCATCTCCAGGATTCCATATGGCTGAGGTTGTATGAACTGTAATAAACTTTTCAGCATTTTGTTTTATTCCATCTATTAAACCCATTATGTCATTATCTAACCCTATCCGCTCTTTAGTTCTTGCATGTATGCATTCTCCAGGAGAGAGCAACAAACCTTCTTCATCAATATTATGCCAAAGTAAATGGTCACCAATAGATTGAGCAGCCTTAAGCATTCTAACTCTTGGGTCTATTATCGCGTAGCTATTGTCTAAAGTTAGAATTAAAGAAGATGGTCTTAGCTGTGCAGGCCAAGTTTCTATATCTTCAGGTTTTATTTTACTCTTGTCAAAAGGAGTAATTATTATTTTACCTTTTAAAATAGCTTTGATTATTAGTTCATCCGTTAAAAATCCAGAGTAGCTTTCAAGCTCCATATGCTCACTTTCAAATATTAGTTTATGATATTTATAAAATTTAATGTAATTGATTTTTATGAAAGAAAGCTTAACAAGCTTAGATTTAAAGTTTTTAGTAAGAGAACTCAAAGTGAAAATTTTAGGAAGTAAAATAAGGAAGGTCAAAGAAGTAGATAATTCCTTGATAATTGAAATTTTTAAGAATAAAAAGAGCTTCTTAAAAATAATTCCTGGAAGGGCAATTTACACTTTAGAAAAAACTGAAAAAGCAAAAGAGCCTAGAAGCTTTTGTATGCAATTGAGGAAGTATTTAACGAACAAAAGAATTAAGAATTTTTTTCAGGTTGGTTTTGATAGAGTGGTCGAAATTTGGACAAATGATTTTAGGATAATAGTAGAGCTTTTTTCAAAAGGAAATATAATACTCGTAGATTCTTCTGGAAAAATAATTGGAAGTTTAAGAAAGGAGGTTTGGAAAACCAGAAAAATAAAACCCAAGGAAACCTATAAGTATCCGCCTAGTAATTTAAATCCTTTTGAATTAGATTTTGATGAATTTGAAAAAAAAGTTAGGGAAATAGAAAAAGAGATAGTAAAAGCTTTGGCAGTCAATTTTGGGTTAGGCGGAACTTATGCAGAGGAAATTTGCGAAAGAGTAAAAATAAATAAAAACAAGTTTTGTTCTGAGCTTGAGGAAAAGGAAATAAAAAAGATTTATAGGTTTTTAAAGAATTTGGAAAAAATCAAGTTAAAATCTGCAATAGTTCTCGAGGAAGGAAAGCAAGTTGATGTCGTACCATTTGAGATGATTAAGTTTAAGAAAAAAGAAAAAATCGAGTTCAAATGCTTTGATGAGGCAATAAGAACATACTTTGAAAATCTAGAAAAGGAAATGAAAATGAAAGAAGAAGAGAAAATTCTTGAAAAAAAAGAAGAAAAGAAAAGAAAAATTTTAAAAATCCAGAATCTTAGACTCAAAAAACTTAAGGAAAAAGAAGAAGAATATAGAAAAGCTGCAGAAGCCCTTTATAGGAATTATCAAATAGTAAGCGAAATTTTAAGTTCTATCAAATCTTTAAGGGAAAAAAAGCTGGAATGGAATGAAATTGAAAAGAAAATTAAGAATCAAAAAATAGGAAAATATTTGAAAAAAATTAAACCTGAGGAAGCAAGCGTCGAAGTTAAGGTTGACGACTTAATCTTAAGATTAGACTTCAGAAAATCTGTAGAAGAAAATGCAAGCTACTTCTTCGAGAAAGCAAAAAAAGCGAAGGAAAAAATGCAAGGGGTAAAGGAAACAATTAAAGAATTTGAAGTTAAAGTCAAACCGAAAAAGGAAAAAAAATGGTATGAAAAGTTCAGATGGTTTAGAAGTAGCGACGGCTTTTTGGTTGTGGCAGGAAAGGATGCAAAAACTAATGAAATGCTTGTTAGAAAGTATGCAAGAGATGAAGACTTAGTTTTTCATGCTGATATAAAAGGAGCTCCTTTTGTTGTTGTAAAAAATGAGAAAGGTAAGGAAATTCCAGAGCAAACTATAAAAGAGGCTACAGAATTTGCTGCAAGTTTTTCAAGAGCATGGAAGCTTAAAACTTGG
>CAZRMN010000032.1:0-6627 GCA_964601215.1 uncultured archaeon
TCTTTGTAACAATAATTTATCTGTCTCTCACTCCCACTACATTTTGTGATATCTTTATTAATTATTGCAATACAGTTGTTTTTCATTATAGCGTCACTGATTGATTGACAAAGGTTTAAATCATCAGAGTCTATAGCATCTATCAAAAGATTGATATCAGAAAAAATTCTTTTTTGTTCTTGTTGTTGATACCAATCACTTAATATGGGATAAAAAATTATCGGAAAAACTATTAAACTTGGTATTAACCAAACAGCAATAGCTTTTTTTGTTGATAGTTTAAAGGATTCTTTAATTGCTATGGTAAAGGGATAGACTGTATATCCTATTATTACATATGTTATATATTGCCCAATTACTGGTATTTGAGAGAAAATTGCAGTAATTATTCCTAATGGGACATAGTATATTGATGCATAATATAAGAATGTTCTATAACTTCCAGTACCACCAAGTAATTTTGAGATAGCAAATCCGAATAAAGAAAATAAAAAAACTATAATGATACTCGCTATTGGTAGAATTACTAAAAAGAAAATAACTATTATAAGTTGAATTAGCTGAATTTTTATAGATAAAATTAAATTAACAAGACTTAACAGAAAAAAACTTCGAGGATTTAAGAAAAATCCTATTACATTAATTATTCCTACAATAAAACTAGTCAATAAAAAGGTTAATATTGCTTTTCTTATTGATGCTTTTTCCTTTTCTTCTCTAAATACTTCAGAAGGTTTTATTAAAACCCTAAGAAATTTGTTCATAATCTCATCTTCCCATACAATACATTGCAATATCACTCTTACAATTTTCAATATCTTTATATCGCTGACAAAATTCTCTAAGAGTTCCTGTTTTCAAACCACTGGCAGGATACCCATATTCCACAATTACAGAGTCTAGTAATTCATCTGTAAGAGTGAAATTTAAATCGTATCTATTTTGTTTATTTTCATTTATTTTTTTACAACCATCTCCCTTAACTTCAAAAACAAATTGTGTTCCAGGTCCAATTGGGAAATTAATTGAATAAATGATGTATAAAATTAAGATAACTAATATAATTCCAATAATCCAATGAGTTTTCTTCATATCATAAATTCAGAAATCTCAGCTTAAAAAAACTTATTCAAAATTAAAAAATAATATCAAAAACACAACTCAATTATAAAGCTATAAGTTTATTTTAACTTATCTTCTTGCCCAGCTTTTATTGCAGTATCCCTTAGTGTTATGGACTCTTAATTAAAAAAGAACTTGAAGAAATAGTTTTTTTGACCAAAAAATTAAATTTTTAAATAATAAAAGATTAATTTAAATGAGGTGATGAAATGGCGCTTGTAGTTAAATCTGCTGCTAAAAAATTGCTTAAAGGTTATAGAGTAAGCGGAGACTTTTTCAAAGCTTTGGATAAACAAATAACTGATATGCTAAAGGCTGCTGCTGCCAGAGCTAAGGCAAACGGTAGGAAAACAGTAAGAGCTTACGACTTATAATTGCGTGCTGAAAGATGAAAAAAGTCATAGGCATTACTGGAACAATTGCTTCAGGGAAAAATGTAGTCAGGGATTTAATAAAAAAGAAGTTCAGCTCTTACACGGTCTCCCTTTCTTCTATTATTCGTGGCGAACTTGAAAGAAAAAAGCCTGATTTTAATAGAGTAAGTCTTCAAGATTTAGGAAATGAGTTAAGGAAAAAATATGGAAATGAAATTCTGGCAAAGCTTGCTGTAGAGTATATGCAAAGAGATAAGGATGTTCTAATAATCGATGGGATAAGGAATCCAGGGGAAGTTGAATTCTTGAGAAAAAAATTTGGGAAAAACTTTGTTTTAATAGGAGTTGACGCTCCTAGAGAGATAAGATTCGAAAGGATAGTCAAAAGAAAAAAACGAACAGACCCGAAAACTTGGGAAGAGTTTTTGATTGTGGATGAAAGAGACCAGGGAAAAGGTGAACCAGATTATGGACAACAAACTAAAAAATGCTTAGAGCTAGCTGATTTTTTAATCATAAACGATGGAAGCTTGGAAGACCTAGAGAAAAAAGTAAACGAAGTAATTTCAAAAATTATGAGTTAAATATCGAATGCAAGCTTTCATCATAATTTTTCACAAATTTTTTAATAATTTCACAAAAATTCCTTTCAGGGCAGTAGCCTAGCTTACATTTTGGTCCTACCAAACCTTTAATTTCAGGAATTTCTTTCTCTAGCTCGTTGGTAATTCTATTCATAAGAAAAACAATTTCATGGTCAGTAGTTGTACAAGACCTGATTCCTATAAAACCAAAAGGGTCAAAAATATGGTAGCCATCTAAAAGCAACTTAATTCCAAGTTTAATTCCATGTGGAATAACATAAATTGCATCCCTTTTTTCTATGCCATTTTCGATTAATTTTTTATAAAAGTCTAAAGCTTCTCTATAAGTTTTGAGAATTTCTTCCCTAACTTTTTGATCTTTTATGGGAGGCATGTAAAAATTATTTTCATCCCATTTTTTTACGCATCTTTCAACAGCATGGTAAATGGATTCAACCTTTTGTCTTACTGTTCTATGCCTTTTTATGTCATTCCATGCTGCCAAAGATACAAAAGTTTTTACTTCTACTAGAATCTTATCCTGAACCTTTTTCACAAATTCTTTCCATTTTTCCGAGACTTTTTTAATTTTTTCTTTAGGTTTAGCTTCAATTTTTAACTCATTTTTCAATTCCTTAATCAACTCTTCCAAAGCATTTTCTTTCAACAAGATTTTCATTTCAGAATTTTCAAAATCTATGTCGCTTTTAAACAAGTTAGGATGAGGAAAATTTGTGTCATAGGCTAGTTTAAAGGAAGCATTAGTTAAATAATTTGTATTTTCCTTTATGTGTCTCTCTAAAAGGCCTGCTATTTTAACAATTTCTTTAGGATAGCTTGGTTTCTTATTTTCTTCATCAGTTTTTATCTCTTTTATCACTCCTAAAATTACCTGTAAAGGAAGGTTAAAAAAACCCCTTGAAATAAAACCTATGGGAAGAATTCTCCTAGCGTAATCCTTACTTTTTGTCATTTCTTCAACTTTTTTATAAAGTTTGACCATTCTCTCGCAAATTTTTTTGTATTCTTCTTTAAACCTAGAATTTGCAATAGAATCAGGAATAACAAGGTTTTCCTTATTAACTCCTATTCTTCTGGAGCTAAACATCATATAAGAGCCAAAAGGAAAACTTGTGAAGAAAAAATCAAGGATTCTACTTCCTTCTAACCAAAAATAAAAGTTTACGGAAGTAACTAAAGAGGCATGTCCTCTTCTAGTTGCTTCATTATGAAAAACTTGTAAAACTTTTTCATCTATTTTTCTGAGCATCTCTTCAAAATCTTTTGTTTTAGCAGTTAAAATCCCACTAGCAGCAACTATTTTATCTGGTCCATATTCATTAAGCTTTGGAGCAAAATCTATAAGCTTTCCTTTTATAACTTGAGATAAAATTTTCATGGTATTTTATTTGACTTTAAAGTATATTATTCTTTACGGAAATGCTAATATATTTAAAATTCATATAAGAGTTCACAAAGTGATTAGATTGGGAGTCAAGGGTTTAATCAGAGATTGTATAATGGCTTTTGTAGCTTTTGAATTATTAACAAAAGGAATGAACAATTTTGAGCTAGCAATGATTTTAATAGCTACAGTCATATTCTTTACAATTTTGGGATTTTTAAAATTTTTTGGAGTTTTGGGTGGTTGAATGTTAGAAAAAATAAAAGAATGTGTGGAAAAACAGAACAAGTGGAGAAGGCAAGAATGTTTAAATCTAATAGCTTCTGAAAGTGTTTTGTCGCCTTTAGCAGAGAAGTACTATCTTTCGGACTTTGAAGGAAGGTACAACGAGCATACCGGTGAAGAATGTCATTACCAAGGAACTAAATACTCTTATGAAATAGAAGAATTGTGCAATGAAATTTTCAGAGAAAACTTTAACACAAGGTTTGTAGATGTTAGGCCTTTATCAGGAGGAATAGCCAATTTGATTGTATTTGCTGCTTTTACAAAACCTGGTGATATTATTGTTAATCTAGGAATACCAAATGGTGCACATGTAAGTTCAACTAGATGGGGGTTAGCAGGAATCCATGGTTTAAAAGATGTGAACATGTTCTTCGATGCCGAGAAAATGAATATAAACGTAGAAAAAACTGTAGAGCTAATAAAAAAAGCTAACCCTAAGCTAGTAATATTTGGAGCTTCTATGATATTATTCCCAGAGCCTGTAAGAGAAATCAGAGAAGCAATAGGAGAGGAAATAAAAGTAGTGTACGATGCTGCTCATGTGTTTGGGTTAATTTACAATAAAGAGTTTCAAAAACCTTTAGAGGAAGGCGCAGATATAATGACTTCTTCTACCCATAAAACTTTTCAAGGACCACAAGGTGGAATAATCATTGGAAACAATAGCCTTGAGGAAAAAGATTGGGAAAAAGTTCAAAAAGCAATTTTTCCAGGAGTTCTTTCGAATACCCATATTCACAGATTTCCAGCCTTAGCTATAACTGCTTTAGAAATGAATGAATTTGGAAAGGAATACGCAAAACAAGTAATAAAAAATGCCAAAACTTTTGGAAAAGCTTTACATGAACTAGGATTTAAAGTACTTTGTCCTGACTTAGGGTTTACAGAATCACATCAAGTAATAGTTAACATGAAAGAATTTGGAGGAGGAAAAGTAGTTGCAGAAAAGCTTGAAAGATGTAATATAATCATTAATAAAATGGCTTTACCAACTGATAGTCCACAAGATGCAACACAAAATCCTTCTGGTATAAGGCTTGGAGTTCAAGAGCTAACAAGATGGGGAATGAAAGAAGCAGAAATGAAAAAGGTTGCCGAATTTTTCAAAAGAGCTTTAATAGATAAGGAAGATGAGGAAAAAATAAAAGAAGAAGTGACAGAATTCAAACAAAAGTTTAACAAAATTCATTACTGCTTTAAAGTTTAAAACCAGAACTTTTTCTTTTCTTTTTCTTTTCTTAACTTTAAAATCCTTTGGATTTGTTTTATTTTTCTTTCAGCTTCGATTGCTTCTTTTTTAGAATTGCCTATTCCACAGCTATTACCTACACCAACAATCAAAATTTTACCTTTATCTTTAGTTTCAGCTATGCTTTTTTCTACAAGCTTTAATACTTTGTTAACAGAAGAAAGGATTTCTAGCTTCATTGGTTGAATCGCCTCTTCTTGGCTCATTTTTATTATTATAGAATCCAAAGGAATTCCTTTTTTAACTGCTATATTTTCTATGTAAGCTCTATCTACTCCTATCCCACCTATAGCAACTCCAACTCCTTCTGCTATACTTCCTGTTTTTTCTCCTTCAAGCTTAGCTGCAGCATCTATTGTTATTATTTTAGCAATTTTTTCTCTTTTTACAATTTTTTCTACTGCCCTTCCAAGCTTTCCAAGTCTCCCGCCAGGACCTTTAGCTTTAATTATGTAAACTGTCTTGCCCTTTATCTTTCTTTTTGCTAAAATAGTATCTTCTTCTATTTCTTTAACTTTTGCATCTCCTATGAGATGAGCTCCTATTAAATTTCCAATAGAATCGCCAACTGGCCAGGAGTTTGTGAAAGCTTCTGTCCCTTGGAGTAAAGCTTTAGCTAGCCTTTCAACTAATGGTAGTTGCATGGTGTAAACCATGCCAAGTTGCCAGTTTTTAGTTTTTCTTACTAGTTCTGTAAGATGACGAACTATTTTTTTAATTTGATTTAGGGTTAATGTTCCTGCTATCCCCATCAAAACATTTTGTCTTGTTTCTTCATCAAGATGAGGAGCTATACTTTTGACAAAATACTTAAACCTTTTTTCTTCAAGAATCGTTAAATGTTCTATTTTCTTAATAATTCCAAATGGGTCTAGGTTTACTGGCTGTATCACAAAAAATTCTAAGAAAGAACTCAAAGAGTTTTTTAGCTCGCGAGAAGGTTTTTTTGATATTTTTCTAAGAATTATATTCTCTCCTTTTTTTGTTAGCTTTTCCAGAAGCATTGAAGATTGTTCAAGTCTCCATAAAGCCTGAGTAAGATAGATTCTTGGCTGAAGCAAAGGGAGAAGAATGAATAAAAAAGTTAGGAATATCCAGTTTATAATCGATGAAGAATCGCTAAATATCGGGTTCATCCAATTACCTTTAAGTTTATATGGTCTACTTCTTTTTAAATCTTTTGCGCATAAATATATTTGTAAAATTACAATAAATGTTTAGTGAAAGAATGCGCTGGAAATTGCTATTATTTGGCATAGTAGTGCTTGCTATCGCTGCTTTACTTTTATTAACAGACGTTGGAATTAGGTTTACTAATATTTTGAGAGAGGGTTTAGGAGGGATTACATCTTTTTTCTATGGGGTTTCCTCAAAGTCGTCTTTTCCTATAATTCTTACAGTAAAGCTGGAGAATAAGAACTCGTTTTTTGATCAAGAGTTTAAATTAACCGATTCGAGCTTTTCTTCTTCTGGAAGTATCACTTCTCTTAAAGTTGATGAGGGAAAGGAAGTAATTCCTGGGATTGCAAGCGTTTCTTTAAGAGGAATAAACGGAAAGCTTGAAATAATCACTCCTGGAAACTTAAAAATTTCAGGAGAAGCAAG
>CAZRMN010000033.1:0-5532 GCA_964601215.1 uncultured archaeon
GATAAAATTGAAAAAATAGTTGAAAAAAGTAAAGTAAAAAATGGAATTTGTTTAATATTCCTTCCTCATGCTACTGCTGGAATAATTTTAGAAGAACATGAATCTGGCTTGATAAAAGATATAGAAAATGAAATAGAAAAGCTCTTTCCAAGAGGAGCTGGCTATGAGCATGATAGAATTGATGATAATGCTGATTCTCATTTAGCTAGCGGTTTTATAGGCCAATCAAGAATCTATCCTGTTAAGAATGGAGAAATAATAAGAGGTACTTGGCAAAGAGCTTTGCTAATCGAACTAGACGGTCCTAGACACAGGAGAATTTTTGTAAGTGTGATGGGAGAATAGTTTAAAATATAATAAAAATAATTTCTGAGTGTATGGAAGAGTATAGTTTGCTGAACAAAGAAGCGATAAAACCAAGAAAATATCAGCTAAAAATAGCTGAAACTGCTAGCAGAAGGAATACTCTAGTAGTTTTACCTACTGGGATGGGTAAAACTTTGATTTCAATTTTAGTAGCAATAAAAAGGTTAGAAAAGTATCCTGAAAGTAAAGTTTTAATCCTTGCTCCTACTCGACCTTTAAATGCTCAGCACAAGAAAAGTTTTGAAAAGTTTACTTTAATCAATCCAAAAAAAATTGTTTTAATAACTGGGAAAATAAAACCGAAGGAAAGAGAGAAGATTTACAAAGAAGCTAAGGTAATAACCGCAACTCCTCAATGTATTAAAAATGATTTGATTAATGGAAGAATAAATCTAGAAAATTTTTCATTCATAACTTTCGATGAAGCGCATAGATGTGTGAAAGACTATGCTTACACTTTTATTGCGAAGAAATATGTAGAACAGGCTAAACATCCTTTAATTCTCGGATTGACTGCTTCCCCAGGAGGAGAATATGAGAGAATAAAAGAAATAAAGCAGAACCTTTTCATAGAAACTGTTGAAATTAGAAGTGAATTAGACGAAGACGTTAAGCCTTATGTTAAGCGTGTTAAAAGGGAATGGATTTACGTAGAGTTTCCTGAAGAATTTAAAAAAGTAAAAGAGTTTTTGGAAGAGAAGTTGAAGGATAATCTTTTTTGGTTGAGGGATCATCACATTCTTCAAACTCTTAGGCCAACTAAAAAATCCTTATTAAAGCTTCAGGAAAAAATTGGTTCCAAATTCATGGAAGGAGCTAAAAGGTATGACTTGATGTGGGCAGCAATTAAAATAGCAGAAGCCATTAAAGTTGAGCACGCAATCGAACTCTTAGAAACTCAAGGCATTACTCCTTTATACGAATACTTGAAAAAACTTGAATCAAGTAAAAGAAGAACTGATAGAAGACTTGTAAAAGACCCAAAAATTAGAGAAGCGATTAAAATCGTGGAAGAACTAAAAAACAAAAAAATAGAACATCCAAAACTTGAAAAGATTAAACATGTAATCAAGGATTTGTTGAGAAAAAAACCAAACGCAAAAATAATAGTTTTTGCCAACTATAGGAGCACGGTGGATAAAATAAATAACCTGCTGAGAAACGAGGGTATAAGCTCTGAGATTTTAATTGGACAAGCTAAAAGAGGAAGGAACGGTTTATCACAAGAAAAACAGCTGGAGATTTTAAAAAGATTTTCGAGAAATGAGTTTAATGTTTTAGTAACTACAAGCATAGGAGAGGAAGGTCTAGATATAGCTGCAACCGATTTTGCAATTTTTTTCGAGGCTGTACCAAGCGAAATAAGAACTATCCAAAGGAGAGGACGTGTAGGAAGACAAACTGCAGGGAAAGTTATTTTCCTTATAACCAAGGGAACGAGGGATGAAGCCTACTATTGGGCTGCTTTTCACAAGGAGAAAAAAATGAAGGGAATTTTATACGATATGAGTAAAAAAACAAAAAAGAAAACTCTTATGGACTTTTTCAAATAATTACATTATGAAAATTCTGGAAGATTTATGACAAATGGAATAGCTTTTAAAAAATGAAAGAATTAATTTTTTATTAATCAACAACTTCTTATAATTATGAAGAGCTTTGCTTTGAGATTTTTAAAAATTTATCTGGTATTTTTTCTTTTTTCTATATTAGTAAACTTATCCTTAGAACTACTTGTTCCAACTCCAGAAGAAAAAGACCCAACAGGAATAATAATGTTCTATTCTATTTTTGATTTGGTAGGCAGTTTAATCTATTTTTATAAAAAGTTTAGAGCAAGAATAATGGGAGGTTTATCCTTTATTCTTGGGTTTATTTGTGAATTTACTTTCATGAGACCAGAATGGGTTCTGAAAATTTATGATTTAAGTATTAGTGGAGATGTAATTGTTGCAGTTTTGGTTTCTTCTGTTTACTGGTTTATTGCTTGGTTTATTCCTTCTTTTATCCTCCACAAGTACAGAGAAAAACTAAGGGTTTAAAATGAAAGAATCACAAAAAATTTTAGCTTCACAAAAAATTACAATTTTTGTTGATTCGCACGAACCCCAAGAAATGTTTGATTTCTTGGCTAAGTATGATTGTATAATAATAAAAAAGCAGTTAAGCGTTGGTGATTATTTATGCTCTTCAAGGGTTTGTATAGAAAGGAAAACTCATCAAGATTTTATTGGTTCTATAATTAATGGTAGAATTTTTGAACAAGCAAAAAATTTAAAAGAAAATTTTGAAAAACCCATTATTTTGATAGAGGGTTATTCGAACAGAAGAATAAACGAAAATGCTTTAAAAGCAGCAATAGCAAGTTTATTGATAGATTTTGGTGTTTCAATTCTAACTACAAAAAATCCTTCAGATACTGCAAGAACAATCTACTGGATTGCAAGAAAGGAACAAGAAGAAAAGAAAAAGGGTTTAGCCCTAAAAATTAGAAAAAAACCAAAGGAGTTGAAAAAATTACAAGAGTTTATAGTTTGCAGTTTACCAGGGGTTTCTAGTGTAATTAGCAAAAGGTTACTTAAGAAATTTGGAAGTATAGAAAGAATTTTTATTGCAAGCGAAGAAGAACTAAAAAAGGTTGAAGGAATAGGAGAAAAACTTGCAAAAAAGATTAAAAGAATTTTGAGCGCTAAATATTAATAGGTGTTAATCTGAACAAAGCTATAATTGCTGGAATTGACCCAGGAACGACTACTGGAATAGCAATTATAGATACTAAAGGAAAAATTCTTGCTTTGGTGAGCAAGAAATACAAGAATAGAAATCAAATAATCAGGGATATACTAGATTTCGGCTATCCAGTAATAGTTGCTTCAGATGTAAATCCACCTCCAAAAGCTATTAAAAAAATTGCAAGAAGCTTTGGATGTAAAGTATTCTATCCAGAAAAAAGTTTAACAAACTTTGAAAAAGAAAAAATCATAAAAAAGTATAAAAGAAGAATTAAGGGATTTCATCAAAAGGATGCTTTGGCTGCTAGCTTAAAAGCTTTTAAAAGTTATAGAGAGCTTTTCGCAAAAATCGAAGATGCAACATCAAAAGTGAAAAATAAAAAAATTTTTGACAAGGTTGTGAGAAAGGTTTTACTGAGCAAATCAAAAAATATAGCTGAAGTTATAAGAGAACTGATGATAAATGAAAAAAAGTAAAATCCTAAAGAGAAGAAAAAAACTTTTGGAAATCCTTAAGTCTATAATATTCTTCAATATTCTTGCAATTCCCATGTATTTAGTCATATATTCTAATTTTTCCTTACCAGAGTTGCAAATTTTTTTGAGTAGCTGTATTGCTAATACTTTAAAGGCTTTAGGTTATCCTGTAACTCAAACAGGCTATTTCCTTTGGATGGGGTTTCCTTCTGAAAAAGAAATTATCCTTCAAAAATTTGAAATAACTTTTGATTGCACTGGCTGGAAATCAATGTATGCTTTAGCTGCTTTAGCAATAGCTACACCTAAAATAGACAAAAGGAAAAAAATAAAGTTTATAGCTATAGCTTTGCCTTTAATATTTTTCATAAATTTCTTAAGAATTACAACTACACTAATTTTTACCTACCATTTGGGTTATGAGTATTTAAGTGTAGTTCACAACTTCTTGTGGAGGGAAGGATTGATTTTTGCAATTCTAATAATTTGGTTTTTATGGTTAAAAAAAGAAAATATAATATAGGCAAAAACTAACCATATTTTAAGGTGAAAAATTGCCCGAATTTTTTGAAACTAGTAAGTTAGAGGAAATTGAAAGAAAAATCAGTAGTTTAGAAGAAAAAGTTGATACGCTAGAGGATTTAATAAATGTAGAGAATTTAGGTCTAATCGAACTTAAAAGAACTTTGGATGAAATAAAAACAAAACCAGTTTCTCCTTTTTCGCTCGAGATCGAAGAAAAGATTAAAGAATTAGAGAAAAAAATCTTGTCATTCAAACCTACAACTTCAGATGAAAGAATTGAACTATTAATTAAAGAAATAAACTCTTTGAGAGATGAATTAGAAAATTTGAAAAGAATTAAAAGCGAAGTGAAGACTCCAGAAGATTACAACCAAAAAATTGAAAACCTGGAAAAAATGGTAGTTGAATTGTCTCAAAAGTTTGAACAGTTTAAGCCACTCTTAGAAAAAAATGAAGAGCTGGAAAATTTAAGAAAAGATGTTGAAGAAAAACTTCAAAAGTTAACTGAAGTGGAAGAAAGTTTAAAGAGTATTGAAACAAAGGCAATAGACCAAAAAGTTGTTGTAGAATTAGCTGAACTTAAAACTGAAACGGAAAAAAGAGTTAGAGAATTGGACGAAAAAATTAACATGATTCAAAAAAAGATTGAGAGCTTAAGTGTTTCTCCTGAATCATCGGTAGGGTTTGAAGATTTTAAGAAAGAAGTTGTAAGAAAAGTTGCTGAAGTTCATGAAAGGATAGACAAAATAGAAGAAGAGTATAAGGGAATAGTTAAAGGATTGGCTAAAAAAGTAGAAGAAAAAAGACCTAAAGAAATGGAAAAAATTGTTTTAAATGTAGCTGAGTTATCAAAGGAAGTTTCAAGCTTGAGAGAAAAAATTCTAAGCTTGGAAAATAGTATAAAAAAACCAAGCTTGGAAGTTCCACCTTCAATAGATTCGAAGCTGAATGAATTAATGAATAAAACTATTTCTCTTGAAAATAGGTTAAATACTATGGAAAAAACCATAAAAGAAAGCTTGGGAGCAAGACCAGTAGTAATAGAATAGGATTTATAAATTTTTAAGAGGAAATGATTTTAATGCCAGAAAAACCCATCGTCATAATTTCAGAAAAACCAGATGCTTCGAGAAGGATAGCTGAAGCTCTAGCAGAAGGAAAAGTGGTAAAAAAGGAAAAAAGAGAAGCTTATTGGTTTGAATTCACGAGAAATGGAAAAAAGTTTATAGTGGTACCTGCTGTTGGTCATTTGTTCGTTCTGGATACTATAAAAAACAATACTGGATGGACTTATCCTGTTTTTGATGTAGAATGGATACCAACTTACACAAAAAAAGGTTCTGAGTTTTCTAAAAAGTACTTTGAAAATGTGAAAGAGATAGTTTCAAAAGCTAAGGATTTTATAGTCGCGACAGATTATGATACAGAAGGT
>CAZRMN010000034.1:0-5147 GCA_964601215.1 uncultured archaeon
TAGGAAGGTAATCTTCCTTTAAATTCCAGTTACACTCATCTAGTATTTCGAGTATAGTGCTTACAGTAGGAATGCATTCGTTTTTCTCAATAGATGAGATGATTTGATAGCTTATCATCAAAAGAAGTAACGAAAAATAGATTTAAAAACTTTTTATAAATACCATTTTAAAAGTTAATTGAAGGGCTCGTAGCACAACAAGGATAGTGCGCCTGGCTTCGGACCAGGAGGTTGTGGGTTCAAATCCCACCGAGCCCATTTTCAAAATTTCTCTATTTCAGAAATTCACAAAAGATAAAAATGTAAGTTTTGAATAAAGAAAATATGCGGACTGAAGAAGTCCGAACCTTTAAGATGCATGAAAATCTTTTGTACCATATTATAGAGAGACAAGCTGGTTCTATAGAAAAAGCATGGTTAGAGGGTGTGATGAATTCCATTGATAGTGGAGCAGAAAAAATAGAAATCTATATAGATAAGCATACGTCTGTCATAAAAGATAATGGAAAAGGTATGAATGAAGAAGAAATAAAGAATTATTTTGAAATTTTTGGTTATCCTATAAAAGCTAGTGAGAAGAAAAGATACGGGGAATTTAGAATGGGAAGAGGCCAGTTGTTTGCCCAAGGAAGGAACATATGGAAAACTCAAGATAATGTGTTAGAAGTTGATATAAAAAGGTTAGGAATAAAATACATACTCAGGAAAAGTGATGAATGGGTTGATGGTTGTATAGTAGAAGTTTCTCATTACAATTCTTTAACAACTCATGAAAAGGAAGAAAAAGCAAGAAGGCTAGAAAAATGGATAAGATATGTTCCAGCTGAAGTTACAATTAATGGAAAAGTAGTAACACAAGATATGAAAAAGTTGTTTAAAGGGGAAGGGAAATACTATTTTGAAACATCAAATGCAAAATATGGATTTGACGATAGGGGTAGAGGAATAAACATCTACAACCAAGGAATTTTTGTTAAAACTATTTGGAATCAGGGAATTGGCGGGGATATAAACTCAAAAAAGAAGCTTAAAGTGAATTTTGCAAGGAATGACATAATGTATTATTGTCCTGTATGGAATAAAATTCAAAAAGAACTCCTAGAATTCAGAATGGAAATCTTGAGTAAAAAAGCGAATGAAAGAATGACAGATGAGAATAGAATAGGGATTGCAAACTTAATGCTTAAAAGCGAGGAAGCAAGAAAGAAATTTTACAATGTCAAGATTTTCAGAACTTCTAATGAATCTTGGGTTTCTCTTTTGGATTTAGAAGGAAAATTAGTGAGTTTTGCAAAAATAGGAGATGTAAAAGCAGATCAAATAATGCGAAGAATTGGTATCATATTTCTGGATGAGGAATTTATGATAGGAAGCCTTATGGATCTAATTGAAGGAGTGGTAGAAGGAGTAATTCCTTATGAACAGGCGACAAGTACATATAGCAGCGAGTTTAAAATTGTTCGAAAGTCTGAATTGAATCTTAGACAAAGGCGTAACCTTGAAATAGCTAAATATTTTGCAAAAGTTTCTGGAATAAACAGAAAAATACTTCCAGCTACTAGATCCTGCACTGATGGAAAGAAGGTAATTTTGTTAGGAGTGAATGAACTTAATCTGCCAACTTCAGAATTTCTCACTACTGGTATTTATACTATAATCCATGAATTTTCTCATAATTCAGATACAAGGTTTACAGATGTGCATGGAGAATCTTTTTTTGAAAATTTCCATGAGAATATTTTTGAACTTGGCCATGCTATTTCAAAGACAATCGAAAAATACTCGCGTGAAATGAATAGAGAAAGGAAAGGGAAAAACTTTGAAGTAGAAGGAAAGTCCTTACTCAAAAAATTATTTAAAAAAATTAAATTATAATTGAAAAAAACAAAAATAAATTAATGAGGAAAAAAGTTAAGGAAAAAAGAAAAATCCCTTTTGTTACTATTCTTCTTTTGATTATCAATACTTCAATATTTTTTTACTATGGGTTCGATTTGCCCGAAGAAATAGCTAACAAGTATGGGTTAATTCCATTTGAGTTCCTCGCTGGAGTAAACCAAGAAAATCTAATCGCTTACATGTTCTTTCACAAGAATCTTTGGCACTTCCTTTTTAACATTTTAACTCTTGTAAGTTTTGGAATTTTCTTAGAAAGAAGTATCGGAAGTGGAAAATTTTTGCTTATATATTTTTTAAGCGGGATTTCTGCAGGAATTGCTCATATAGTATTTTACCCAACTTCTGTCATTCCTTTAATAGGAGCGAGTGGTGCAATTTTTGGTTTAATTGGAGTTATAGCATTACTCGAGCCTACGCTTAGAGTTTATCTTTTCTTCGTGATACCAATTCCAATAATCCTTTTTGTCGCGGGTTATATTTTTCTTGCAACCTATCTCATGGAAATAGGTTTAACTTTTGGGGTAAGCCATATAGCCCATATAGGAGGGATGTTTTGTGGCGCCTTCTTAGCTTTTTTCATAAGTTTTAAAAAAGCTGTTAAGGGTTTGGGATACGGAATTTTAACTTACATTTTGCTCATTGGTATAATCTATCTTGTTCCAAACTTTTTACCAAGTGTTACTCAACTTATAAAACAACCAAAAGTTTCTCATTCTTTTGAAATTTCAACCTATCAAAGTAATACTACACATAAACTTTTTTTGGTTAATGTTTCTGTTGTCAACAAAGGTTTTGATACCGCAAGAAATGTAAGAATTTCTACAAGCTTTAAGGATTTAAGCGGAAAAATTGTTGCAATGGAAAGAAGTGAAGTTTTTGACTTAAAACCTAGCTTTATGTATACCATTTCCTTTGGTTTAATCGTACCAAGGAACAAAACTGTAATGTTTTACACAGTAATTTGGGGGGGTAATTTTCCAGCGCAAGAAAGTCATTCGAATTGGATAAAAACATAAATTTTTAAAAACAAATATTAATTCCTATGATTGATTACCTTTCTTACTTTCATGAAACACAAGTAGTATTGCAAGGTGGTGGTTCAAGCGAAAGGTTACTAGAAATAACTAAAAATAGATTTCCAAAACCAAGAGCTTATTTAGGAATTAAACCAAGACCCCTAATCGATTGGATTCTTTTATCTTATGTGGCTGCAGGAAAAAAAGAGTTTTATGTTACTCTCTGGTATAAACCAGAAACATTAATAGAACATTTGGATAAAGTTTCAAAAAAGACAGGAATAAAGTTTACTTATCTAATAGAACCAGAGAGTAAAAGATTAGGGAGAGCTGGTGTTATAAAATATTATTTAGAAAAAGGGGTTTTAAGCGAGGAGAGGCCTTTGATTTCTGCCAATTGTTCTGATATAATTAGGATTAACTTGAAGGAACTTGCAAAGTTTCAAGTAGAAGGAATAAAAAAAGGTTTTTTGGGTACTATAGCTGGAAGTCCTACTGAACAAAGCCAGTTTGGAAGGATGATTTGTGATCCTGAGACAGGCAGAGTAAAAAGCTTTCAAGAAAAACCGGTAATAAATTTACCAAAAGGAGTATACGTTAATACTGGTTTGTTTTATTTTGATTCTAAGTTGCTCTCTTATTTTTATGAGATAAAAGAAAAGGAGTTACCTGTGGATATAGAGAAGTCGAGTGCTTTGCAAAAGATGGTAAGCTTAGGAGCTTTGAGAGCTTTTCCCTATGTATACTCCTTAAAAGATTGGTTGTGGTTGAAAACTCCAAAGGAATATAGAATGTTAAAAAAAGTAGATTTGGAAAAATTCTTAGGAATTTCTCCTGTTGAAAAGTTTTTGGGAGAATTATAAAAGTTAAAAATGAATTAGAACTAAATTTTTATTTGAGGGAAATGGGAGCTTCAACAATTTTAGCTATTATTATCCTTATAATTCTTGGGATTTTAATTTTACTAAACTGGAATTGTATTTTCCAAGGTTTAAATCAAAAACAAATGACTTTATGCATAAGAAAAGATTTTGGATTGGGGGATCTGGGAATAGGAACTAAAAATTTGGAGTGTAATTGTTTATCTAGCTCAACTGAATAAAAATTTAAAACTCTTTTCCTAATTAGAATTTGTGCCCCCATAGTCTAGTCCGGTTAAGGATGCGAGCCTCTCGAGCTCGAGACCCGGGTTCAAATCCCGGTGGGGGCATGCCTTTTAAACCAAATTTCTTTTGACAGTTTTTTAAACTAGAAAATTCGATTTTCTAAAAATTTCAAATCAAAAACCAAATTAATATTATGGTAAGGAAAATTGGTTTTAATTATAATAAGCTTTATCCTATCATCTATGGGATAAGAACCCCTAAGGATTTTGTTCGGTTCATTTCTAATCTAGGGTTTAGGAACATTTATATTCAATTGGGCGAGGAGTCCTATGATTTTTTACTTAACCCAAATGAAATCAAAGAGTTGAAAAGGCTTGGAGAGGAAAACAATTTCAGGTATATTATACACTATCCAGAAAGAAAGCCGAGCCTATTAGAAAGTAAATTTGAAATATTTTTTAAAAAAGTTTTAAAAATGTGTGAAAAGTTAGAGTCTAATTTACTAGTTCTTCATCTTCCAGAAAAAGAAGAACCTCAAAGAAATAAATTAATAAAAAAATTAGAATTGTGCAAAAGTTTTTTTAAACCAAGAAGCTTTAAAATATGCTTAGAAAATCCTACTTCTGGTTATTATTCAAAGATTGAAAATTTGTTTGAGTTCGCAAAAATTTCAGGTTTTTTTGTAACTTTAGATATAGGACATATGATATTTGCTGAAAAAGGAAATATAAAAAAATTAAACTGGAATTTAAAGCTGATTAATAGACATAAGCACTTAATTAAAATTTTACATGTTCATATGAATGATGGGAAAAGTGATAAGCATATTCCTGTTTTTCCAACTAGGGATGAAAAGTTAGCAAATTACTATTTTCTTGCAAAAGAAATCATAAGAATGTTAAGACCTTATTCAATAATAATAGAGGAAAGCGTTTCTCGTTCAAAAGAGGATTTTACGAAAATGATTGGATGTTTAAACCTTTTGTTCTACGAAAACTTTTAAATAAGTTTTAAAAAATAACTATTGAGCAGGGGTAGCCAAGTCTGGTCAAAGGCGCAGGGCTTAGAAGTTTAGGAAACCCTGTCCCTTAGTGGGTTCCTGGGTTCAAATCCCAGCCCCTGCATT
>CAZRMN010000035.1:0-4907 GCA_964601215.1 uncultured archaeon
GGCCATCGTCAGCTCGTACCGTGAGGCGTGCCGTTAAGTCGGTTAACGAGCGAGATCCACGTCCCATGTTGCTACTGCTCTCTCCGGAGGGCAGGCACTCATGGGAGACCGCTGGCGATAAGCCAGAGGAAGGCGTGGGCGACGGTAGGTCCGTATGCCCCGAATCCCCTGGGCTACACGCGACGCACAATGCGTGCCACAAAGGGATGCGACCCCGAAAGGGGAAGCAAATCCCCTAAAAGCACGCCCAGTTCGGATCGAGGGCTGGAACTCGCCCTCGTGAAGCTGGAATCCCTAGTAGGCGAACGTCATCATGCAACTAGGAGTAGAGGCTGGAGATGCTTCCTGTTGCGTGAATTCGTTCGTCGAATACGTCCCTGCTCCTTGCACACACCGCCCGTCAAGCCAATCGAGTGAAACTCGAACAAGGCCTTGTCTTCATGGCAGGGTCGAGTTCGAGTTTCGCGAGAGGGGCTAAGTCGTCACAAGGTAGCCGTACGGGAACGTGCGGCTGGATCACCTCCTTATGCAAGGAGCGGGATTCTAACCTCTAGGCACTTAAAATTAACCTACCTGCTTTTCCTATAATTTTTAAAAAATTTACTGTTCAGTCTAGTTATCAGATGAATATGGTAGAAAAACTTGAAACTATCAAGAAAATTTATCCAAGAAAATTAAATAAAACAGATTTGAAAAAGGCTATTAAATTTATTAGAAAAAAATCTGAAATACCTTTTGTAAGAAGCTTGGCTTCCATAGGGTTAGATGACTTAAGTACAATTTTGTGTTTAGTCTCTTCTCCTTATGCATATGAGGGTAATGAAATAGTTAGAGCTTCGATGGAAAAGCACGGAATGGTATATGGCTTATTAAATCATGAACTTCAAGTCACAATTCCAATATTTTATTTTCCTTATGTTGTTCCATATTTTTTAGAAAAAGTTTTCAGAAAAAAAGTCGATGGTGCTTTAGGCGAGATAATAAAAGAAAACCTAATAAGTGATGTTTTCCTGGATTCAGTTGTTTTTTCAAGATACTTAGTAGGGATAAGGAATATGAATTTGCTCATTTATCTTTTAAACATTCCAGAACCTTTCAATTCTTTAACCAGATACTTAACTTCTTTTTCCTTACTCTTTCCTTATCTCTATTCAATTTGGAATCATTATTCTGATAAAATAAAAAATATTTCAGAAAAATTCAAGTCTTACTTGAAAAAAAGTTCCCAAGATAATTTAAAATAGATGCTTTTCCTGTTCTTAAAAAACTCAAACCATTGTCTCTTAAAAGGTAAAGTGTTTCTCTAACCATAGGAACTGAAGAAATGGACAAGTAAGGAATTAAATGCTTATTATTGAAACCATACTGAGAAGCTTTTCTCAAAGCCTCTTGAGGTTTTTCTTCTGAAACATTATAAGCTACTTCAAAACTTCTAAATCGGGAATCTATTCCAGAGAAAATAGCTAAATTTCTCTTTCTTGCATATTCTATGGCTTTTTTATTTTCTTTTTTCATTTCTCTTTTTAAAGAAGGAACACACTCCAAGTAATAGTTAACCTCAATCAAAGGTTTATGAGAAATATAAGATTCTTTATATAACTGTAAAATTTTATCTGTTTTTTTACCCAAACCACAAGGTCCAAATGGATGAGGAACAGCTATTATTCCATCACTTTCTTCTATAGCAAGACAGACATCTTCTAAATTTTTTGCCGAAATTCTGTTTTCCCATCTTTCTAAGCATAAATCCAGACCTAAAATGTGATAGTTTGAGGAAGTAATAAACTCGAGCCCAAAAATTAAGTTTTCTTTTTTTGAGCGCAGATATTTTTTTATTTTTTTAAAGGATTTTATTGGTAAAGAAATTCTTCTCCCAGCTACTGCTTTATCGGTAAGAATGAGATAATCTACTTTACTTTTTTCAAAATCTCTTGCTAATTCCTCGCAACTTTTTCCTAAGTTGAGCTCTTCTCCCTCTTTTGTGTGATAGTGAATGCTAGTCAAAAACATAAAATCTAAAAAGGATGTTAAAATTTAAATTCATATCCCAAACTCAAAAAAAAATAATTTAAAAAGTTACTCGAGAATATTATACAAGGGCCGATAGATCAATGGTAGATCGCCGCCCTTGCAAGGCGGAGGCTCCGGGTTCAAATCCCGGTCGGTCCACTTTAAACTGGAGCAACATTTACTCAATGCTAATAGTCAATCAAAGTTAAGTTCATTTAATTTCTTTTATAAAAAAAATTTATGAAGTTCTTGCTTACAACTAATGTAGGAATAGAAGATATAGTTAAAAAGGAAATAAAAGAAAATTTTAAAGCAAAAATTTTTCCCAAATTTTTTGGGTTGCAAGGAAGAGTCTTAATTGAAACAAAAGAAAAGAATTTAGAAAAAATTTTTAAATTAAGGTCGATTTATCATGTTACAAAATTCATTGATAGTTTTGAAATTGAAACTAAAGAAAAGGGGCTACAAACAATTTATGAAAATTTAAAACGGATAGAAATTGAGGATATGAAAAAAGCTAAAAGTTTTAGAGTTACTGGTGAAAGAATAGGAAAGCATGAGTTTACTTCTATCCAAGTTCAAAAATTCGCTGGTCAGGCCTTGGTTGAAAAGTATGGTAAAAAAGTTGATTTGGAAAATTTTGATGTTAATGTTTTTGTTGAAGTGATAGGGAGAAAATGCTGGGTTGGTGTAAGACTTACTAGAGAATCTCTTCACAAAAGATTTAAAAAACCTTTTAATCATCCTGCAGCAATTAAAGCACCCCTAGCTTATGCTATGTTAAGGCTAGCTGAAGTAAAAGAGGGTGAAACTATTCTTGACCCCTTCTGTGGAGGTGCAACTTTACCTATAGAAGCCGCCCAAGTATACGATGGAAAAATTAGAATTTTTGCTAGCGATATAAGCAAAAAATTCTTGGAAGGTGCAAAGAAAAATGTAAAAGCTGCAAAAGTAAAAAAATATATAAAATTCAAAATTTGTGATGCAAGAAAGCTAGAAGAGTGTTATAATTTTGAGATTAATAAAATTATAACTAATCCCCCTTATGGTGTAAGAATGGGAAAAGGTAATTTAAAACCTTTATACTACAAATTTTTGGTTTCTGCTTTGAAGATTTTACCAGAAAATGGAAAGATTGTAATAATAAACTTAAAAGCAAATTCTTTTAGAAATATTGTTTTCAAAACAAAGAAGTTTTCTATTTCTCACGAAAGGGTTGTTGAAGCTGGAGGCTTATATCCTCACATCTTTGTTCTCGAGAAAATATAAAAGATTTCTTTCTGCTTTTTATAATTTCTTTACTTTTTATGTAAAGAATATAAGAAAGAAGTTTATAAAATTCCTTAAAAAT
This sequence comes from uncultured archaeon, assembly GCA_964601215.1. Lineage (GTDB taxonomy): Archaea > Aenigmatarchaeota > Aenigmatarchaeia > CG10238-14 > SCSR01 > CAZRMN01. Next base: position 3,362 of record CAZRMN010000035.1, read on the forward strand.
AAATATTAACTCTTAAAATTTTGTTTCATGAATAGAAAAAGATTTGTTGATAGTTATCTCAAAAAGGTTTTTAGAGTTATAAAAAATTATAGACTTGTTGAAAAGAAAGATAAAATTTTTGTAGCCGTAAGTGGAGGGAAGGATAGCACTGCTGCTCTTTTTTCTTTAAAAAAGTTCATCGAAGAAACAACTATAGATTGTGAACTTAAAGTTTTTCACATAAATTTTGATTTACCAGTTTGGAAAGATGTTGAGAAAGTTATTAAAAAACAGGCTGAACTAGCTAAGGTTGAAACAGTTGTAATTCATCTGAAAGATTTTGGAATTTCACTCGAGGAAATAGCTAAAAAGGTTAGAAGGCCTATTTGTAGTTGTTGCGGAGTAATAAAAAGATACTTAATGAACAAAATTCCTAGAGAAATGGGTGCAACAAAGATTGCCACTGGCCATAACATGGACGATTTTATCGTTTTCTTTTTCAAAAATTTGTTGAGTCAAAAGTTTGAATGGATAGCAAAGTTTAAGCCTCTACTCCCTTCAACTCATCCAAAGATGCTTTGTAAGATTAGGCCACTATTTGAAGTTAGCAGAGATGAAAATGAAAAATTTTGCAAAATTTTGAAAATACCTTTTGTGAGAGAGGATGTTTGCCCATATAGCTATATAAAATATGGACTAGACAAAAATAGAGAGAAATGGTACCAAACAATAGATGGAATAGAGAAGTGGAATAGGAATTTTAAGATTTCGATGATAAGGGCAATAGAAAAGATGAGCAATTACTTTAGACAGCCTCCAGAAGAAATAAAAACTTGTTTAAAATGTGGGGAACCATCTAGTCAAGAGGTTTGCGGATTTTGCAAAATTTTAATGGAAAGTAAAGAAAAAATTTAAATACCAAAAGTTTTATAAATTAAGAAATTAATATTAAGTTTGCCGGTGTCGGTATGTTGTTCTAAATTGAGCATCGGCCCTTTATTTAGCGATGAATATGCCCTTTCTGCTGATTCAAGATGAAGACATGGGCACCTCATGAGCAAATAGATGCAATTCCTTATTGAACAATAAGGGATGAAGAGTAGAGGTTGATGATTTCACTGACAGCGTCTGATAAAAGATGAAGAACGAACTGTCTATATGAAACCTAGAAGATGAAACTATCATAGGATTAAGCTGGTCAAAGAGGTCTAGGCAACAGTATCCCCTTGGTGGATGGCTCGGCTTCGTTAGCCGAAGAAGGTCGTGCCAAGCTGCGATAAGCCTGGGTTATCCGCATGGAGGATTTGACCCCAGGATCGCCGAATGGGAATCCTAGCCCGTTAAGGGCTATTCCGGAAGGAAGGGGAACCTGCCGAAGTGAAGCATCTTAGTAGGCAGAGGAAAAGAAATCAATAGAGATGCCCTGAGTAACGGCGAGTGAAAGGGGCAGAGGGCAAACCGAACTTTCTTGCGATGAGCAAGAAAGGATGTGGAGTTACAGGACTCGGGTCTTTCCTAGCTCGCCGACCTGAAGTGAGCTGGAAAGCTCCACCTTAGAGGGTGATAG
>CAZRMN010000036.1:0-4620 GCA_964601215.1 uncultured archaeon
ACTTGGATAAACGTTTTTTACATGAAACCAGAACATCTAGTAAAAGAACCTGGATTGCCTTTAGGGAGTTTTAGAATAAGAGAAAAAAATGTTATAAAAAAAGTTGTTCCAAGAATTGCGATAGGAATAAAAAATGGGAATATAATATATGGTCCTATAGAAGCTGTAAAAACTCAGACTCCTTATTTTGTTACAATATTTCCAGGAGATGAGGATGCTAAAAAGCTTGCAGAAGAAATAAAAATTCAACTAATTAAAAAACTCCCACAAAAAATAAAAGAAATTGCAAAAAGAATAAAACTAGAAGAAATAGAAAGGGTAATCCCTTTTAAAAAAGGTAAATTAGCTACTTGATTTTTTGTTTTTAAAATTTTTTCTTTTTGTAAGCTTTTCTAAGGTTAAAGGTCCTCTATAGCCACATTTTTTGCATTCGTATATCTCGCCGAGCCAAGGCAAGTATTTCAAATCCTTGCTCTTGCACTTTGGGCATTCTCTTATTAATTTTACCATCATTTATTAGCTTGATTTTAATAAATTAATTTTAATGGTATTAGTAACGAAATTTGACGGAAGAAAACAAGAATTTCAAAAGAGAAAAGTGATAAGAACTTGCTTAAGAATGCATGCATCTCCTGAAGTTGCAGAAAAAATTGCTGACAAAATCGAAAAGGAGATATACGAAGGAATACCAACTAAAAAAATTCTAAAGTTAATTTTCAAGTATTTGCAGGAGTATAGACCAGAAATAAGACATCAAAAAGATTTGAGAGAAGCCATTTGTTTGCTAAGACCAAAACCTGATTTTGAAGAGTTTATAAACTTGCTTTTAAAAGCTTATGGATATGAGGTTCAACCTCCTCAAATAGTTAAAGGAAAGTGTATAGAACATGAGATAGATGGAATTGCGAAGAAAGACGGGAAAACCTTTTATGTAGAAGTGAAACACCACTTTAACCCTCACACTTATACTGGTATAGATGTATGCTTGGAAGCGAATTCAATCCTTGAAGATTTTAAAGAAGGTTTTGAAAATGGTATTACTCCAATAAAATTTGACAAAGTTTTGATAGTATGCAATACCAAGTTTTCTGAACATGCAAAAAGATATGCTGAGTGTAAAAATATACAACTTTTGGGTTGGAAAAACCCTGAAGAAAGAGGATTGGAAAGACTTATAGAAGAAAAGAAATTATACCCTATAACTTTTTTAAAAGCTCTAAGTTTTGAGGATGAAAAAAAGTTTGGAGACGCAGGTATTGTTCTTTTAAAACAGTTAACTGAGCTTGAATTGGAGAAAATTCATTTAAAAACTAGAATTTCAAGAAAAAAGTTAAGAGTTTATATTAAGAAAGCTACAGAGATTTTAGGAAGCTAGCTTAAAAGATGATAATATGCAAAAAGTAATAGTTTGCAAAAACGTTCATAAAATCTACAATTTAGGAACAAAAGCTGAGGTTAAAGCTTTAAAAGGGATATCATTGGAAATAAAAAAATCAGAAAGAATAGCCATAATCGGTCCTTCTGGCTGCGGGAAATCTACTTTGTTGCATTTACTAGGTTGCTTAGACAGACCAACTTCAGGAAAAATTTTATTTAAAGGAAAGGATGTTTCTAAGTTAAGCGACGATGAACTTGCAAAGATAAGAAGAGAACAAATAGGATTTGTCTTTCAGTTTTTTTATTTAATTCCTACTTTAACAGCTTTAGAAAATGTGATGCTTCCTATGGCTTTTGCTGGAGTTAGTAAAAAAGAAAGGGAAAGAAGAGCTAGAGAACTTTTAAAATTAGTTGGTTTAGAAAAAAGATTGCAACATAGAAGAAGTGAACTTTCAGGAGGAGAAGCTCAAAGAGTTGCAATAGCAAGAGCCATGGCAAATAATCCAGAAATAATCCTTGCGGATGAACCAACAGGAAACCTAGATTCAAAAGCTGGAAAGGAAATAATTGAAACTTTGATCAAACTTAACGAAAAAAAAGGTGTTACTTTAGTAATCGTTACTCATGATCCAGCAATAGCTAAAAAAGCAGAAAGAATTATATATTTAAAAGATGGAAAAATTGTAAAAGAGGTGAAAAGATGAAAAAATTAATATTTCTCATGTTTTTTGCATTCAGTTTAACTTTTATTAATTCAGTCTTTGCCGCAGAAGGAACTTTAAGCGTGAGTTGGCAAGTTCTAGATACTTTTATTAGACCAGGCGGCGAAACTACTGTAATTCTTACTCTAACAAACCCTAGCACGTTAAGCTTTGGAAGAAGTAAAATTTACATAACCCCTGGTCCGTATCTTCAAACCAAAACTTCTTATATTGAATTAGGGCCTCTTGATCCAGGTTCAAGTCAGCAAACTTCTTTTATAATTGAAGCTAATTCAAATGCTATATCCAAAAACTCTTATGTAACGGTAAGAGTGGAGTATTACGCAAACTCAGTTGAAAAAGAAACAAGCGTTAATATTCCCATTTATATTAGAAGGTTTCCCATTCTTCAAATTTCTAACATAAGCTATAATAAAACTTTAATTAACCCTGGAGCTACTCTAACCTTTTCTTTCACACTCGAAAACTATGGAGATGGAGGTGCAAAGGATTTGAAGATTTCTTTAGGTAGCTCAGAAATTTACACAGTTTTAGGAGAAATGGAAAAGTATTTGAAAGAAATAAAACCTGGAGAAAGTGTCAAGGTAAACTTCAAGCTTAAAATCTCTCCAGATGTAAAAATCGGAACTTATTCTATTCCTGTTTTGATTTCTTATCTGGATGAAACAAAAACTCAAAATTATACTACAGTAAAAAATGCTGGCCTAGTAGTATCTGCAGAATCAAAGTTCATCGTTTCTTTAGAATCCCAAGATGTTTTATTACCTGGCTCAGCTGGTTCAGCTACCGTAAAAATTGCTAATGCTGGTATACAAGAAGCAAAATTTGTGATTCTAACTGCTTTTAAATCAGATGTTTTTCAAGATGTTAGTCCAAAAATCTCTTACATAGGAAAGATCAATTCTGACGATTATGATACCCAAAAGTTCGAGCTAAAAGTTAGTAAGTATGCTTTGCCAGGAAGTTATCCTCTTGAATTAAAAGTAGAATACCAAGATCCATTTGGAAATTCTTACGAGGAGTTTTATAATGTAAGTGTTAGAATTTATAGCCCGTCTGAAATTCCACAATCTCGGGTTTCACCAGTTTACATGTTTGGTTTGTTTGTTGTAATAGTAATTTTTGTTTATTTGGTTTATAAAAAATTGAAAAAATAAGTGAAGGAATGCTAAGAGAACTAGTTTTATTAGCTGTACAGAATATTCTTAAGAGAAAGCTCAGGAGCTTTTTGACTTTGTTAGGTATTATTATAGGTGTTGCTGCAGTTGTTTCCATAATTTCTTTAACTACTGGAATTCAACAAACTATAATTAATCAGTTAACAAGATTTATGTCAGATGTTATTACTGTTACTCCTGGTAGATTAAGTTTTGCTACTGCAACTTTAAGAGGAGGAAGAGCTATCAAATTAACCACTCGAGATATAGAAGAAATATCAAAAATTGAAGGAGTAAAACTAGTAAATGGGTTAATTGGTTCAAACATAGAAGTTGAATTTGGGGATGAAACTGGAGTTTTGTATGCTTATGGAATTGAGGATGTAGATGCATGGAAAGAAATAGAAGCAAGCTCGGTTGGTTTAGAAAGTGGAAGATACTTAACGAAAGAGGACAAGTATTCGGCTATCATAGGAAATTCTGTTGCTCACGAAATTTTTTCAAAAGATGTGGGCTTGAAAAAAACGATTAAGCTTAATGGAGTTGACTTTAGGGTTGTGGGAATTTTTAAAAAAGCCGGTGGAGTGCTTTCTATGTTTGACAGAAGGATTTATATTCCAGAGAAAACTGCAAGGGAAATATTTCCTGAAGGTATAGAAGAGAACGAGTACTCTTTAATCACTGCAAAAGTTGAAGAAGGATATGATGTAGAAGAAGTTGCTGATAGAATAAACGAAAAGCTACTTAAACTACACCATCAAACTGAAGAGACAAAAACCTTTACTGTTTTAACTTCAAAATTCTTTCAAACTTTAGTTTCAAACATACTCTCTTCCTTAACAACTTTTTTAACCGCCATAGCTTCTGTTTCCTTGTTAGTTGGAGGAATAGGAATTATGAATATCATGTACGTTTCTGTAATGGAAAGAACTAGAGAAATAGGGGTAATGAAGGCTATAGGTGCTACTAACAGAACAATACTTTTACTCTTTCTCTTAGAATCAGGGATATTCGGACTTTTTGGAGGAATTATTGGAGATGTTTTCGGTGTAGGCGTTGGCTATGTGATAAATTATATTGCAAATTTATTAAGAACTCAAACACTTCAACAAATGGAAACAGAAACGATTTTAACTCAATTTGTAATCGAACCTCAAACTTTATTTGTAGGAGCAATTTTTGGTTTTTTAGTTGGAATAATAGCTGGATATTTTCCTGCAAGAAAGGCTTCTAAGCTTCAACCAGTAGAAGCTTTAAGATACGAGTGATTTTTATGCAATATATAATTGAAACTATTAATTTAACAAGGAAATTTGGAGAATTAGTTGCGGTAGACAATTTGAACCTAAAAATTAAAGAAGGTG
>CAZRMN010000037.1:0-3730 GCA_964601215.1 uncultured archaeon
TTGGATTTTTTGATTTGGAAATATTAAGTCCAAGAGGTCAACTAAAAGAAAAATTTGTAGTAAGTTATTATCTAATTTAGCTTTAATTAAAAATTAAAAAATTTTAAAAAATAACTCATGCCCCCACCGGGATTTGAACCCGGGTCTCTGGCTTTCCTTTCATCTTTTAATCAAACCTTTCGAACCCAATCGAAAGGCCAGAATCCTTGACCGGACTAGACTATGGGGGCAACTTTAAAAAATATTCTCTCAAATAATTTAAATATTTTTTAGTCATTTTTATTCTTCTTCGAGTTTTAATTCTTTTTTAATTATATTCCAAATTTCCTCTTGAATTTTCTCCAAATCCTGGGCTCCATTAATCACAAACCACTTAGCCTTTTTATCACTTTTCGCTAAAACTAAATAAACTTCTCTAACTTTCTCTAAAAGTTGAGCTTCTCTTTCCAGTCTTGATAAAATTTCTTGTTTTGTAAAATCCTCTATGTTCATTTGTTGTACTCTTTTCATGCTTATTTCAACTGGAACATCTATCAAAAAAACTATTTCCGGCTTGATTATAAATTTTTCTATTTCCATTAGCCATTCTAAAGGTACACCTTTAGCAAATTGGTAGGCAAAATTACTATAGCAATATCTGTCGCATAAAACTATACTTCCTCTTTCCAACAAACCTTTAATTCTTTCTTGGTATAAGCTTCTGTCAGCAGCAAATAGGAGCGAAAGAGTGTATGGATCGAAATCACCCCTTTTTGTCAATTTTGCGATTTCAGTCTCAAAATTTGGGAACGATATCGTTACTACTTCCTTTCCAGCTTTTTTTAACTTTTCAGCTAATAGATTTATGTGGGTTTTTTTGCCAGAGCCAGTAACTCCCTCAAATACGATAAACTTCCCTTCCATCTAATTAACTTTAAATTTTACACTTTTTAAACTTTAGAATTAAGAAAGGTGAGAAAATCACAAAGAAAATTTTCGCACTTCAATTAGCTACTTTAAGTGTGATTGCTTTAGTATTTTATCTCTGGAAAGGATTTTTTCTACTCATAATTTGGTTAATGATAGCTTTTGACAAACTTGTTTTATGCCAGTTTATAAAAATTCACGGTGAATTTGGAATTGGACTAATAACAGTTCCAGTAATTCTCGTAGGTTATGCTTATGGTCCTTCTTTTGGTTTTTTCTTTGGCTTACTCATCTTACCTTTCGTAGCAGGATCTTTAGAATTCATTACTTGGCTTGTTTCTCCACCTTTAGGAGAGACTGCTTGGCTTCCCTTCTTACCTTCTTTTAGCTCTTTTATCGATGGTATAGTAGCTTTTGTTAGCGGTTATTTAAGACAAAGCTTACCCTTAGTTCTAGTAGTTGGAATAGGCTCTTCGATCAAGTGTTTTCTAAATATAATCAAGCATAAAGCAACTTCAACTGACCCAATAAAATTTGGTTGGATTGGAGAAATTTTCTTCAATACTTTTCTTGTTTTCTTTTTTTCAAACTTTTTCCAAACTATTCTTTCTCTAGTTTAATAAGGGATTGAAACCTAAATTTTTTGAAGAACACTAGTATTCGCACCATTAAAAACTGAACCTAAAGTTAAATGGGCAGGGAGGGATTTGAACCCTCGACCTCTCGGTTATCAGCCGAGTGCTCCAACCAGGCTAAGCTACCTGCCCATAAACATATTATTAATTTTGCTGAAGATTTAAGTTTTCACTGAAAATTTACTTGGGTTAATTTTAAATAACTCCTTTCTATCTTATAATGAGAAACATGAAAAAGTGATCTGAAAAGGAAACTTTTTTTATTTCGAGAATAATTCTCTTAACATTTTTTAATTTTTTTCAGACAAACTCTTTTAGATGAACATTTGGAGTAAACAAAGTTGTATCTTTTCTTTTAACCAAAAATCCAAACTTTTTTCTTCCTTTATCGGAAATGAACTCCCTCAAAACTATAATATATATAATAATAAAAAAATGTAGATGTGAGAAGATACGGAGTTGATATAAAAAAGCAGGTATTTAGATTGAGAGAAAAAGGTCTTACAATAAAAGAGATATCGAAAGAGTTGGGAGTAGGCAATTATACTGTATGGGCCTGGTTAAATAATTTTCATAAAACTTCAAGAAACTATAAAGGAAAAAAATTGCAATCACTATTTGAATTAGTTAAAACAAAAACTCTAAATTTTGAGAGAATTTTACCTGAGCTATTCATGGAGAATTCTCACTACCTTATTGTTTTAAGATACATGTTTGGTCTTACCGAGCGAGAGTTATGCAAAAAACTTAGAATGACAAGAAGTAAATTGATAAGTTATTTAAACACCCAAACTTTGAAAAAAGAAAATCCTTTTCATAAGGAATTTTGCATAAAACTTTCTAATTTGTTTAATAAGCTAGTCCGCCAACATCCAGAAGTTAAGTTTTATACAGCAGAAGATGTGGAAAGAAAAAGAAAGGAAATATTTGCAAGACTTAAACCTCCGAGAAATTTTATCGATTACCATAAGCTTGCTGAAAGTATTCCTCTTAATGATTCGGAGTTAAAAATAGCTAAAATACTTAAAAAGAATAAGATTCCTTATCAAGCACATAAATTTTTAAAAGCCTTTTCTCGTGAAATAAATGTAGATTTTGTAATTCCGAATAAAGAAAATCCACAAGTAATAATTGAGGTGGCTAAAGCTTTTGCAGAGCGTCCGATTAGAAAAAATAATATAGAGAGAAAAATCCGTGAACTGGATCACAAGTTTTATGATATAAAGCGAACACATCCTAATATTAAATGCATATTGATTTACTTCACTAATAAAAAGATAAATGAAAAAATTATTTTCTTTGCAGATAAATTTTTTATTTCAGAACAGATTAATAAAGAAATTTTAGCTTACTTTGAAAATCTGGTGAAAATATGGAAAAAGTAGGTATAGCAGAATTACCTTTACACTATGGAAAGTGTCCTAGATGGCTTTTTGAGAGGATGAAAAGGCTAAGTAAAAGTATAGTGGAAATTATTATTTATGAGTATGGTCAAGATGAACTTTTAAAAAGATTAGCAAATCCTGCATTTTTTCAATCATTTGTATGTGTGACAGGCATGGACTGGCATAGTTCAGGAGGGACTACCGTATTATCGGCTGCTTTAAAAGAAGCAGTCAATACTAAAGAGCTTGGTTTTGCTGTAGCAGGAGGTAAAGGTAAAATTTCAAGAAAAACTCCTGAAGAAATAGAAAAAATTTCAGAAATTTTTAATCTTTCATCTAAAAAAGTAGAAAAACTTAAGTATGCGAGTAAACTAAGCGCTAAAATTGACAATACAGCAATTCAGGCTGGTTATCCTTTATACCATCATGCTTTTTTCTTTACAGAAAAAGGAAAATGGGTTGTAATCCAGCAAGGTATGTCAGTGCAAAACCAAACAGCAAGACGCTATCATTGGATTTCTGACCAAGTTAAATCTTTTGTTGAAGAGCCGCATGCTGCAATTTGTTGTGACGTTAAACAAAAAAATGTGTTGAATATGGTAGCTAAGGAAAGTAAAGAAGCAAGAAAAGTGTGCGTCGATTTGGTAAAAGAAGGCCCAAAAAGAATTAAAAATGACTTACTTTCTTTAAGACCTGTTTATCAGAGAGCCTTAACTGAATTTTTGCCTGGAAAAAGTAGAAAAAAGTCAATAGTTCATGTTTTAAAAATGCCTAAAAATGTTAACTGGAATGCTTTAAAAGAAG
>CAZRMN010000038.1:0-3635 GCA_964601215.1 uncultured archaeon
ACCCCTATAGTTATGTTTTCTCTAAATTGATTCGTCCAGTTTAACCAGATTTCACCTGGAGCAACATTAAACTGCTTAGAAGGAGAACTCCAGACAGAAGAACTTACACTAGAAAACAGGAAAAAAAGAGTGACAAAGCTTAAAAATATAACCAAAACTTCTAAAATTTCTCTTTTCATCTACTCTCCTTAAATTTCAATTCGTTTTTTTCTAAAATATAGTTTTTCTTAAATTACTCGATAAGTAGCATTCACTTGTTTTGTTTGCACTAGAATCTCAGAAAAACTAGTGTTCCAATCTGTTTGAATTATAGTTACTTCCCCGGATTTTAAAGGGTCTTTTGGAGAATTGATTATATGTACTGTTTGATTATCGACTGAAACATTAAAACCAGAAACCTCTAGTTTACCTGTGTTAACAACAGTTATTAGCAAGTTATTCTGTGCATCTCTGTTGACGTTTAAAATCTCAAGATTGTAAACAAGATTTTTTATGCTAACAAGTACTTCTTCTGGCGAGGTAGGAATTTTTGGGAAGTACTGCCCGATAATTGGTATGTCCCTAAAATTGGGAATTGAACCAAATATTAGAAAAGATGCAAGTATAACCAAGCAAATTAAAATAAAACCCATGATTATATTTTTCAGTATTTTTATTCCTATGTAAATTGCTATTGCTAAAAGGATTATCCCAAATATTATTGGGAGCATATTTTATAATTCGATTTTTTATAATAAAAGCGCTCCCGGTGGGATTTGAACCCACGACCTTCTGCTTAGGAGGCAGCTGCTCTGTCCAAACTGAGCTACGGGAGCCTAAAATTAATTTAATCCTAGTATTAAAATTTAAATATGCTTTCTGAAAAAGAGCTAAGAAAAATAGCCAAAGAAGCAGTTAAAAGTATGAGAATAGGAAGAAAACCAAATCCTGGTATAGAAAAGGCTAGGAAAAAATACGGAAGAATAATTGACAAATTCTTAAAGATAAAGAAATTCTCGAAGAAGGATTTAAGCAAGAAAGAATTAAAAATTGTGGAAAAACTAAAGGATCCTGATTATGGTCCGTTAATCATAGAAAAGAATGGGAAATACTTTTTAAAAACTGAAATAGGCGAAACCGTTAGATTGGTTTATTCTGAAGTTAGTGAAGAGTGTAAAAAGCTTGCTCAGTTTATAAAAGAAGAATGTTGGAAAAAAGGTGCACATGTTACAGATTTGACTTATAGTTCAAGAGAAGCTAGAAGGCATTTGCAGTTAATTCCTTTCGATACTGCAGCTGAGTTGCCAATAACAGCAAAACTTTTTGCAGGAGCATATGATGCAAGAATTTTTTTGGGTGGAGATGAAGACATAAACTGGATTAAGGGATTGGAGGCAAAAGTTAAAGCTGGAGCCTTAGCTTCTCAAAAAATTCATCAGATAATAGATAGAAAAAAAATAAGGTGGTGCTACTTTGGATGGCCTATTCCAAAAAACCAGTATTTTGTTAACAAGCAAAAATACAGAAAAGTGTTTATCAACTCTATTAAAGCAACTTTTTCTCCAAAAGTTAAAAAATTGTGCGAGTACTATAGGAAAGCTTTGGAAGGAGGCGATGTTGTAAGGATTACTGCTGATGACGGCACAGATTTAACTTTTAGGATAAAAGGAAGGCCTATTTTAGTTGCGGATGGAATTATAGATGAAGCCGATTTAAAAAGAGGAGACGTTGGTTTGAACATTCCAGACGGAGAAGTTTTTCTCGCTCCTTTAGAACATTCTGCTAATGGTTTTATAATTTTTGATTGGGTAGCAATCCATGGTTTTGGTCTAGTTAAAAACCTTAAAATGAAATTTAAAAACGGTAAAGTTGTATGGTTTGATTCTCCTCAAAAAAAGATATTTCAAAAGTTTTTGGACGCGAATACAGGAGAAAAGGATAGGATAGCTGAACTGGGAATAGGAACGAATCCTGCCGCTGAATTTGTAGGGGAAACAATAGTTGATGAGAAAATTTTTGGTTCTATTCATATTGCTATAGGAAATAACACTGGTGCTTACCACGGAAAAAACAAAGCAAGTTCGCATCAAGATATGATAAAGATGATGAAAGGAAAGAATGGAAATTTATATGTAGACGGAAAGCTTGTGATGAAAAACGGCATGCCAGTTGGTAAAGTATGAAATGTATAGAAAACGTAGTAAAAAATGCAATTCTACTAAAACCAAAAGAAAGCGTTTTGATAGTTTATGATGAACCAAAAGAAAAAATTGCTAACTTGTTCTTCAAAGCTTGTGAAAAGTTTAAAGCAGAAGTTTGCGCAGTTAAAATTAAAAAAAGAAAAGAAACTCAAAGAGAACCCCCTAAAGCAATAGCAGAAGCTATGAAATTTTCTGAAGTAGTTTTAGGAATAACTTCTATTTCTTTAACCCATACACAAGCAGTTAGAAAAGCTAGGAAGTATGGGGCTAGAATAGCTACAATGCCAGGAATTAATGAAAAGATGTTTCCAGCTTTAAGTGTTGATTATAAAAAACTTGCTGAAGAATGCAAAAAACTTGCGAAAATTTTTGAAAAAACGAGAAAAATAAGAGTTAAAACAAGAATCGGAACTAATTTAGTTCTGGAAAAAGGAAAAAGAAAGGTGCAAATAGACGATGGTTTGCTTGATAAACCAGGAAGCTTACATAATTTGCCAGCAGGAGAAGTAGGTATAGCTCCTTTAGAAAATTCAGCAAATGGAATAATAATTTTTGATACTTGTATAGTTGGCATAGGTAAGGTGTTTAATCCAGTTAAGGTAGAAGTTAAAAAAGGAAAAATTGTTAGGATTGAAGGAAAAGAAGAAGCGAATAAACTGAGAAAAATTTTTAGAAAAGCAGATAAAAATTCAAAAATTCTTTGCGAGTTTTCGATAGGTATGAACAAAAAAGCAAAGCTTATAGGAGAAGTATTGAATGATGAGAAAGCTTTTGGTACATGTCATGTAGCTTTCGGCGATAATAAAAGTATAGGAGGGAAAAATAAAAGTAACGTGCATATAGATGGGGTGATTCAAAACCCAAGCATATGGTTTGATGAAAAATTAATAATGAAGAACGGTAAACTTGTGGTTTAGATGAAGGAAAAAATTATTGAGTTTGAAAATGAAGGAGAAAAGATAAAAGGTATTTTGACGCTTCCAGACCAAAAAACTGAAAAAATTGTTATTATAGTTCATGGATTTACAGCAACCAAAGAAGGTCCTGGGAATTCTTTTGTGAAGTTAGCTAAAAAATTAGCGGAAAACGGATTCGCTGCCTTAAGATTTAACTTTAGATATACGAATGAAAATTTCACAGAATTCGAGAAAATGACGATTTCTAGTGAGGTAAGCGATTTAAAATTGATCATCCGAGAAATGGGAAGAGAATTTAAAAAAATTGGTTTAGTTGGAGAAAGCATGGGAGGTGTTATTTCTATACTATGCTATTCCGAAAAAATTGATTGTATGGTTCTTTGGTATCCTGCATTATTCTTAAAGGATACTCGCGTCGGTAAATGGTTATCTTCAAAGGAAGCTATTGAAGAATTAAAAGTAAAGGGTTATGTGACTGGTTACAAAAAAAGTTTAAACAAATATTTTAGGGTTGGAAGAAAATTTGTAGAAGAGCATA
>CAZRMN010000039.1:0-3612 GCA_964601215.1 uncultured archaeon
AATAGAAAGTCTAAGGAATGTTTCTGAAATTTTAGAAAGTATTGAAAATACATTGAAGTAAGAAAGAAGAATTTATATTAAACCATTCTTCTTCATAGCGCAACACCAAAAGATTAGTTTTTTGGTGTCTTAAAGAAAAGGTAGGCTATTTGGCCGTCTTTTGGTGATTCCAAAAAACAAACATGAAAACCAGGCATGTTAAATTATTTAACCTTCTTTGTTTAAATATGTTATATAAATTTTTCACTAAAACTTTAAATTATAAGTGAGCTTATGAAAATTGAAGATATAAGGACTGGAATGAGTAATATTAGTCTGACAGCTAAAGTTATCGATATCTCAGAACCCAGAGATGTAATGACTCGATACGGAAGAAGAAGAGTTGCGGACGCTTTGATAGAAGACGAGACTGGTCAAATAAGCTTAACCCTTTGGCAAGACCAAATTAATGCTATATCAATTGGTGACAAAATAAATATTTCAGGAGCTTTTGCAACAGAATTTAGGGATAAACTTCAACTAAATGTTCCAAGAAGCGGGAAAATAGAAATAGTAAAAGAATAAAAACTCTTTTTTTATATATAGATTGGTAGAGATAAGACTCAAGGTCTGATTAAAGATGATGAGTTTTTATGCCGAGGTGGCGGAACCAGGTTAACGCGCCAGCCTTGAGTCTTCAATGAGAAAATGGCTTGACTCTGATTAATGATGAGTCGGAGGTGAATTGAGAAAGCTGGTGGGGCTTTGCCCCGTCTGGGTTCAAATCCCAGCCTCGGCGCTCAATTTTTCTTTACAGAAATTAAAAAATCAAAATGTAATTGTGTTGAAAATGTGTCTAATAGATGAACTACCAATTTAAAACCTCAAATCATATTATTTTTGTATGTTTCCAGCAGAAAGATACAAAAAGATTTTGAAGGAAAATTTTGAAAAAGTATTTCCACCCAAGCCACCTAGCATCTGGAACATAAGAGTTAATACTCTCAAGATTTCAGTAGAAGAGCTAAAAGAAAAACTAGAGAAGAAAAACTGTGAAATAGAAGAAATTCCATGGGTAAAAGAGGGTTTTTGGGTCAGAAATTGTGATTTGAGCAAGAGTATTGAGCACATTCTGGGTTATTTTTTTATTCAAAATGCTTCAAGCATGATTCCACCCTTAGTTTTAAACCCAGAAAAGAATGATACAATTCTAGACTTATGTGCTGCTCCAGGAGCAAAAACTACCCAAATGGCTGCGATGATGAAAAATCAAGGTTTAATAATAGCTAATGACGTTCATTTAAAAAGATTAAAAGCTTTAAGAGGAAACTTGCAAAGATGTGGAGTTACTAATACGATTACAACGCTTATGAACGGAAAATCCTTTTGGAAAACTGGTCTTAAATTCAAAAAAATTCTTCTCGATGTCCCTTGTTCAGGAAGTGGTACGCTTAATCCAAGAGTATTTAAACAATTAAGCTTCGGAGCTTTGAAAATGCTCTCTTCTATTCAAAAAAAGCTTTTAATTTCTGCTTCTAAATGTTTAGAAAAAGGAGGAACTATAGTTTATTCTACCTGCTCCCTTGAACCAGAGGAAAATGAGGAAGTTATTGATTTTGCGATTAAAAAACTTGGACTTAAAACCAAAAAAATTGAAATAGAAGCGCCTTTTATCCATGCTTTTAACAAATGGGAGGAAAAAGAATTTGACGATTCAGTTACTAAAGCTATAAGAATTATTCCTTCTGAAAAAACAGAGGGATTTTTCGTATGCAAATTGGTAAAATGAAAGTTTTGTCAAAAGGAGAAATTAAAGATTTAGAAAGGAGAATTGAAAAAAACTATGGTTCAAAAGTTAATTTAAGGGATTTTTTAGTTCTAGTTAACAAAAAGAATAAAATTTGGCTTGTGAATAAAGAAGTTTTAAACTTAGATTTAAGCAAGCTTAGAATTAATGCTTTGGGTTTAGGCTTCGGAAAACTTAAAAGGAATGAAAAAATTCATTTGACGATCGAAGGTTCGCAAATTGTTGGAAAGAATGCAACAAAAAATCTTGTAATTCTTGATGAAAAAAATGCCATAAAATTCATGCAAGGAGCTAGTGTAAAGCCAAAGGAAAAAATAAATTGCGAGTACCACAATTTTGTGATAGTTAAAAGTGGTAAGGACATACTAGGAAGTAGTTTGCTTTTAGAAGATGGTTTAAAAAACTTAATTCCAAAAAGTAGGAGGTTACCCTTTTAATTATTCAACCAAAGCTTTTATAAGGTCTGCTCTTGCTATTATCCCAACTAGCTTATCATTTTCAATTACTGGCAATCTATTAACATCATGTTTTTCCATTAAGCATGCAGCTTCTACTAAACTTGCATCAGGATGAATGGAAATTACTTTTTTACTCATCACATCTTTTATCTTTGTCTTAGAAATTCTTTCCATTTCTTTTTTAAAACCCAAAAATTCCTTTCCAGTTTTTATGAAATTTAAAAGAAGTAAGCTTAAAGATGGAATTTGTGAAACTTCTGCATTTATTAGTTTCATGCCCAGAAATTTAACTATATCTGAAATGCTGATTATTCCAACAACTTTTCCTTTTTCAACTACTGGAGCCCCAGAAATATTCTTTTCAGAAAAAACTTTTGCAACTTTGAAGATTGAATCATCAGGGGAAAAGCAGATTACTTCTGTATTCATAAAATCTCTAACTTTCTTCATAATTAATTATTGTTTTTCCCACTTTAAATGAAAAATACCTTTCTTTTTTTCTCGTTTTAAAAATTCTTCCAAAACCTTTGTCTCCATACCCAATTTTTCAAATTTTTCTACACATACTTCTTGTTTAGGGTCAAAAATTCCAGAACAAGCTAACCTTATTTCCAAGCAATTATTTTCAAAAGGAGAAAACAAGTGTAAAGTTTTTTTTGGAATATAAATTTCACTTCCTTGGTGAATAACTTCTATTGAAACATAATCTTCATCTTCAACGTATGCAAATCCTTCACCTTTTACAACTTTGATCGCTTCATCAACATCCTTATGATAATGTAAATCAGTATGTCGAGGGAATATAATATCTAAAACAGTATATCCAAGTCTTTTTATAACACTATCAGAATAAACTTTCCTGAATAATAATCCAGAGTTGGTGTCAAAAGAATAACCTTCTTTTTCAGCTTCTTCAACAAGTTTTCTCAAAAATAAAGGGTCTAGATTTCTTTGGTACCATTCTCTAATCGATTTATTTGCAATAGATTTTATTGGGTCTTCCATGTTTTTTAATAATACCAAAAAATTTAAATCCTTTATTTCAAAACACGAAAAAATAATTATGGCTAGTTTGGAAAAATTGGAAAAAATTGGAGAAAAAATTGCTGAAAAAATTTCTAGATGTCCTAAGATTGAAGCAATAGGTTTTATCGGTTCTTTAGCAACTGGTTTTGGGGATAAGTATACAAACGATGTTGACTTAGTTTGCATTTGTAAGGATTTTCCTACAGTTAAGGAAAGAAGAAAATATTTAGGTAGACAAAAATATAGAGAAAACCTAGAAAGTAAATACATAGAGATTTTTAGTATTGGAGATGTAGAAGTTAACATATCTTTTCGTCCAATTTATTGGTTAGAGGATGCCTT
>CAZRMN010000040.1:0-3536 GCA_964601215.1 uncultured archaeon
TCTTCTGTCCTTCCTGTTGATCTGTAAAATATAGGCACGAGCATCAACAGAATGAAAAATATTATTAAATTAACCTTATCCTTTTTTAAAAAGAGTAAAAGTAAACCACAAAAGAATGCTAAAGTAACAAACCATATTGGTCCATAAGCAAATTCAAGATAGTTTGCAAAGCCGTATTTAAACAAATTTACTTCGGTTCCAACTTCTTCGGTTCTTCCAGAAAATTTTAGTTTTGATTCATAATACCCTTTATGACACCCACTTCTGTCGAATAAAGGTAAAGGAACATGACATAACGGAGTTTTATAATAATAGAAATTTCTTAAGAAATAGGGTCCGGCAAGTATTATTAAAAATATAATAAAGACTGAATATTTTTTTAATAAATTTGTAAACTTCTTTCTTTCCCATATAAGTTGGTATAAAAAAACTAAAACCACAAAAAGATATACAGCAACTCCAGGGGTTTTTGAGAGAAAAACTAGAAAAGAAAAAACTGCAGAGAGAATCCAGTATTTTTTTCTACCAGTTTTAAAATGTAAGATAAAAGTTAAAAAGAAAAGAGTCAAATAAAGGACGAAAATCATATCTCTATAAAAAAGTACAGCATATGTCACAAAAGAAGGAAGCGAGACAAAAATTATGGAAGCTAAGAAGGCAGTTTTTTCATTGAATATTCTCTTTACTAAAACAAAAATTGCAAATCCGCTGATTAGCGCAACAAAGGGAGGCAAAAATTTTGCTATAGTATCAACATTTTTAAATACGAAGAAGAAAAATGCAGCAGTTAAATGCCAAACTGGTGGACCTCCCCAAGCACCTCTCGAAGTTTTAAGTCCAAAAGGTGTCCATACGGGATATTTTATTTCTTCAGCAATTGTTTGCGCAATCTTTGTATGAAAACCTTCATCTCCAAAGTTTATATGTGTAGAATACATCACTTGAAGTTCTTTAATGAAAAAAAACATAAGTATGGCTAAAAGTGCAAACGCTAATAGTAAACTCCATGGATTTTTGATTTCGATAGTTATTTCTTTTTCCATTTAACCACTTAAATTATGTTAACAGTTGATATTTAATATCTTTTCATTTTAAAAAATATAGTGAGAACATGAAGGTAATGTTTTTAAACCCACCCTTTAAATTCAGAATTTCGAGAGCAAGTAGATGGCCCGAGCTTACAAAATCTGGCACTCTTTACTATCCTTTCTGGCTTTCTTATGCTACAGGAGTTTGTATGCAAAAACATGAAGTAATGCTTTTGGATGCTATAGCGAAAGAGTTGAGTTTTAAAGAAACAATTAAAAAAATAAAAAAGTTTTCTCCTGATTTGCTTGTTGTTGAAACATCTACACCTACTTTTAATAGCGACATAAAATTTTTAGAAAAATTAAAAAAAGAAATTAAAACAAAGGTTGTTTTGGTCGGAACACATGCATCAGTGTTTTCAGAAGAAGCTTTAAAGTCTAAAGGTGTGGACTTTGTTGCAAGAAAAGAATACGATTTCACGATTTTAGAACTAGCCAACACTTTAGAAAAAAAAGGAAATTTGAAAAAAGTTTTAGGGCTTTCTTTTAAAAAAGGTAGAAAAATAATTCATAACCCAGATAGACCACCTATAAAAAATTTAGACTCTTTACCTTTTGTTTCTCAAGTTTATAAAAAGTTTTTAGACGTTAGAGATTACAGGTATGCCTTAGCTTTGCATCCAATGATACAAATTTTGTCGAGTAGAGGATGTCCAAACCTATGTACATTTTGTAGCTGGCCTCAAACTTTTGCAACAAGAAGATATAGAACAAGAAGTCCAGAAAATTTTGTTAATGAGCTAGAATTCATAGCAAATGAAATGCCAGAAATAAAAGAAATTTTCATAGAAGACGACACCTTTACAATTTTGAAAGATAGGGTAGTAAAAATTTGTGATTTAATAAAAGAAAGGAAGTTAGATATAACTTGGTCCGCTAATGTAAGAGCTGATATACCATTTTCTGTTTTAAAAAAAATGAAAGATGCAGGTTGTCGCATTCTTATTGTTGGGTATGAAAGTGGAAACCAACAAATTCTAAACAACATAAAAAAAGGAATTACTTTAGAGCAAGCAGAAAAGTTTACAGAAGCAGCTAAAAATGCTGGGCTTAAAATTTTTGGTTGTTTTATGATTGGATTACCAGGGGAAACTAAAGAAACGATAGAACAAACTTTCCAGTTTGCAAAAAAACTTAATCCTGATATGGCTTTTTTTCAACAAGCTGTACCATTTCCAGGAACAGAATTCTACAATTGGTGTAAGCAAAATGGTTATTTAATAACAGAAGATTTTGATAAATGGTTAGATTCCAATGGTAGACTTGATTTTCTTGTTAGTTATCCGAACTTAAGCAATGAAGAATTAAGAAAAATTAGAGATAAGTTAATGCTTAGGTTTTACACTTCCCCTAAACATATATGGCAAACTATTATTCATAATTTAAGCTTTGATGAAATTTCCAGACTTTTTAACGCAGCAAAAAGTTATGTAGCTTATTTAATTAGTTCGAGAATGAAAAAATGAAATGTTTACCTTGGGTTACAATTTTAGTAACCGTAAAAAATTCCAGGGATACGATAGAAAAATGTATAAATTCTTTACTTAAACTCAATTACCCAAATTATAGAATTTATGTTACAGACGCTTTCTCTACTGACGGAACTTATGAAATATTAAAAAAACTGAAGAAAAAACACCCAAAAAAGATCAAGCTTGAAAGAATAAAGGGAAACATAGCTAAAGCTCATAACTACATGATAAAAAAAGTTAAAACCCCTTTTATTGCAATGACAGACGCAGATTGTGTAGTTGATAAGAATTGGTTAAAAAATTTAATTTCTGGGTTTACCTCTAAAGATATAATCGCTACCGCTGGTTTTTGCTCTACTCCAAAAAAAGTAAACCGGCTTCAAAAATTGATTGGTTTGGAACTCGAACATAGATTCAAAAATTTTCCTGAGTTTATCTCTCGTGCTCCTACAATGAATTTATGCGTGAAAACTTCTTATGCGAAAAAAGTAAAGTTTAACGAAAAACTTGAAGTTGCACAAGAAACTGACTGGGGCTATAGATTAACAAAACTTGGTAAAATGAAATATATTCCTAAAGCTATTGTTTACCATTATCATAGACCAACTTTGAAAAGTTATTTCAAACAACAATTCAAATATGGGAAACAAATGCCTTTAATTTACTTGAAACAATACAAGGAAAAAATAACTGGTGATCACATTTCAACTCGTTCTATATTTTTACAACTTTTATTTTTTGACTTAACAATATTTCTTTTCTTTCTTTCCATATTCTTTAAATTCTTATTTTTACCTTCAATATTTCTTTTAATATTTCTTTTCATCTTTTATTTGTACGATATTCTAAAATTTACAAGATCGATAAAAAACATTTTTGGCCTTCTTTTCATTTATTTTTTGAGAGTAATAGCCTGGACAATTGGGATTTTGGTTGGGTTGATAACTCTCAAGGATTAATGAGTTCTAAAAGTATA
>CAZRMN010000041.1:0-3465 GCA_964601215.1 uncultured archaeon
TTTCTGAATACACTACAATTCCAATAGAAGTTGAGTTATCTTACAACTACTATGTAGAAAGTAGTTCTTCCATAAAAGTTTTGAAAGCTATTTAGTGAAAGCATGCTAAGCATAGTAATAGGAGAGATGGCTTTAGTCTCTGCAATTTTTTCTTCTGCCTTTCTCATTTTAACCTTTTCTTCAAAAATTTACAAAAAGATTTTTCTTGTTTTTTCAATATTATTTGGTTTTTCAAGTTGGGCTTTGTTTGAGTATGCAATTTATTTAGCCGGTTCAGATTTGTTCTATCTAATAACTTATCCAGGCATTTTAGTTCCAATTCTACCTTTCTTCTTTTCTTCTATAGTCTTGTTTTTATTTTTGTTTTATTTACTGTTAAAGAAAAAGTGGGCCTGAGGAGAGTCGAACTCCTTTCTCCACCGTGTGAGGGTGGCGTCCTACCGTTAGACTACAGGCCCCTAAAAATCTGTTAAACTTTTCTGCGAAAAAAACTTTAATTCTTTTTTATTTATTTTTTCGTATTCTTTTTCTTCAAATATAGGTTTACCGTAAACACCATCATAGCCAGGGATATACTTAACTTTACCTTCCCTTACTTTTATTATTGCATCAGCAATTTTTTTGCTGGTAACTTTTAATAACTCTTCTTTCGGAACGTTTAGCAAAATGTTTAACTCATTCCCAAATTTTTCTATGAGCTTATTTTGTTCTTGAATGATTTTTTGAGAATAAAGTTGTTTTGTACCAGTCACAAAAGAAATTATTTCGTATAAAGGTAACAAAGTTTTGAATGGTATAGCATCTTTTGGAATAAAACCTTCTGGTCTGTCTGATAACTCTTCCACTCTATGCAATACTCCTATAGTTAATTTTTTTCCACATTTTGGGCAAATATTTTTAAGCTTAATTGCATCTCTAGGATGTAAGCTTATTCCACACTTTCTATGACCATCCCAGTGGTATTTCCCATAATTTGGGTCAACTTCAATCGTAAAAAGAAACTTGTTTTTATCCCTTTTCTTTATTGTATCAAGAATTTCCCAATAAGTAAACTTTTTTAACTCAAATACATTTGCCTCCCTTCCTAACCTATGAAGCCAAGGGCTATGAGAATCACTATTGCTAACAAGAGTGAATTTATCTAAAGAAGAAAGCCTCCAATTCATAGGAGGGTCCGAATTTCCACACCAGACAGGTATACCATTTCTCCTGACGTAAATTATTTTATTAGGAACTGAAACACAATATACCTTACCCTTATAATCCACCCACTTTTCTACCCATTTTTTATTTTTTCTAAAACCAGATGAGTGTACACGATGTTCATTTTTTCTTATGAAATAAACAATCCAAGTATAATGCTTGTTTTTATGTCCTGAAGGAAATGTACTATCTCCAGGTTTCATAGCTGGTTTCCAATATGCTGATATTCCAAGTTTTAGTGCTATTTCTTGTAAGTCATCCCTTAATTTAGGAGAACTTGTGGTAGCAGAAAGCCCTTTCATACTTCTACCATATCTATGACCATCTCCTTTAATGTAATAATCAAAGAATATCCGCAATAAACTTTTAGATAGCTTCTTTATATTTTTGGGTACGAACTTTTCATGAGCCTTGCCAAATTGTTTTAGATAACTCCAAAGTTGAAAATTCCTTACTCTTAACTGATTTTTCCATAAATACGGTTTGAATCCCATTTTTTCTAATATAGTTTTCATTTCTTTGAGCAAGTTTTGGTCATTATTGGATACAACAACATCGTATTCACTATATTTTTTGTTTTTAGTAGTATGTCCTTCTGCTGTCCAAAACCCAAAAAATTTAAGCCAAAGTTTGATAGGCAATTTTTTTTCTCTTAATTTTCGGTGTCCAGAATAGTGTTTATTTCCATGAGGGATTTTAACTGCTGGAAGGATAAAATATTCTTTTTTCTTTCCTATCCATTTCCCATTTTTCTTAAAGATTTTTTCTTTTCCAAATCTTTCGTCAACTCTTATCAATTTTATAGGTGATGGTTTTTTACATAAAGGATACTTCCTTATTGCAAGTTTGTGGTTTGGGGTTACAAGCAAATCTACCCTTGATGTTTTTATCCTATACATCTTACCTCTATAGTTATAACGATAAATTTTTGTGGGGTGTTGAAATTCTATCGTTTCGGTTTTTCTATTTAGTGTACAAATTTTATCCATCCATGTTACTTCCCAAAATTTTTTCCATCCATTTTCTGTTAAAACTTCTGTTTCAGAATCATAACAACTAAGCCCTGTTTCAATAGCAAAAATATTTTTCGTTTGATCTTCAAAACATTCTTCTATAGAATCAAAACCCGACTTACTCCCTAAAACACCATACCAAGGGGTCCAAGCATGTGTAGGTATTATCATTATATCTTTTGATATACCAATCAAATTTTCGACAAGTTCAACACAATTTAAATTTAAAGTTGGTCTTCCATCTGAAGAAAGGTTTCCATACTTTCCTAAAAATTC
Source organism: uncultured archaeon (assembly GCA_964601215.1). Lineage (GTDB taxonomy): Archaea > Aenigmatarchaeota > Aenigmatarchaeia > CG10238-14 > SCSR01 > CAZRMN01. Next base: position 2,493 of record CAZRMN010000041.1, read on the forward strand.
ATTTATTTGTTCAACTATATCAAAACTTGGAGCAAGAATCATATTATGTACTTTTCTTAATTTCCCTTCTCGCTCAAAAACATTTGAAACTTCTGTTTGTAGCATAAAGAGTATTTTAGGATCTCTATAATAGAATAATCCTGAATTCTCAATTTCTTTCAAAGAACTTTTTAATTCTTCAAGCCAATAAGGATGAGTAAAATCTCCGGTACCAATAAGATTTATTCCTTTTAGTTTGGAAAATTTTTCCAAGTTTTCGATATTCATTTCTTTTGATGTTGCTCTTGAATATTTTGAATGTAAGTGAAAGTCTGCTATTATTTGCATTATTATCTAAATGTACTCTTTAAAATAAAAACAATAAGACGCCTGCGATAACTATTAAGAAAAACCAGAACCATGGTTTCCAAAGAAAAACTTTACTTCCATCTAAAGGTTTAATTGGTAGCAAGTTGAAAAATGCTAGAAAAGCATTAACATAAGATAAAGAAGCAAAAACATCAACAACCTTAGAATCGGCAGAAATTATTAATGCTCCGCTAAGAGGTTTGAAAATAATAGCAAAAAAAAGGTTAACTAGAATTCCAGCTACAGAAATTATTCCAATTTCATTTATTGTAAGTCTAGAAACTCTAAACTTCCATCTCCCAAACCTAAACGGATATATCATAACAGCTCCTGGTACTATAAATTTTATGTAACCTCCAGAAGCAATAACTAAGACTAAGCTAATTAACAAGCCAGTAAGCCACATTTTATAAAATGCTACACATCCAAACTTTCGAGCTACGAAACGATGCGCAAGTTCATGAAAAAGAAAAGCTAAAATGACTGCTAAAAGATAAAAAGGGAGTAAATTAAACTCTGGATAAGCAAAAATTAGAGTTACTACTATGACTGAAATTATTATATCTCTTAGCTCTTGACTTTCAAACATTTGCATTAATATAAATTAAATTAAGAAATATTTTAA
>CAZRMN010000042.1:0-3454 GCA_964601215.1 uncultured archaeon
TCAGTTAGTTTTATTGGTTTTTTTTCATCCCTTTTAAAGTCTACAAACCCGAGAGAATGCAAATGAAGGAGATTTTCTTCTATAATTTCACTATAAGGACCTGCAGCATGAGGATAAAATCCTTCTTCCCTGAATAGTTCTTCTCTTTCTTTTTTATCTTTAGCTAAGAGTTTGAGTAAATAAAAATACATTTTTTCCATTCTTAGTAAATTTACCACTGATTCGAATTCCCTAGAACCTAAAATAATTAAGATTATTTGTTGAGTTTCGTTAAGAGATTTTATAACTTTCTCTAATCTTTTTTCTATCATATTCTCACGATATATAAATATTCCTTTGAATTAAGATTAATTATGGTTAAATTTAAAGTTCTTGCAAAAGATGAAAAAATTCCAACAATTTGTGTAAGAGAAATTAAAACTCACAATATTAGAATTAATACGCCGATTAGAGGTTTATCCAAGAGCTCTGGAGAAGTAACAAAAAATTTTCCAAAAACAGAGTTTATTTCTGAAGCTTTTATAGAACTTTCTTTAGAAAAGGTTAAGGAAATATCAAAGAATAGATCCGCAGATGAGGAAATAAACAAAAAATTAAGTGCAAAATTACTAAAAAATAAACTAAATGTTATTGTAACTAACATAAGTAACGGTATACCTACATTAAGAGAAGTTGAATATTTCCTTCATATTTTAAACTTCGAAAACATAAATGATAATTTCGTTTCACTTCCATTTCCAAAGATACTTATAGAGGAAGAAAGGTATGATAAAGTATACACTTCTTTAGAAACTGTGTTTTCTAACTTTGGAGAATTAATAGATAGTTTCGAGATAAAAAGAGAAAATGAACTAGGGTACATCCCTCTAATAACGTTAGGTGGGGAATATCTCGAAAAACTTTTTGATTTTTTTACTAAAAAATTGGAGATAACAAATTTTGTAATAGATATGGGTGGTAAAAACATAGAAAGAGTAAGAGGACAAATTTCTGTTATCCTCAAAAAGAAAAGGGAAATAACATCAGAGTATGGTAACTGCTTTTTCTATCTTTTTAATACTATGCCGGGATTATTAAGAGGAGATAAAAAATTTATACCAGCTCGCGATTTCTTATCCGTATTTGTAGGATTTGATTGTTTTGGTCCATCTCACAAAAGATTAAAAATTAAGAAAGAGGTTATTGAAAAGATAAAAGAAAGGGAAAAGAGTAATCTGAAACTTTTTGATAAAAAAGAATATATCTACCATGTAAAGCCTAGAAATGGAAAAAATAGACTATATGAAAAAAGATATAATGCTTTACAACATCTTGAAGAGCTCGATTTTATAAAAACAACCATAATTGAGAAAGGCACATTCTCATCTATTTTAAGAAGTAAGAAAAACGCCTTTCCTATAATAGAAAAAATCCTAAGAGCAAGAAATAGATTGTTAACCCAAAAGTTGGCTAAATTTATTAAGTTATAACCAGTTTTAAGGTTCAAAACTTAAGAATTTCTTTTATCGATATGATACCATCGTTGGCCCATTTTAGTACTTTCTCTAGACCTTAAACGGTCTCTTTTGTCTTTTCAATCTTCCACGCCGGGGCTGGGATTTGAACCCAGACGGGGCCAAAGCCCCACCGAGTTTCTCAGACTTAAAGGATCATCATTAATCAGATACCTCAGAGTTCTTCATGCCCTCGAGCTCGGCGCTTTCTTCCTGGTTCAGCCACCCCGGCCTAATTAATCTTTCTTTAATAGATTTAAAAATTATATTCTGCAAGTTTTCTTATATCCCTTTCTCCAAAATATACCAAATGACTTTTACACTTACAATCAGAAGAACCAAATCCTTTAACCAAAACTTTTGCCCCTGGCAAACTCAAAACCATTTTGTTTACATCACACTCTAGCCTTTTTCTAGTTTGAATTCCAATAACGTTAACAATCTTCGCATATTTATTAGCTAACAAATAATCTATGTGCCAAAAAAGTTTTTTCCTCTTTCTTCTATGCCTTCTTACTCTTGCTTCCAAGTTTTTTAAAGCTGAACCAGTATAAACATAAAATCCTTTTTTAAAATTAAATTTCCCCAACTTTCCAATTTTAATTTTTTGCTCTTTCCCAAGCCAAATTATGAGTAAGTAAACTCCTTTCATGTAAATACTATAGCTAATAAAATTAAGAAGATTAGTATTAACAAAGCAAGCACAATTGGCTTAATAGAACCAAAAATATTCTTGAACAAGAAGAACAAAACTATTGAAACTATACCAACAAAAATCGATAATGTAAAAATATCAAAGCTTGAGACTTGACTCAAGGAAACAAAAAATTCTCCTATCTTCGAGCTTATTCTTGTCAAATCTTGTAAAGAATCGACTACTATAAAGGCAAAAATTTCTATGAGAATTACTATCGGTGGTTTCATATTATTAATTTGGATTTTTTAACTAAAATTATGGAAATAAGCTTTGAACCAAAACACTATAAAATTTTCCATTACTATTTCTTCTCCTTAGGAATGTTCAGTTTTATTAATATTCTACTCTTCATATTCCTTCTTTCGACTTCAAGCACAATCCTACTTTTCATTTCCTTTTTTCTTTTCAATTTTTTTCTAAGTTGGTACATAAGCTGGGGGATTTTCTACAGAGAACTTAAAGAAATTTTTGTTCTCAAGTTTTTCAAGTCTTTGATTTCTTATATTCTTTTAATTCTTTTAAGTCTAGGCTTTGCTCTTCTCTTTTGGTATTCTTTTAGCTTTAGCATTTCAGCAATAGTCTTGTCAATAACAACAATAAACCTTTTTATCTTCATTTTTTCCTTAACTTTTATCCTTTTGAAAGAATTGGGGAAATTTTAAGATTTGGAAACGAGTTTAGCTTTTTTAACTTTCAAATACCCACTACTTGTTCTTTCGTCCCAAACAATTTCAAAATCTTCTATTGAAATTTTTTTACTAAAAATCGGCGCGTCACAAACAAAAGTTTCTGCTTCTCCTCCTTCAAAAGCCAAATGGAAACCAAACTTTTCGCTTAACCTTTTCAACTCTTCTATAGCTTCTAAATCAATTTTTCTACCAAGCCATTCCTTTCCTAAACCAGCTGTAGAAACAGAAGTAATTATAATTTCAAGTCCAGCTTTTACTTGCTCTTTAAGCAATTCCTCTGGGTCTTTACCCCAAAGGGGAGAAATGCTTTTAAGTCCAAGCTCTTCACAAATTCTATCTATTCTAGTTTTTTGATAATTGCTCGCTACTGCTCCACTAACTACGCCTTCTATTTCTGGTTTGATCTTCTCCAAAACTTTTTTCAAATCTTCGAGCTCTTTTTCCTTTTCTCCTTTTGTTTTACCTATTACTTGCTTAATCCCTAAGGCTTGAGCTTGGAGTTTGGTTAATTCTAAGCAAGGATGATGAAACATCCAAGATTCTTTAATTTCTGGAAAAATTGTTACAAGATACTT
>CAZRMN010000043.1:0-3346 GCA_964601215.1 uncultured archaeon
CACTATAGTACCATAATATATGACAAGATTCCTCGTCTTTTGAAAATGGTCCAGTGTAAGGAACAAATTCTTCTAGATATTCGTCATACTTGTAACGTAATGATTGACAATCAATTTCTTGTAAGCAAGGAAGATCATCATAAGAAAGAACATCTTTGTACCATGTTTCAGCTACTCCTGAAGGATGAGGATCTTGATCAATTGCTGACAAATTAACTAAAGTAATACCATTAATCCATTCTGTATCAGTTTCTAGATCAATTTTATGAGGTCCGATGTAAGTTTTTGTTGTTTCTGGAGGTGTACAATCTATAGTAATATTCGGAAAACTAAAGTATTGATATCCAACAGGGACTTGAGTGTCAATTGTTGAAACCCTGAACGAATGAACACACTCTTTTGTAATGTTTATTGTAAAAGTAAAATTTTCATGTTCGCCATAAGCTATTGTATACGGGTTACTTGCGCTTTTTTGTGTTTCATATTCACAATAACATTCGCCTCCCAAACAGAAAACACCATTGTTTTTAAGCACCCATCCGGTTGGTGCAGGTCCACAGGAAAAACCTTCTTGGTCCGGAAATGGGTTTTCGAGTGTTTGGTTATAAATTCTCACATTGTATATAGGATCTGGTCCTCCAGTTTGTGTTACTGTTAGTGTATAAGTATTTAAGACATTACATGCTTCATAACCAGGAGTAATAACGTTTGAATCGGAAGTATGATTACCATAAACTGGGAAAACAAAATTATAAACAAAAAATCCAGCTAAGAATAAAACAAAAACTATTAATGAAAATTTAGCTATACCCTTGGCCAAGGACTTATTAAACATCTAATCAGCTATAATTACTAAGCAGAAATAAAACTAATATTTCCAACTGAAACAAAAATAGTACAAAAACTAAACAAAAATTAGTATGACAAATATATGACAAGATTATGACAATTTCCTAAAACTCTTGTCCCTTGAAGTTATTTCCTTTAATTCTTTCTCGGAGAAGAAAAAAGTTCTTATATTCTTGTAGCACTCAAGAACCCAAGAAGGATATCTTAAGTTCAAGCCCCAAATGGTTCTTCTTTCCTTATTTCCATACTTCTGCCTTTTCTTCACTTCAGCAAGCTTCCACTTTTCTAGCTTTTCCAAGTGGTGGATACAAACAGTAGGCCTTATCCCGAGCTTGAAGGATAGTTGCTCTACTTGCATTGAATGCAAACTTTCAGGAGAATTCACCAACAAGTGCAATATTCCTGCCCTTATTTTATTAGAACAAATTTTTCGAATTTCTGGCAAATGTTTAGTCAAAACATCCAAATCAGAATTTTTATCCACAGGTTCTAAAACTCTTAAAAATACTTTTGGCATCAAAATTAATTGAACTCTTATATATAAATGTTAGTGTTTTCTAAGAGCTTTTTAAGCTTTTTGAAGTCAGCTTCCATGAGCTTTTTTATCTTAGGAAAACGCATCGCAGCTGAAGGATGAAAAGTAGGAAAGTAAATTCTGTCTTTTTTAATTACTTTTCCATGAATTTCAGAAATCTTTTTATCGCCAAGAAAGGCAAAAACAGCAACTTTCCCTAGAAGAACAATAATTTTTGGGTTTATTATTTCAATTTGTTTTCTTGTATGGAGCATACCATGCATAATTTCTTTTTTGGTTGGTGCTCTTCTACCAGGGTAATATTTAACTGGTGAAGTAATAAAAACATTTTCTCTTTTAATTCCAATAGAATTTAGTAGTTTTGTCAAAAATTTTCCCGCTCGTCCTATAAAAGGTCTTCCTGTTTTACTTTCTGTATAACCAGGGGCTTCACCAATAAACACTATTTTTGCATTAGGGTTACCTTCTCCTGGTACTGCTAGTCCATACTTCCCTTTTTTACATTCTTTACATCTTTTAATTTCCTCAGCAATTTTTTCTAATTCCTTTTTCTTATTCATGTTAAATATTTTCAAATTCTTTTTTAAAAGAGGTATAGTATATTATCAGAAGAAAAAAGCTTTTTGGAAAACCTTACTTTAGAATATCCAAGGTTTTTCAAATATTCCTTCATTTTTTTCATTTCTTCTCTTTTCATCCTCATTCCATAATTAACAACAACTAAATTTGGAGCTACAACAAAATTAAAATCTTTTTCATAAATTTCTGGAAGCCCGCCAAAAACTTCTATTTCAACTAATTTACACTCGAATTTAGCTTCAGAAGCAGGAACTTTGTTCCCAAAGAAAATGTTGAGATCATATTTACGAGTAGATTGAAGACATCTGATAATTACTTGCTTTTCTTCGGTTAAATTGTAATATCCACAGTTTTTAATTTGAATTTTTCTTTTTTTCAGGTCTTTTATTAAAGGCTCTGCAAAACTCATATTCTTTAGAAAAACAATAACATTTAAATATTCTTATTCTAAATAAGTTAGTGTTTAAATAATCTAAAAAGTGAGCCAAATGAGAAAAGAAAAAAGAGCAATTTTGATTTGCTTTTCAGTAAAATCAGGAAAATTTGAAAGTGCTTATGAAAGGAATAAGTTTTTTCGAAGCTTGTACGGATGGAAACAAATAATTACAAAAGAGAAAAAAGTATACACTTATAAAAGGGAAGGTTTACTCGACAAAATTCCACACAAGAAAATTGATCAAAGTAGTTTTATAATTCCAGAGAAAGAAATAGAAAAAATTACTAAATTCCTTAAAGAATGGCACGATAAAGTTATATGGAAGACTTTTAAAGTATTATTAGATGAGGACTTAGATGATTTTTTTGAAGAAGTAGAGGAGATTATATGACAGAAAAGGAAATAAGACTTAAAGTCGGCGAACTTACTGCTAGAGAGGAAGCTGGTAGAGGAATAGTTAGACTAGACACTAGTGCTATGCGAAAACTTGGAATTAAAGAGGGAGACGTAGTAGAAATAGAAGGAAAGAAGAAGACTGCTGCTATAGCAGTAAGAGCTTATCCTGCTGATGTTGGTTTGAACTTAATAAGAATGGATGGAATAACTAGAAGGAATTGTGGTGCAGGAGTAGGAGAATATGTAAAAGTGAGAAAAGCTGAAGTAAAGGAAGCAAGAAAAGTTGTTTTGGCTCCTGCTGAAAAAGGACTGATAATTCATATTTCCCCAAATCTTGTTAAACAAAATATTTACATGCGGCCAGTAGTAAAGGGGGATATAATAATTCCTTCTCCTGTTTTTAGAAAAAGAAAATCCACTGGTAGCTTTATAGAAGAAATTTTTGGAATGGATTTTGAGGATATCTTTTTCACACCTTTTCCAGGAGAAACGAGGTTTGTTGTCGTAAACACTGAACCAAAAGGAATAGTTAGGATTGGCGATATTACTGA
>CAZRMN010000044.1:0-3294 GCA_964601215.1 uncultured archaeon
AACCTTAGCCTATGTACTTAGAAACTTCTTCCTCTTCTTTTGGTTTTATGATTTTTCTTCTTTCGCTAAATTTCTCATAGTAGCCCATTAATTCTTTAGTAATACTTGGAGTAATTTTCTTTAACGCTTCTTCAAAATGTTTTTTCTTTACTTTCTTTGCATTTATATCTTCTCTTAAAGCATTCATTCCAGCTTCCTTACACAAAGCTTCTAAATCTGCACCAGAAAATCCCTCTGTTTTTTTAGCTAATTCTTTCAAATCAACATCCTTATCTAGAGGCATATTTCTTGTATGGATTTTTAATATCTCTAGCCTACCTTTTTCATCTGGAGCAGGAACTAAAATATGTCTATCAATTCTTCCTGGTCTTAGTAATGCAGGGTCAACTAAATCTGGTCTATTGGTTGCAGCAATTATTACTACATTTTTTACATCCTCTATTCCAGACATTTCTGTAAGTAGCTGAGAAACAATTCTTTCAGTAGCTTCATGTAAACCATAACCTCTTTTTGGTGCTAAGGCGTCGATTTCATCAAAGAAAATAATACTTGGAGAAACTTGCTTAGCTCTTCTGAATAATTCTCTTATTCTTTGTTCACTTTCACCAAACCATTTGCTTAAAAGCTCAGGACCTTTAACCGAAATAAAGTTTGCTCCACTTTCGTTTGCAACAGCCTTAGCAAGCAAAGTCTTACCACAGCCAGGAGGGCCATACAATAGAATTCCTTTCGGTGCTTCTATTCCAATTCTCTCAAAACTTTCTGGATGCTTTAGTGGCCATTCGACCATTTCTCTCAAGCTTTGTTTTACTTTATCTAAATCGCCTATATCTTCCCATTTTACTTTTGGCACTTCTACTAGTACTTCACGCATTGCAGAAGGCTCAACAACTTTTAATGCATTTTCAAAATCTTTTTTTGTAACAACTAGCTTTTCCATTACTTCTTTTGGTAATTCTTCAGCTTCTTTCCATTTAATTTCTGGCAGAACTCTTCTTAAAGCAGACATTGCAGCTTCTTTGCATAAGCCTGCTAAATCTGCTCCCACAAAACCATGGGTAACGTCTGCAAGCCAGTTTAAATCAACATCCTTATCTAGAGGCATATTTCTTGTATGGATTTTTAATATCTCTAGCCTACCATTCCTATCAGGAACTGGAAACTCTATTTCTCTATCAAATCTTCCTACTCTTCTTAAAGCAGGGTCAATAGCGTTTGGTCTATTGGTTGCAGCAATAACTATAACCTTTCCTCTGGATTTAAGCCCGTCCATAAGCGTTAATAACTGAGAAACTACTCTTCTCTCAACCTCTCCTGTTACTTCCTCTCTTTTTGGTGCAATAGCATCTATTTCATCTATAAAAATAATGCTAGGAGCATTTTTTTCAGCTTCTTCAAAAATTTTTCTTAAGTTTTCTTCAGTATTGTGAACAAAAATACCACCAAAACCTGCAACAAAATTTTCACCGGGTGATACAGAAATGTCATAAACATATTTTTCTTTTGGAACTTCTTTAATTTCTTCAACTCTGTCCCAATAAATATCATTAGTTACTAAGTCCTTTATTTCATTTGTAAAAGTAGAGTCAAAACCAAATTCTAAACTTGTTTCAATATCAGCAACTCTTCCCACAACGCTTCTACCAATAGTTATCGAATTTGCCCACATCCTTGTTTCAGGAACAGCTGATAAGAAATCCCGCATAGATGAGGTTATAGGTATTTGTTCATCTCTCATCCATTTTATTTGATTTAAATAATTTTCTATCATGTAATTTTTTTCAGGTTGCAAGAAACCTATTTCTTTAAATCTTATTAAAGGTTGGGAGCCTTGGAAGTACACACGATTCTCAATTCCTTTACAACCCTTTCTTTCGATTTTTTTCGCTACAATTTCGAAAAAGAGTAAGAGATACATTAAATCATCTGCTAATTTTTGACTTTTTGTACTTACTTCTATCGTTGGTACACCCCTTTGGTTTTTATAGATCGAGCCGTCTCCAGAAAAGTAACCTTTCAAAAATGCTGCAATTAATTTTCTATTTAAATTAAAAATTATTTCTGGAACCTTTTTATGTCTTGCTGGACCTTCCATTTTTAAGGCGTACTTTAAAAATATAACTAGCGGCTTAGAGTTTATTTTAAAGTCGATTGCATTCCCCTTTGAACTTTCTGTTACAAATCCAAAAAGTTTATTTAGTAGCTTTTTAACTATTTCCCTTTCTTTTATGTTTATTGATATATTTACAGTATATTTATCGTAAGAACCTTCAGCTATCCAAAGTCCTAAGAAAATACATAAATCTTCATTAAACCTTACTATTGCTGGTAGACTTTTTCCATTCAACGAACAGATTTTTAATTTATAGGGATTAAACTTAATTTTTGCTTTGTCCATCAGCTTTAAGAATTTAGAAACTCTCATTCTACCAGTTTTGATGTAGTAATACAGAGTAGATTCAGAAATATTTAGAATCTTTAAAACTTTTTTTAGTCCTAATTTTTCTTTAGCTTGCTTAAGATATTGTGAAATGTTTTTAACCTTGAGATTAAAATCTTTTTTTCTAAGCATTTCTAAAAAGTTGAATGTTTTAATACACTTATCAGATAAAGGAATTCTTCTAGGAATTGCAATGTAAGACTTCTTGGGTATAAGTTCAGAAGTTTTTACAGTCTGGATTCTAGTCCCATTTAGCGTGAATAAAGAGTGGTCATCAGTTACTACAATCTTTCTTCCACTTTTTGTTCTTATTTCAAAAAGCTTGCATTTGTTTTTATGTTCAAATAAGCCTGTTATCTTAGACCATTTTATCCTCCCTCTTGCATCGAACGTTAAAACTTTTATATTTTTCTTATTTTTTCTTACAATTTCTCTTATAGGAATTCTTCTAAATTTTTCATCTTCTAATACTGGAACTAAAGAATCTCCCCTCAAACTTTGCCCGTACCATTTGCTCATAATTTCCGGACCAGAAATTGAGATGAAATGAGCTCCACTTTCATTAGCTACAGCCTTAGCAAGCAAAGTCTTACCAGTTCCTGGTGGTCCATAAAGTAAAACTCCTTTAGGTGGTTCTATTCCCAGCCTTTCAAAAAGTTCAGGATGCCTTAAAGGTAATTCAATCATTTCCCTAACTTTGTTGATTATATGTTTGATCCCACCTATATCTTCATAGGTAACAGCAGGTATTCTTTTTTCAAGCTTCATGCTAGGTGGCAATTCATGCAAAATTTCTAGTTCAGTAATATCGCCAATCCTAACTATTCCTTTTGGTTCAGTGTTTACGACAACAA
>CAZRMN010000045.1:0-3264 GCA_964601215.1 uncultured archaeon
TGAAAAATTAATAATGAAGAACGGTAAACTTGTGGTTTAGATGAAGGAAAAAATTGTTGAATTTGAAAATGAAGGAGAAAAGATAAAAGGAATGGGTCATGCTTTCTGGGACGAAAAAGGAATAATTAAAAGAGAAGATTTTATCGATAAAACTGTTGAATTAACTGTAAACTGGTTTAAACAATGGTTGAAATGAAAGCTGTAGGTAGAAAAAATTTAAAAAAACTTAAAGAATTCATGGAAGAAAAAAATATAGATGTTATTCTTTTAAGTAATTCTGATGTTAACGTAAGATATTTTTCTAACTTTTTTGGAAGTTGTGTGTTAGTAATAACCGATAAAAGAATTCTATTTACAAATTCTCTAGAATTTGAAAGAGCAAAAAAACAAGCAGATGTTGAAAGAATAGTTAACGTAAAAGATTTTAACTATAGCTATGGAGAAGCGATTAAAAGAATTTTAGGAAAAATTAAAAGGATTGGTATAGTTAAATCAAGGTTTACGCTAAAGTTTTATGAAAATTTGAAAAAAAGATTAAAAGTAGAATTCATAGATGTAGAAAATTTTCTTAATGAACTGAGAGCTGTTAAGTTTAAAGAAGAAATTAAACTTTTGAAAAAATCTGCAAAAATTGCAGATTCTGGGATTAAAATTATTGAAGAAACTTTAACAGAAGTTTCGAAAGGAAGAAAAATTAAAGAGAGAGAACTAGCTTCAAGACTTGAAGAACATCTTAAAAAGAAAGGTGCAGAAGGTTTAGCTTTTGAAACTTTAGTAGCTTCAGCTCAAAGGTCATCTTTTCCACATCCTTATCCTCCCGCTTCCAATCAACTTATAAAGAAAGGTTTGGGATACGTGGACTTTGGAGCAGTTTATAAGGGTTATCATTCGGATATTACAGTACCGTTTGTAATTGGAAAAATAAACCAAGAACAGAAAAAAATTATAAAAATCACAGAAGAAGCTTATAATTTAGCTTTGAATTCGATTCGGATTGACTTACCAACCTGGAAATTATACGAAAAAATTGAAAAATTTTTGAATTTAAAAGGTTTTGAGTTAAAGCACGGGTTAGGTCATGGATTAGGTTTGACTATTCACGATTCTCCTTCCATCTCACTTAAGCCAAAGGATAAAATGCAACTTAAAGAATGGAAAGAAACTAAGTTCAAAGAAAATATGGTATTCACAATTGAGCCAGGTGTTTACTCTAATCAAGGCTGTAGAATAGAGAATGATATTCTGTTAACCCGAAAAGGAATTAAAGTTTTAACATCTTCAAGGCTAATAGAAGCTTAAGAAAGCACACTAATCTTTTTCTTGAAGAATATAGCTTTAACCAGCTCTTTTCCAATCTCCGAGTCTTTATTAATTTTTATTTTTCCCTTCTTACCTATAGTTGCAGAGAACAAGAATTTACCGTCTACATAAACATTTGCAACTTTTCCGGCCAAACTTTTGTCAAAAATAAAATCTATGCTATTTCCACTTTCTTTGAAACTGAATTCAACTTCTTTACCAATTGTTGGAACTTTAGGTTCAACTTCTATATGTATTCCAAGTCTTTCTTCAATTTTTGATATAGTATTTCCGTTTTTTCCTATAAGTCTAGGAATTACTTTGTTCTCAACTTTTACTACAGCTTTATCTTCAGAAACTAATTCAACTTCTGCTCTAGGGTCGAATTTTTTAATTTCTTGGTATATCCTTTCTGCAGCAAGTCTTTTTAAAGCTGAAGCTTTTTCAAAAGAAGTAACAGGAACTATTACATTTTCTTCTCCATAGGTATAGATTTCATACTCTAGCTTATCAGTTTCAAAATCCCTTACTTCGACTACTGGCCTAGCTAAATCTGCTTCTGTCATTCCACTAGGAACTTTAACAGTTATTGAAAGCTTATAAACTTTTTTTACCTCACCATCCTTAACAAAAATTATTGTGTCAATTATATGGGGTATCATACCAAGCTCAACTCTAGTAATAAATCTTTGAACAGCATCTATTGGATCAGTAGCATGTACAGTACCAATCATTCCAATTCCACTCAAACGCATATCAGCAAAAATTTCAAAATCTTTTGTCTTTTTCACTTCATCAAAAATTGAGTAATCTGGTCTGACTAATAAAAGAATTTCAGCAGTTTTTTCAAAACTTCCTTCTAGAGGCCCATATTGAGTAATTTCTGGACCAACTTGTAAATCACGAGGACTTTCAATAGCCTTAACTATCTTTCCTTGTTTTAAATAAAATTCAGCTAGAGCAGAAGCTAAACTTGTTTTCCCTGCTCCAGGAGGTCCTGCTAATAAAATTCCTGCAGCCTTTTCTTTTAATCTTTTAATCAACTTTTCTGAAAGTTTGTAATCTTCTAAGCTAAGCTTAACTATCGGTCTAACAATTGTAACTTCTAAACCATCAGAAAAAGGTGGTCTAGTTATCGCAACTCTGTAATTTCCTAGTTGCAAAACAGTTGCACCTGCTCTACTAACTTCAACATAACCTTCTTCACTTATTCTTGTCGCTTCAGAAATTTCCCTTATTATTTCTTCTATTTCCTCCTTTGTGCAGGGTTCTTCCCTTATTTTCACAAGTTTAAACTTTCCTGGTTTACCTTTTTTTGCTAACGGTGGAACATTTTCTTTTAAATGTAAACTCAAAGTCTCTTCGTCTAAAAATTTTTCAAATTTTAAGCCAGTAGTTTTAATTTCAGGAGCTATATATTCTACTTTTACCCCTTCGGCTTCAGCAACTAAGGCCTGAACATAGTCTGCAGTGTACAAAATACCATTTTCATTCTTTGCTACATCTCTTATTATTGCATCTATTCTTCCAGAACGAGCAAGTTTTATATCATCTAAGCTAGGTCTTTCACCAGTAAACCTTAGTTTTATTCTTTTTTTCTCGCAAACCTCTCTTATCCTTTTAAGTTCTTCTAATCCAATAAACCCTGGCTCTCTTCCTTTAGAAGCTTGGGCTTGGAGTTCATCAAGTACGGCTAAAGGCACTACTACTTCCATATTCTTAACTTTACTCTTTTCTAATAATTCTGGAACTTTTCCATCTATTATTATTGATGTATCTAGTACCATCCTTTTCATATCTTCACACTTATTTTTGCAATTATTTAAAGATAAACATTTTTGTTTCTGTTAACTTATAGGACTCATTATACGCAATCGGCTTCGGACGCCCAAAATAAAAACATATAAAAGAAATAATAATTAATCTATGAAAGGAGGTAACAAAATGGAGAAAGACAAACTGCGA
>CAZRMN010000046.1:0-2803 GCA_964601215.1 uncultured archaeon
ATCGTTCTATCTGTAGAGATTTCTGATTCATTTTATCACCATAATAATGTATTGGTCAATCCATTTATAAATTTACCTATTAACATTTTGATAATTATATATAAATTTTTAGGTTATAATTTAAGGTTATGCTCAAATTTATTTTTCTTTGCTTTTTCAAGAGGCCATGCATCTTCTATTAGCAAATCTGGCACATCCTCTAAAACTAGAAAAGCAAGCCCACATTTCTTACAAATCAAAAAGGAACCCTTTTCTTTTATACTACTTTTACACTTAGGACAAGCCAAAATTTCAAGCAGGTCTTTTGCAACAGGCATAAAAAACTAATTCGATTCAGCGTTTAAATACTTTAATACCAGTATCTTGTAGCTCTAATTAGTATAAATCCGATTATTATAACTACCAAAATAAAAATAACTATTATAAAAACTAGTGTGGGAATATCTATTTGAAATTCAAGCGTTATAAACCTTAAGTTTTCTGGATTTCTTCCGAAAAAAAACCAAAATATTAAAAAGCTAAGGAGCAATACTAATGGCATCACATACTTGTAAGCTTCCATCCTATCAATAAATAATATAATTTTCTAAGAATTAAGTTTTAAAGTTTGGATAAGTTCCTCTTTTCATGAAAACTCTATCTGTCTGAACTGCAACACCCTTTTTTCTTTCGAACATTTCCTTGCTATTTATTCTAGCTTTTCCTAAAGCAATTAATTCTTCTTTTAAACTGTAAATTGCCACTATTTCTCCTTTTTCTATACCTTTCTGAATTCTTGTTATTCCAGAAACATAAACAGGAGCGCCATTACAAATAGAATCTATTGCAGTATCCTTCACAAAAACCCTTTTAACATGTAAAATTGCATACTCCACAGGAATTAAAATTTTTCTTAATAGCTTTTCGTCCCCTTCTTTCCAGAATTCATAGGCATCTCTTATAGTAAGTAAGGGAAAGGCTTGCTCTTCTTCGAAATTTCCAGCTTTAGTTCTTCTTAATTGAGTTAAATGAGCCCCTACTTTAAGTTTTACGCCAAAATCATGCACTAGTTTTCTAATATAAGTACCTGCTTCACACCCTACCTTGAATAAAACGTCTTTGCCTTCGACTTCAAGTATATCGAAAAAATAAATTCTCCTTTCTCTGACTCTTCTTGCAACTGCAGACTTTAATGGAGGAAGTTGTTTGATTTTTCCTATGAATTTTTTTGTAGTTTCCCTTAGAATTTCTTCAGGAACCTCTTTATGCAAATGCATTACTCCCACATATTCTTTATCTAAACCCATTAAAACTATCATAGCTTTAGTTGCATTTTCCAGAGCTATGGGCAAAACTCCTGTTACACTGGGATCCAAAGTTCCTGCATGTCCAGCTTTTTTTATTTTAAAGATTTCCTTAACCCAGGAAGTTATTTGGTGTGAAGTTGGACCAGAATGCTTATCTACTATTATTATACTCGAAGAAATAAGCTCAGGAATTGTCCTTTCCTCTGGTTTTTTCCCAAATCTTGGGTCGGTTTCTTCTTCTGATTTTATGAGCCAAATTTTTTCCATATTTTTTATCTAGCAGATTATGCTTAAAAAATAATTAATTTTCATATTTTTTAGAAATTAGTTATTTTTAAAAGGAAGTTTTTATTGAAAAAATTTCTGTAAATACCCAGGAAAGAAGTTTTATCTCTTTTTTCTTTTTTTCTTGCTTCTTGCATATAAAATTCTAATTAAAACAACTATTACAGCCAAAATGCCCAAAACAAGGGCTAGAAGGGCTGAGGGCGTTTTTTCTATGGCAAGAATCAGATCTAAAAGCTCTTTCATTTTTAAAGCCCCTTAGAAGGTTCTACCATTTTTTCTTCTCTTTTTCTCGAAATTTTTACCTTATAAATCCCCCAAACGTTCCAAATTATAATAGCAAGGAAAATAACAGCTAAGATTAACAAGTAGGGTGAAAGCTCCCTTAGAAGAGCTGCTAGACCTTCCTCAGCCTCTTCCTTAGTAACAGGTATTAATATAGGTCCTTGTTTTGTAATGTTTAAAATCGTTTGTTTATAGGGATATTCAGCAAAAACAACTATTTGGCCTGATGTGTTAGTAGGAATAATAGTAAATTCTACCAAAGAGGATTCTCCAGGTTTTAGAGTTAATGACTTTTCTTTTTCGCTCACATTCCAATCTTCTGGAATACTTATAGAAAGATTCACTTGACCAGTAGCATTACCAATATTTTCAACGAAAAAACTTATGTTAAATGGTTCAAATTCTACTACAGTTTCGGGAAAAACTATATCGCTAAAGGAAAAATTAGCATAGCCAGGCTTTTCGACTTTTGAGGTAATGACTCTTATATAAAACATAGAAGAATTCGAATACTTCCAATAGGTTGTGAATTCCTGACCAATTATCCTAAAAAGATACTTCCCCGAAGCATTTTCAGGTATGCTAACTGTAAGATTAAACCTTTCTGGAAGTTTGTAAAGTCCTCGCTTAGGACTCCATGCTCTTATTATCCTTACTTCTTTGAATGGATTAGGCTCAAAAGTATAATTAAAACCTTTTGGCACATATTCAATCCAAAGCTTAAAATTTCTTAACCACCATCTTCCTGTATTCCATAACTTACCTTCTATTTTCACTTCTTTACCAGGAGTTGTATTCACTTCATAAGGAACTTCTATGTATACCCCTTGTCTAGGTCTTCTTAGTGAACTAGATGTGTCTATAAAAAAGACTAAAAACAATCCTAATACAAGCAAAAGCATCCATTTACTTTTCATCATTATCTAATGATAATATGACCTTAAAGC
>CAZRMN010000047.1:0-2801 GCA_964601215.1 uncultured archaeon
ACTTCAGAAGAGAAAAGAATAACTTGTACAGCGATAGCAGAAAATGATATTACTATATGTAATCAGCTTAAAGATAGCTATAAAATTCAAAATTGTGAAATGATATTTCGTCATTTCTTAAAAAGTTAAAACCAATTTTTATTACCTTATACATTATGTGAGTAATCTTTGACTTTTCTTTTCTTATTGCTGCAAGTATGTCCGCTACTATATCAATTTTTCTTCTGTATTTCACGATATTCAAATAAATAAAAAAGATTAAATATTTTATTACTAAAAATCACTAAGTGATCTTATGGCTTTAAGACCTGGAAGAACTGTAAGGAAAATTGAAAGGCCTTACACAAGAGTATCGAAAAAAGTTCCAAGGAAAAGTTATGTTGTAGGTGTTCCCTTCCCTAAAATTCATATTTTTGAAATGGGGAATAAAGAGGGAAATTTTGATGTTACTCTTTACTTAATAGCAAAAAATGCAGTACAAATAAGACACAATGCCATGGAGGCTGCAAGAATAGTTGCTCATAAATTTTTGGAAAAAAAGATTGGAACTTCAAATTACTTCATGAAAATTTTAGTTTATCCGCATCATGTTTTAAGAGAAAAGTCTATTGCTACTGGCGCAGGAGCAGACAGATTCTCGCAAGGAATGAGGCTAAGCTTTGGTAGACCTACTGGAACTGCAGTTCAAGTAAGAAAAGGTCAAAAAATTGTAGCTTTGAAAGTAGCAAAACAAAACATAGAAATTGCAAAAAAAGCTTTGAAAAAATTTGGGTTAAAACTTCCAACTCCTATTAGAATTGAAATAGAAGAATAATTAAAAAATATTATCTCGAAAGAATAATTTAATTCTATGGAATATATCAAGTGGCTTACAGAATTGTCAAAAGATTCTATTGGAATAGCTGGTGGAAAGGGGGCAAACCTTGGAGAAATGGTGAGTATAGGGTTACCAGTACCAGAAGGTTTTGTGGTTACTACTAAAGCATTTGACAAATTTCTAGAAATAAATAAAATAAAAGATGAAATTCAAAAGTTAATAGAAGAATGCAATGTTGATAATACTTCACAACTTTTGCAAACTTCAGGAAAAATCAAAAATTTGATAATTTCTCAAGAGTACCCTTTTGCCATAAAAAATGAAATAATTGAAGCTTATGAAAGCTTGACTTATTCTGACATTGGCAAAAAGATTCCATTAATTACTGCTGGAAGAAGTCTCGCTTTAGTCGCAGTTAGAAGCTCTGCTACAGCCGAAGACTTACCCCAAGCGAGCTTTGCAGGTCAGCAAGCAACCTTTCTAAACGTTAAAGGAATAAGAGAACTTTTAGATGCTGTAAAAAAATGTTGGGCGAGCTTGTACGAACCTAGGGCGATATTTTATCGAGCCAAACAAGGTGTGAAAGAAGCTAGTATTGCTGTAATCGTTCAAAAAATGGTAAATTCTGAGAAAAGTGGGGTTATGTTTACCGTTAACCCTTCTACTGGAGCAAATGAAATAGTAATAGAAGCTACTTGGGGTTTGGGTGAAACTCTTGTTTCAGGAGCTGTAGAACCAGATCATTATAGAGTTTCAAAGGATGGAAAAATCCTTGAAAAGAGGATTAGTAGAAAGGAAATAATGCGTACTCGAGATTATGCGACTGAAAGAACGATAGAAATTCCTGTTCCAAAGGATAAAAAAGAAAAGCAAGTTTTAAGTGATGATGAAATTTCTAAGCTCGCTCAGTATGGAATAATACTAGAAAAACATTATGGTAGACCCCAAGATATAGAGTTTGCAATCGAGAGAAATAAAATTTATATAGTTCAAACTAGAGCAGTTACAACTAAAGCAAAAAAGGAAGAGGTTAAAATAAAAGCTGAACCAATTTTAAAAGGTTTGGGTGTTTCGCCAGGAATAGCTTCTGGGATTGTTAGAATTGTTCATGGTTTAGAAGATTTACCAAAAGTTAAAGAAGGTGATATTCTAGTAACAACTATGACATCTCCTGACATGGTTGTTGCTATGGGAAAATCTGCTGCTATAATAACTGATTCTGGAGGACAGACGTGTCATGCGGCAATAGTTTCAAGAGAAATGGGAATTCCTTGTGTAGTTGGAACAAAAAATGCAACTCAAGTTTTAAAAGACGGGCAAGAAGTTACGGTTGATGCTTATAAGGGTTTAATTTATCCTGGAAGAATAGAAGTAAAAAAACCAGAAGTTAAAGAAGAAAAAGTTGAATTAAAACCAACTAAAACAAAAATAAAAGTTAACCTTGCTTTTCCTAAAGATGTGGAAAAAATTGCTAAGCTTGTTGATGGCGTTGGTTTGCTTAGGATTGAACACATGATTTTACAATTTGGAAAGCATCCTGCAAAACTTATAAGAGAGGGAAAAAGAGAAGAGTACATAAAAATTTTGTTAGATGGTATAAGGCCTATAGCAAAAGCTTTTTACTCAAAACCAGTTTGGGTAAGAACTTTGGATGCAAGAACAGATGAGCTAAGACATTTGGAAGGAGGAGAAGAAGAACCAAAAGAAGATAATCCTATGCTAGGATGGCATGGAATTAGAAGAAGCTTAGATGAACCTGAGTTATTAAAAGCTGAGTTTGAAGCTGTGAAAAGGCTACATGAAGAGGGTTTGGATAACATACACATAATGCTTCCGTTTATAATTTCAGTTGAAGAATTTAGAAAAGCGAGAGAAATAGCAAAAGAAGTTGGTTTACCCGAAAAATGTGGAATTGGTATCATGGTAGAAACTCCAGCCGCTGCTTTAACTATAGAAGATTTTTGTAAGGAAGGAATTGCATTTG
>CAZRMN010000048.1:0-2533 GCA_964601215.1 uncultured archaeon
TAAAATTGATATGAAATCTATGATTTTTGACTTAAGATACTCTGCTACTGATGCGTGCCAAGCGGTTATAATGCACTATTATAAAGCACAACCAGATCAGAAAAAAATACCAGAGTTTTTAGAAAAACTAGTAAAAGAAGGAAAACTTGAGAAAGAATACATAGGTAAGTTTAAAGAGCTTGATAAACTATGGAAGGATATAGACCATAAAGTGATAAAGGAAGTTGAAACTTCTCATCTAGAAAAGGCATTAAAACTCTCAAAAGAAATAATCGATAGAATGAAAAAGCTTTTGCCAAAAGAAATAACCGGAGATTAATATGGCAAAAAAGAAGAAAAAGAAGAAGGAAGAAGCGGAAACTAAGGAAAAAAGACTTGAAGAAGTTAAGGAATTTGCAAAAAAAGTTCTTGAGAAATATGGAAAGTATGTGAAATGTATAGTAATGATGGGAAGCGTAGCAAGGGAAGAATTCAAACCAAAGAGCGACATAGATGTTTTTGTTGTTTTAGATGATACTTCTTTCAAACTCACACCAGAATTGCAAGAAAAAATTGATGAAGATATGGAAAAAATTGCAAAGAAGATTTCTGATAAAATTTCTGTTCAGCCTAGCTATAGTTTAACAGAGTTTTGGGATTATGCTCGTGTATGTCATCCAATAATTTATAATTTTATTAAAGAGGGAGTTCCGATTTATGATACAGGTTTTTTCGCTCCCATAAAAAAACTATTAGAAATGGGTAGAATACCTGCAACCAGAGAAGCCATAGAAAGTTACATGGAAGGTGCACCGAAAAAGCTCATGCGTGCAAAAACTGTAAAGCTACTAATGCTTGCTGAAGATTGTTACTATGCTATGCTTAACACAGCACAAGCAGTTTTGATGTTTATGGGATTAGCACCTCCTGTTCCCTCGAAAGCTTACGAAGATGTAAAAAAGTTTTTAGTTGAGCCAGGAATTCTTGAACCTGAGTATGCAGAATGGTTAAAAGAGATAATAGAAATAAGAAAGAAAATTGAACACAAAGAATTAATGGATGTAAGCGGAGCTTTTGTGGACGAATGGATCGATAAAGCAGAAAAATTTGTAAACAAAATGTTTAGCTTGCTCAATGCTTTAGAAATAAGAAAAAGAGAAAAAATTTTGGAAAGAACACATGAAGTTTTGCACAAGGCTGCGATAACTGCTTTAAAAACTTTAAAGAAAATGCCAGAGAAAAAAGAAGAAGTTCCTTTAGCTTTTAAAAAAGAGTTTATAGATAAAAAGCTTATAGAAAGCTATTACTGGGATATCTGGAAGAGAATTGAGGAACTAAAGAAAAAAGCAGATGAGAAAAAAATTAATGAGATTCCTGATAAAGAAGTTTACGAGATGAGAGAATACGTGAGAAAACTAATTCGCGATCTAGCTAGAGTTTTAAAAGAAAAAGAGAAGAAAGAAAAGGAAAAATGATTATTTCTTAGTCATTTCAAGGATTATTAATCCTGTTTTCAAGTTTTTTAATTCTCTCTTACTCAACCTTCTTTTCTTCGCTTTTTTAGAAATTATTCCAGAATTCCCAAAAGGATCTTTTAATATTAAAGTAAATCCTAATTTTCCATTTCTCATCTTTTCTACTTTAGCTAACAACTCTTTCACTTTTCTTAGCTTTTTTCCCTTTTGAGTTTTAAGTTGAAACTTTAGAACTTTTTCTATTCTTTCTAAAATCCCCTCAACATTTGTAATAAATCCGTGAGCATGAGTTCCAGGTTCTATTTTAATTCCCAGTTCAGGGATTATAATCGTTCCGGAAGAAGACCTAATAACTTTTGTGTTCAAATCTTCTTCGCGTTCAACTCTTATTTTATAACTTAAAGGTTCTTTTATTTCAACTGTAAAAACATCTGCATGCTTAAATTTACAATTTTCGCATCTAGTAGTTAAAATTATTATTTTTCCGAAGTAAGGAATTTCTTCTGTTCTCATAGAGAGTAATAAACTTTGCTTCTTGCAAACAGGGCAAATAGCTAGTTCCATATTCAAATTTTTAGTCAACCTATTATGAATTTTTAATATATTGAAGAAGTTTTGGAGTTTAAGAAGTTCTTTACTATTGAAATGTAAGATTTCCACCTCTTAATTTTATTTCCTGGATGAATTTGCCTATCAATTCATATCTTTCTTTTGGTAAAAGAAGTCTTTTTGTGCTATACCTTATGATGTTACTATAAATATTCGCTCGACTTAATCTTTAGTAGTTAAGTGAAATCGCAAAATATGAAAAGGAGATTTGTAGTGACAAAAAAAATAAATCCAAAAACCGAAATCTGTGTCTATTTTTTGTAATTGTTTTTGCCTGGTCATGGCTACTTTGGATGCCTGAAGTTCTATGGGGTTTCCACTTATATGTAGCTCCATTCGGACCTACCGTAGCTGCCTTTCTTCTTACATACATAAACGAAGGGCGGAATGGAATAAAAAAACTACTTAAAAGAGGTTTAGATTTTAGGTTCAGAAAAATCTGGCTCATTCCGATATTTTTATTGATGCCG
>CAZRMN010000049.1:0-2523 GCA_964601215.1 uncultured archaeon
GAAAGTAAAGAAGCAAGAAAAGTGTGTGTCGATTTGGTAAAAGAAGGTCCAAAAAGAATTAAAAATGACTTACTTTCTTTAAGACCTGTTTATCAAAAAAGTTTGAAAGAATTTTTGTCTGGAAAAAGTGAAAAAAAACTTGTTGTTCGAGTTTTAAAAATGCCTAAAAATGTTAACTGGAATGCTTTAAAAGAAGCTTATGATTTCCAACCAAAAAATTACGAAGAATTAATTAGCCTTAAGGGAATTGGTCCAGCAACTGTTAGAGGATTAGCTTTAGTTTCAGAAATAATTTATGGTTCTCCTCCTTCCTGGCGTGACCCAGTAAGATTTTCATTTGCCTATGGCGGTAAGGACAGAGTACCTCGGCCTATAGATAGAAAAGCTATGGACGAATCTATAAGGTTTTTAGATGAAGTTTTAAAACAAACTGAACTAAACAAAAAAGAAAAACTAGAAGCTTTTAAAAGATTAAGAAGTATTATACCAAAAAAAGTGAATTCATGAAAATTTGTATTGTTAAAAGAAATGTTAAAAAACCGAAGAAAATTTCAATAGTTGTTAGTGCGCTCATTCAAAAAGGTAAGAAAGTTTTGTTAGTAAAAAGAAAGAAAACAAAAAAGTCTTTTCCTAACTATTGGGGAGTTCCAACTGGAAAAGTAAAGCCTGGAGAAACTCTTGAAAAGGCTTTGAAAAGAGAGGTAAAGGAAGAAACTAATTTAAAAATTAAACCTTTAGAAGTCTGTCATATTGCTCAAGAATTTCACGATAACCATCATCATCTAGTTCTTGCTTTTAGGTGTAAAATCATTAAAGGAAAACTAAAAGCTGGAAGTGATGTTTCTGAAGTTAGATGGTTTGATTTGAATAAAATAAAAGTAAAGTTACAGCCAGTAGCAAAAGAGCAATTAAAGGTTCTTCACAAGTTTTAAAATTTTTTCATGTATTTTTCCGTTGGAAACTATCAAATCGGTTTTTCTTAACTTCCATTCATTTCCTTTAAAATCACTAATACTACCACCAGCTTCTTTTACAAGTAAAATCCCTGCAGCAACATCCCAAGGAGGAATTTTAAAAGTTATGTAAGCGTCTGCTCTTCCAGAAGCAACCCAAGCGCACTCTAAACTTCCTGAACCAAGCTTTCTTATGTCAATTGCCTTAGAAGCTAGAATTGAATAAAGTTTTGCTTTTCTTTTTTTACTTTTTTCTCCTCCTTCACAAGTAACCAAATAACTTTTTTCTAAACTTTTAACTTTTGATACCTTTATTTTTCTTCCGTTCAAGAAAGCTCCTTTATTTTTTTGAGCAAAGAATAGTTCATTTAAAACTGGAAAATAGATTGCGCCAACTTCAAGCTTTTGATTTTGCATAAAAGCTATGGAAACAGAAAAGAAAGGATTACCATTTACAAAATTTCCGCTTCCATCTAAAGGGTCAACTATCCACAGAAAATTAGGGTCTTTTTCCATATAGCCAGTTTCTTCTGATAGTATGCTATGATTAGGATAATTAGCTTGAATCGATTTTTTGATTAAAATTTCAGAAGTTTTATCATAAATTGTTCTTACAGCTTTACTATGCTCTCGAGTAGAGTATCGTTTCACTCTTCTGAAATCTTTAAGCAACTTCAAACCAGCCTTCCTAGCAAAATTCATACAATCCTTTCTTATTTTTAGAATTTTCATGTTTATTATTTTAAGCTAACTGACTAAAAAACTTGCAGCTATAGAAGGTCTTGATACTTTTCTGAAACTCGATAATATACTTGCTTCCCTTTGAGTTCTCTTTCTAAATATCCTCTCCTAAAAGTTGATTTAAATAATTCGATTCTACTGCTCTTGCGTGCTTTGTTATTGATGCTACATCTCTAGCAGTAGCTTTTCTGAGTTGGACTACGGCTTTAAAAGTCTTTCTTTCATGGTCGCTGAGTTCTAATAACACTTCACTCAAATTTCTTAGAGACTCGGGAAAGCTTTCATAAGAGAGATGTTTATTTTATCTAGATACTTTTCCAGCACAAAGTTTAAAATCTTTTTTACTGTTTCTTCATCAGAAGGGACGAGCATCTCCTCATCTCTTCACAACTCTTATAAAGTTACTTGCCTTTTTAACAATCTCCTTCAGTATTTCTTCGTCCATAGGTGTAAACCTCTTTCCTCCAATTACCTCTACATCGGCTCTAAAATTCTGTAAATAATATACTTTAGCACCTTTGATAGCTTTAGCGATTTCAACTATATCCTCAACTGTATGAAATTCTTTCACTACTGTGGTTCTAAATTCGTAAGCTATTTTTCCTTCCAACAAAAGTTTAATTGATTTTTTAACGTTTTCAAACATTTCTTCAGTTAAAACTCCACCAACAGTTAAGTTGTACTTTTCAAAATCTAATCTGTTTTTAACGTCCAACTCCATGTAATCTACTAGCTTTTCTTCTATCAAATTTTTAAGCATTTCAAAATTTGTTCCATTAGTTTCAAGAGCAACCGAATAGCCCATAGCTTTAACTCTTCTTATGAATTC
>CAZRMN010000050.1:0-2094 GCA_964601215.1 uncultured archaeon
AACTATTAATGTAAAAGTATAATGCAAATGTATTTGCAACTTTATTATCTCGAGTAATCCAACAAGTTATGTTAAATTTTTGGAATAGCATTTTGAACCATTCTATGAATTTTCTATCCTTACTAGTTAATTTGTAACAAAAATATTTTTTATATTTGTAATTATCAAATTTTATACAAGCATCTCCAAGTAAAGTTCCATTGATTAGTTCCAACAATTCCATAGAAGTTTAGATTCAAAAATAGTATATATAAAAATTTACAACTTATTTGAGTTGTAATATGAAAGTCTTTAATCATCTCTTGCTACGCTGCTTGTGCCTTCGGCTTCCTTTTCTACTTCTTGATGGCTTTCTAGGTTCAGCTCTTCTCATGTCTGAAACAAGCAAATTTCTATCATATTGAAGAAACTTTTGCTTTAGTTCCTTGCTTTTAAAAAACTCAACCAATCCTTTTGCTATAGCTGTTCTTGTTGCATCAGTCTGACCTGTCACCCCTCCACCATTCACATTAACCTCTATATCAACTTTTTTTGTTAGGTCACCAGCCAGAACTAAGGGTTCCATTATCTTCATCCTTAAAAGTTCAGTCCCCCATAATTCTAAAGGTTTAGAATTAATTCTAACTTTTCCTGAACCAGCTACTATTTTTGCTCTCGCTACAGAACTTTTCCTTTTTCCTACCGAAATTACAATTTCAGGTTTTTTCTTTTTTACCATCTTTTCTTCGCCCCTAGTTGAATCGAAAGGTCTTCTAAAGTTATATACTTACACTTGAGTTTTTTTGCATCTGCTTCTTTTACTCTTTCTAGCTTTTTATCCTTAAATTCTTCTGGTAAACCGATAAAAACTCTTAGGTTTTTGAAAGCCTTTCTTCCCTTTGGTTTGTGCCAGGGTAACATTCCTCTTACAGTTCTCCTGAAAATTCCATCAGGAGTTTTTGGGAAGAATGGCCCGTGCTTTGGGTCACCTCGATGGATTTTTTCCAAGTATTTTTTTAAAGTGTATTTTGGATCTCCAGAAATTACAGCCTTTTCACAATTTACAACAAAAACCCTTTCTCCTTCTAGAAGTTTTTTGGCTATTACTGAAGCTAATCTTCCTAAAATTTGATTTGTCGCATCGTATACTATCATTCCACTCACGTTAGGATTTTTACTTTACTTCCTTTTGGATTTTCTTTTAATAAATCTTCAATACTTAAACATTTTCCTTTTGCTAATTCAATTTTTTTTCTCGCACTATCGCTAAACCTCCAGGCAGCAATTCTAACTGGTTTGGTTAGTTTGCCTGCACCCAAAACTACTCCAGGCACAATAATCGTTTCATTCTTTTCCGCAAATCTTTCTATTTTTGAAAGGTTCACTTCAACTTTTTTTCTTCTTGGTTTTTCTAGTTTTTTGGCTATTGCTTTCCAGATTGGAGCTTTGAGTTCAAAAGATTTTTTCTTTAGTGTTTCTATTAACTGCTTTAAGTATGGGTTTGTTGGTCCAGTTCTTTTTACCATGGCATCACTTTAATATTAAAATTAAAGCTTAGTTAAATTTAAATCTTTGAGAGAAAGCTATCTATTCCTCTTTATGTCTCTACAAAGGTTGAACTTGTTTCTACATGTTTTCAAGAATTAAGGAAAGTATTTATTTCTTTTATCTCTCATTTTAACATATGCATATTTTAAAACCTCCACGTTTGAAAATGAACGATACGATAGGATTTGTATCACCATCTGCTGGACTGGCCGGCGTTTTCAAATATAGAGTAAAGAGAGCGATAAAATGGTTTGAAAGTCAGGGTTTTAAGTTAAAGCTAGGAAAAAACTTATGGAAAGTGGGTTATATAGCTGGTGAACCTGAAGAGAGGGCTGAAGACATAAATCAAATGATCCGTGACAAAAGTGTTAAAGCTATTATTGCTACGATTGGTGGTAATTGTTCAATTCAATTGTTGAAGTATATAAATTTTAAAGCTTTTAGAAAAAATCCAAAAATTTTTGTTGGATTCTCAGACATAACAGTCTTACATTTAGCGTTCTATAAAATTTCTAGAGTTCAAACTTTTTACGGTCCTATGGTCTTAACACAATTCGGAGAATATCC
>CAZRMN010000051.1:0-1521 GCA_964601215.1 uncultured archaeon
AAATGTCTGAAAAAAGTTTAATATTCTTACCCCACCTTCTTAAATCTTCAACAACAAAAAATGGAAAAATGTCGCTTGCATCTAGTATTAAGGGGCGATGAATTTCTATTCCATTCCATTCTTCTCTTGTAGGCAAAGAGCCGTCGTTCAAAGTAAAAACAGAAACTTCATGTCCTAACTCTTCAAACTTTTTGGTTATTTCTATTGCATAAGTTCCTAGGCCACCAACAAGCTTAGGATAAAATTCCCATACAAAAAAACCTAATTTCATAAAAATTATTTCTTTTAACTAAATCTTAAGCTTTTTGCAAGTTCTTCTGGTAGAGTATCTATCACTGGTTCTGAATGCAAAAGTTCCATGAAGCCGATATCACTAACATAACTTTGGGTTAATCTTGGCCTAGAAATAATTTTTAAATTTACGCAAAAGTAATCGCTTATGTCTTTACCCATAGGACCAGAAAATAATGCTAAATTTAAACTTTTTATTCCTTTTAACCAAAACTTTTTAAAAACTTTTGATAAACCTAAGGATAAATCCTTAAGTTGTTTATCTTTCAATTCAGTAACACAAGAAACTTTTTTTGAGATTATTCCAGACACTTGATTATCCTTTAAGGGAGCAAAATCAGCAATCCAATAAAAACATCCTGTTCTTCCTATAAACCTTTCTTTGTTTTTCTTTTCTTCCTTAATCAAATCGAACCAAAAATTTGAATTATGTGTTTTATAATAAGCTAAACTTTTTTTAATTAACAAATCAGTAAAAGGAGTTGGCTTATCATCTAAAACTATTTGGAAGTGAGGATGAACTATAGAAGCGCCAGCAGGTGGCATGTAGTTGAAGTTTATACTCGGATACTTGAATTTTTGTTTTTTATGGTTTGCTTCTTTAAAGAAGTTTAAGCTGTTTTTTAAAGAACTAAACAACAACTTAGGAGTTAATTCTTCCAAGCTTAAAAAATGTTTTTTAGAAGTAAAAACAACTACTGCATGATAAAAACTAAAAGGATATAAATTTGGAAAAAGAACAGAATCTTTTAAAATAAACCTTTCTTTCATTCCAACAAACTTTGGAGTTAGCTTAAAAATTTTATCGGCACAAAAAGGGCAGTTCTTTTCCGAGTTTTTAACTGTAGCTTTAAAAAACTTTCCATCCTTTTCTAAACCAGGACGAGCTCTTCTAATTCTATTCACGTTTAGCCTGCAAATCTTACCCGTTAAAGGGTCTTTTCTTATTTCAATTTCTTGTTCATCAATTGAAAAATTCAAGAAGGGGTTCTTTAGTTTGGTTTTATATCTTTTTTTCACAAACTTCATGAATTACTATTATATTTTGAAAAATAAATTAAATATCAATGAGTATTTTTAGGGCTTATGACATTCGCGGCATATACGGAAAGGATTTAACTGATGAAATAGTTTTAAGGCTTGGAAAAGCTGTGGGAACCTTTTTGAAAGGGAGTGAAAGTATTTGTATAGGATATGATACAAGGGCTTCTTCCAAAAAAATTTTCAAAA